>JALSHD010000137.1 GCA_026982395.1 Chromatiales bacterium | reverse complement strand
GGGCTGCGCCTACTACTTCGACGAGGGCAGCACCAATGTCTATCAGGTGCTTGCCGCTCCTGCCCGTCAACCCCTGCCCACACCGCTGCGGCGGGACGATCTCTACAGAGAGGAGCTGCGTTGATGGAGGAGAGATGCGTCTGCCAGGAGATCCAGCGCCATTTTCTGAACCGGGCCTTTGATCGCCTCAAGCTGAAGGGGCCGCAACGGGAGCTGCTGCTCTCCTCCTTTCGCGAGACGCGCATCACCGTGCCGGTGACCCTGCGTCACAACGGTGACAATGTGCTGCACACCTTCCAGGGTTACCGTGTGCAGCACAACCATGCGCGCGGCCCGTTCAAGGGCGGGCTGCGTTTCCATCCGGATGTCAATCTGGGTGAGACCCGCGCCCTGGCGCAGCTGATGACCTGGAAGACCGCCCTGGTGGATATCCCCTTCGGCGGTGCCAAGGGTGGCATCGCCGTCGCTCCCGAACGGCTGAACGACACCGAGCGGGAGGAGCTCACCAAGCGCTTCTGTCAGAAGATGGCGCCGATCATCGGCGTGCACGACGACATCCCGGCGCCGGACATCGGCACCAACCCGCAGGTGATGGCCTGGATCCTGGATGAGTACAGCAAATCCCATGGCTTCCGCACCGCGGTCGTCACCGGCAAGCCGGTGGAGCTGGGTGGCAGCGCCGGACGGCTGGAGGCGACCGGCCACGGGGTCGCCCATCTGGCCGGCAAGGTGGCGCGAGAGCTGTCGCTCACTCCGGCGCGGAGCCGGGTGGTGATTCAGGGGTTCGGCAACGTGGGTTCCCATGCCGCCATCGCCATGGCAAACCAGGGGTTCAGGGTGATCGCGCTCTCCGATGTGCATGGCGGCGTGTTCGCCGAGCAGGGGATCCCCATCGATCGCGCCCTGGCCCATGTGCGGGAGACCGGCGTCCTGGCAGGTCTGGATGGCACCACCCCAATCACCAATGCCGAACTGCTGGAACTACCCTGCGAGATCCTGATCCCCGCGGCGCTGGAGGGTACCATCGACGCCGTCAACGCCGCGGCCATTCGGGCCGGCGTCATAGTGGAGGCGGCCAACATGCCGGTTACCCATGAGGCGGATGAACAGCTGCAGCAGCGGGGTGTAGTCATCGTGCCGGATCTGCTGGCCAATGCAGGGGGCGTACTGGCCTCCTATTACGAATGGGTGCAGAACCTGCAGCAGTTTCCCTGGGAGCGGGAAACGGTATTGCGGCGGCTGGAAGAGCGACTCTCCCTCACCTACGAAACCGTGCGTGATCTGGCGGCGGAGCGACACATCGACATGCGCACCGCAGCCTACGAGCTGGCCATCCAGCGGGTCGATCATGCCATCAGGCTACGTGGGTTTTAGGGGCATGAACGGGGGGGTTGAGATCCCGCGTATTCAGGCTGCAAGTGGAAGTGTTTCGCTGTTTCCCTGCTTTCTGCCGAACCGGGTTTGTTTTTTCGAAAGCGCTGTATCAACGTTGCAGAACAGAAAGGAGTCAAGGCGATGGTTCAAAAAGATCAGGCAGAGCTCTGTCCTGCCACCCGGCCCCGCCGCTTCTACGATTATACCCTCAACGAGAAGCTGCTCTACAGCTCCTTTCTGTTGCTGGTGGGAGTTGGTTATCTGATGGCGCTGGCCTATCTCTACACCAGCTTCGATGGTATCGATGGCAAACTGGGATTGTCAGTGGAGGATATTGCTGAAAACTACTACGGTAACCGCAGCGGCACCCGGCTGGAGTCAGCTTTGCGTGGTTCCATGGCAGCCAATATAGACTTGCAGCAGCGCCACCATATTATTGCCTGGCTGAAATCCGGTGCGCCACGAAACGGCTATGAGAGCACCATCAAGCCTATTCTTGCCGAACGTTGTGTGGCTTGTCACGCTCCTGCTTCCGGTTTGCCGATCCCGGATCTCTCCAGCTACGAGGGTGTCAAACGGGTGGCCGATGTGGATACCGGTGTCTCTCTGCACAGCCTGATGAAGGTGTCTCATATCCATCTGTTTGGAATTGCGCTGGTGGCGTTCGGGATCGGTCTGGTGTTCCGTTTTGCGCTGTTGCCTGCCTGGTTCCAATACACCCTGACGTTGTTGCCGTTTATTGCCATCTTCTCCGATATTTTCGCCTGGTTTCTGACCAGATGGGATCCGGTCTATGCCTATACTGTAGTAGCTGCCGGTGCTTTATTGGGGTTGTCCTGGGTCCTGCAGATAACCATATCCCTCTACCAGATCTGGTTTTTGCGCTGTCGCGTGGTACCGGAGGAGCAACCATGACCAACAAGCAAGAGAGCATTTCCAGGTCTCTGTATGAAATCCGCTTTCACGGCCGTGGCGGGCAGGGTGCGGTGTCCGCGGCGGCGTTGCTGGCGCTGGCGGCCTTTGATGACGGTTTCGAATCCCAGGCCTTCCCCAAATTCGGCTCCGAACGGCGTGGTGCACCGGTGGAGGCCTATGTGCGCATCGGCCGCACCCCGATCCGGGCCCACAATCAGGTCTATACGCCGGATGCGGTGGTCATCCAGGATGCCACTCTGCTGCGTTCGGAGCCACTGCTGCGCGGCTTGAAGGGGGGGGGAGTGATCGTGCTCAACAGCGCGCAACGGCCGGATGATATTGACAGCGACAGGGACGATCTGCGCTGGATTGTGCTTCCCGCCAGCCGTGTCGGAGAGCGGCTGCTGGGGCGGCCACTGCCCAACACCGTTCTGCTGGGTGCACTGGCTGCTGTTACTGATTGGGTGAGCCTCGCCGCGCTGGAAAATGCGGTGACCAACCATCTGGCCCGCAAGGGGGATGCGGTGGTGAAGGCCAATATCGAAGCCGTTCGGGAAGGGCATCGTCTGGCGCTGGAGCTGAAGGGTGTTCACTACGAAGAACTCGAAGGGCACGAAGAGAAAAAGTGACTATTCAACGCGTTGTTGCAAGTTTGCAAGGAGGTGAAGTTTGGAATCTCCCTCTCCCTCAGGGAGAGGGAATTGATACAACTATCGAGTTCACAGGGGGATCTTGCCGTCCCTTTCGTGTGCTTCGTGGTGAATATATCTGTCCAATACAGGAGGCCCCATGAGAAAACTGCTGGAAGGGTCACAAGCGGTGGCCGAAGCGGTGCGTCTCTGTCGTCCGCAGGTGGTGGCCGCCTATCCCATCACTCCCCAGACCCACATCATCGAACGGCTGGCGCAGCATGTGGCTGATGGCGAGCTGGAGGCGGAGTTCATCAATGCCGAGAGTGAGTTCGGCGCGGCTTCGATCGTCCAGGGTGCAGTCGCTGCCGGAGTGAGGGCCTTTACCGCCACCGCCTCCCAGGGCTTGCTGCTGATGACCGAGGTGCTGCACAACATCGCCGGGATGCGCCTGCCGGTGGTGATGGTCTGCGCCAACCGGGCGGTGAGCGCCCCGATCAACATCTTCAATGATCATCAGGACAGCATGGCGCTGCGCGATTCCGGCTGGATTCAGCTCTATGCAGAGAGCAACCAGGAGGCCGCCGACAGCGTGATTCAGGCCTACCGTATCGCCGAGGCGTGCGAGCTGCCGGTGATGGTCTGCATGGACGGGTTCTACCTCACCCATAGCTTCGAGCCGGTAGAGCTGCCCACCCAGGGGGCGGTGGATGAGTTCCTCCCCCCGTTCCACTTTGCCCGTACCCTGAACCCGGCTACTCCGATGACCCTGGGTGGCGGCAGTGAGCCGGACAACTATCAGGAGTATCGCGTGCTCCAGCACGAGGCGATGGAGAACAGCCGGGCGGTGATCGAGGCGTTCGATGCCGATTTTGGCACACAGTTCGGACGCTCCTGGGGTGGCCTGTTGGATGGGTACCGCCTGGAAGGGGCGCAGACAGTGGTGCTGGGAACGGGATCGTTGATGGGTGCGGTGCGTGATGTGGTGGATCGGCTGTGTGATCAGGGACGGGCAGTGGGGGCGCTGCGGTTGCGCTGTTTGCGCCCCTTTCCCGCCCGGGAGCTGGTCGGGCGGCTGGGCTCCGCGCAACGGATCATCGTGCTGGAGAAGGCGCTCAGTGTCGGCGCGGGCGGTATCATCGCCGCCGAACTGCGCGCCGCATTGCAACAGGCGGGCATCACTACCCCGGTAGAGAGCGTGATTGGTGGTCTGGGTGGACGCGATCTCACTCCGGATGTGATCGAGGCGGTTGTCCGTAACGCCGGGCCGGATGAGGCTGGCGTCAGCTGTCGATTTGCGCCGCAAGTAGCTGTTCACCACGAAGCGCACGAAGAACATGAAGAATAAGGACCAAAGGAACCGTCAACTTCGTGTGCTTCGTGGTGAAGAAAACCAACCAGGAGAGATTCAATGGACAAACGTGACCCCTTCCGCCACAACGTGCTTACCTCTGGCCATCGCGCCTGTTCCGGCTGCGGTGAGGCGATGGCGGCGCGCATGGTCTGCGATCTGATCGGCCCGGATGCCATCTACATCAATGCCACCGGTTGCCTGCAGGTGTTCACCACTCACAACCAGCAGAGTGCCTGGCAGGCGCCGTGGATCCACTCGGTGTTCGCCAATGCGGCGGCGGTGGCCTCCGGTGTCGAGGCCGCCCTGCGCGTCCGCGGCAAGGATACGCCGGTGGTGGTGCAGGCGGGTGATGGCGGCACCTTCGATATCGGTCTGCAGTGTCTCTCCGGGATGATCGAACGCGGCCACGATGTGCTGTTCGTCTGCTACGACAACGAGGCCTACATGAACACCGGAGTGCAGCGCTCCAGCTCCACACCGCATGCGGTACACACCACCACCTCGCCACCGGGGCGGCTCAGCCAGGGGAAACACCATCTGAAGAAGGATGTGATCTCCATCGTCGCCGCCCACTACATGCCCTATGCGGCCACCGCGACCATCGCCTACTTTCCCGATCTGAAGGCCAAGGTGGAGAAGGCAATGGGCATCAAGGGGCCACGTTTTCTCCAGGTGCTGTCACCCTGTCCCCTGGGCTGGGCGCATGACAGCGCGCTGACGGTGACCGTGTCGCGCCTGGCGGTGGAGACCGGCCTGTTTCCGCTGATCGAGCTGGAGCACGGTGAACTCACCGGCGTGATGCGCCTGGCGGAGCAGAAGCCGGTGGAGGAGTATCTGCGCCCGCAGGGGCGTTTCAGACATCTGTTCGGCAACGGCGAGGGGGCGGCGGAGCTGCGCCATCTGCAGGCGCTGGCCGATGCCCGCATCTGCCGTTACGGCCTGCTCGATGCCGCTACCGAGTGGGATACGCAGAGTGCCATGCAGAGCATGCGCCACGGCCGCGGCGGTTATGTCCCCGTTCTGCAGGAGGAGATGGAAAAATGACACCTGAACTGGCCTTTGAGCCGGGCAGCAGCACCGCCTACCATACCGGGGAGTGGCGCATCGCCAAACCTCTTTACCGGGACAAATGGCCCCCCTGCGGCCAGAGCTGCCCCGCATCCGAAGATATCCAGGGCTGGCTGGCGCTGGCCAGCGAACAGCAGTGGGAGACGGCGTGGCGCAAGCTGACCGAACGCAATCCGTTTCCGGCCACCATGGGCCGCATCTGCTATCACCCCTGCGAACAGGCCTGCAACCGCGGGCATCTGGACAGCGTGGTCAACATCCATGCCGTGGAGCGTCATCTCGGCGATCTCGCCATCGCCAACCGCTGGCGGCACGCTCCCCTCGACGAGCTGCCGAAGAGACAGCGGATCGCCGTGGTGGGCGCCGGACCGGCGGGCCTCTCCTGCGCCTTTCAACTGGTGCGGCGTGGCTATCCGGTGACCGTTTTCGATGCGCAGAAGGAGCCCGGCGGCACCCTGCGCAGCGGCATTCCCGCCTACCGTCTGCCGAAAGCGGTGCTGGCAGACGAGATCGACGCCATTCTCGCCCTGGGGATCGAGCTGCAGGCCGGCACCCGGGTGGGCAGGGAGATCAGTGAAGAGGAGCTGCGCGATCGGTTCGACGCCATCTTCCTGGCCATCGGCACCCAGCGGCCGCGGCGCTACCAGGGCGACGCATCGAGCCACAGCGTGATGAGCGGTCTCGATTTTCTGCACCGCCTGAACCGGGGGGAGCGGATGGTGCTGCCCTCCCGGGTGGCGGTGATCGGCGGCGGCAACACCGCAATCGACGTGGCCCGCTGCGCCCGCCGCCTGGGCGCGCAGGTGACCATCCTCTCCCCCCAGGATCCCCCGGTGAACCACCTCACCCGCCGCGGCACCGAGATGCCTGTCTCGTCGCAGGAGCTGATGGAGGCCGAGAGCGAGGGGGTGGAGCTGCTCTATCGCGTCGGAGTGCGCCGCCTGGTGCGCAGCGGAGAGCATCTCTCCGGCATTGAGATCGCCCATGTGGATCAGGTACACGATCGTCACGGCCGCTTCAATCCGGTGCTGTTCGACGGGACGGAAGCGTTCGTTCCCGCCGGCCTGGCGATCTTCGCCATCGGTCAGCAGGTGGAGTGGCAGGGGCTGGAGGGTCTGAGTCAGGCGCCGGAGAGCGAGCGCGTCTGGATCGGCGGGGATGCCGGTGGCAGTCCGCGCTTTGCGGTCGCCGCCGTGGGCAGCGGCTACCAGGCGGCGATGTCGATACTGACCGCGCTGCAGGATCCGGCGGCACCGTTCGCGGCGGAGGAGAAGCCACACATCTCCTTCAAACAGATGCACCTGGAGTACTATCCCGCCCGCCCCCGGCACGAGGGCAGGGTGATCGCGCAGCCCCTCGACGGTTTCGACGAAACGGTTCAGGGCTTGGCCGAGAGCGACGCCCGACAGGAGGCGGAGCGCTGCCTGAGCTGCGGGGTCTGTTTCCAGTGCGACAACTGCTGGCACTTCTGTCCCGATGCGGCGGTGATCAAAAAGGGCGCCGGCTATGAGATCGACTATGACTACTGCAAGGGATGCGGGATCTGTGTGCAGGAGTGCCCCTGTGGGCATATCGATATGGAGAAGGTGGAGTGACTGTGCGCCGTGAAGTGACTGGGCACCACGGTGTGAAATGTGCACCACGAAGCGCACGAAGGAGAGAGTTTCATGGATTGTAGTGCTTAACGGAATGTTGTGGGCATCGCGGGATGCAACCATCTGATTCGCGGGTTTGGATCTTCGTGTGCTTTGTGCTCTCTGTGGTAAAAAAAACTGACAGGCAATTCGATGCAAAACAATCAACAAAAAACCGGTTCCGACGCGGTTGTGGAGATTGCCGGGGCGGGTATCGCCGGGCTGACGGCAGCGATCATCCTGGCCGGGGCAGGGCGGCGGGTGGTGGTGCACGAGGTGCAGAAGGGGGTCGGCTACCGTTTCGGTGGCGACTTTCAGGGGCTGGAGAACTGGACTACCCGGGAGGATGTGCTGCAGAGCCTGGAGTCGCTGGGGCTTGCTACCGATTTCACCGCCCTTCCGTGCCGCAACGGCACCGCGTTCGACCCGGATGGCAGCCGTTATGAGATAAACAGCCGGGAGCCGCTGTTCTATCTGGTGGAGCGCGGCCCCGATCCCGGGACGCTGGACGATGCGCTGCTGCGGCAGGCGCAATCCCTGGGTGTGGAGGTGCGCTTCAACAGCCGCCTGCGGCGGATGGAGGGGGAGGGCATTCTGGCCGCCGGTCCGAAGGCCGCCGACGCCATCGCCGTGGGCTATCACTTCGAGACCGACATGGAGGAGGGTTACTGGGTGATCTGCGACGATGAACTGGCGCCAAGGGGATACGCCTATCTGCTGGTGATGAACGGCAGGGGCACGGTCAAGAGCTGCATGTTTTCCGGTTTCAAGCGGGAGCGGCACTACGTGCAGCGTACCGTGGAGACGTTTCAACGGCTGGCCGGGCTGGAGATGCGCAATCCCAGAATGCATGGCGGGTGTGGCAACTTCCGCATTCCACGCAGCGCCTGCGCCGGTCCTCACCCCATGGTGGGGGAGCAGGCCGGTTTTCAGGACACCCTGTGGGGTTTCGGCATGCGCCTGGCCATCTCATCCGGCGTGCTGGCGGCGCGGAGTCTGCTGAACGGTGAAAATTACGACCGCCTCTGGCAACGGGAGCTGAAACCGCAGATAGAGACCTCGGTGGTCAATCGCGCCTTCTACACCCTGTCGGGGAGTCTGGGTTACAGCTGGTTCCTGAAACATTTTCTCAACGGCTCCGATGTCCGCGAGACCCTGCGGCGCCAGTACCAGCCCTCCCGGGGCAAATGGCTCCTCTACCCATGGGCGCGGCGGCGCTACCGGAGCCAGCGCAGTGATGTATCCTGCGATCATGTCGACTGCAACTGTATCTGGTGCCGGGGGGATTGTTGTATCCTTGACTGAATGTAACTACTCAGCGAGTAGTGAACGAGTCTTGTAACTGCTCAGGTTGCTCCTGAAATGCGTCAGATCAAGGCGGAAATGTGAGTTTATGCCGAACAGGATGTTCAAATGCCGCGTCGTACATGGATGTACGGGAGCGGCCACGAGTAAAGGACCATTTCCCAACGCAGAGATGGCGTGTTTCAGGAGCAAGCTGAGCAGTTAGGACTGAATCAAGTAATGGAGAAGAACCATGACCTTTTTCGTGCAGGGACTCAATGGCCATGAACGGATGCCTCTGGAGAGAGTGTTCAAGGAGAAGGTCGTTGAAAAGGCGGAGGCGGTCACCCCCGTGCGGGCGGTAGATGATGAAAACGAGCAGGAGGGTGGCGGGGCGGGTAGCCGCCAGCGTTACGCGGTGGAGGCCTATCAATCCGTCGAGCAGCTGCCGCAGAGCCGCGCCGCCCTGCATGCCGAACAGATCATGAGTTCGCCGGTGGTGACGCTGGAACCCGATGCGACAGTGGACGAGGCACTGGAGCTGTTCCGTACCCGGCGGGTCCGTCATCTGCCCGTGATTTCATCCAGAGGGCAGCTGGTCGGCACGGTGTCGGAGCGGGATCTCCTGCGTCACCTGGCCGGGGTCACGGAGGAGTATCGACGGCAGGCCCCAGCGGATAGTACTGCCCGGATCGAGACGGTGATGAGGTCGCCGGTATTGACCGCAAGTCCGGACACCGACGTTCGTTACATCGCCCGACTGTTTGTCGAGCAGCGTGTCGGCGCGCTGCCGATCGTCACCGATGGCGAGCTGGCCGGTATCATCGCCCGCAGTGATGTATTGAGCGCAGTGATGCGTCACTACGTGCTGGAGCTGTGGGCGTAAGCTGTGCCCGGGATGATGGCCGACCCCTGCACATGCAATCCCCTGCCGCGGCAGCGGGCTGCCCGAGAGGCCATTCAGCTCTATACCGAAGGTGATCGGCTGTTTGACGCCATGCTCGGCGCCATCGGGAGCGCACAACGGCAGGTGTGGCTGGAGACCTACATCTTCGCCGACGATGAGGTGGGCCGCCGTTTCGCCCATGCCCTGGCGGATCGCGCTGCGGCAGGTGTCGATGTGCGGCTGATGGTCGATGCGGTCGGCTCCCTGTTTCAGTTCCATCGCACCCTCGGGCCGCTGCTGCAGCACTCCGGGGTGCAGCTGCGCCGCTTTCACCCCTGGCGCTGGCGCGAGCCGTTGCGTTACAACCGGCGCGATCATCGCAAACTGCTGGTGGTGGATGGCAGGCTCGCCTTTCTGGGGGGATTCAACATCCACCGGCAGAGTTCACAACGCCATTTTGGCGTGGCGCGCTGGCGCGATACCCATGCATCCTTCGAGGGGGAGCTGGCGCGGCAGGCGGCCGGACTGTTCGACGCCTTCTGGCAGGGTGATCGCCGTTGGCTGCCGCAGGAGAGCAGACCGGCCGGCAGTGTGCTGGTTCCCAATCAGACCCGTTCCTGCCGCAGGCGGTTGGCCTGCATCTATGCCGATCTGTTTGGCAATGCGCAACAGAGCATCTGTGTGGAGACCCCCTATTTCGTCCCGGACAACCACACCCAGAAAGCGTTGCTTGCGGCGGTGGAGCGGGGCGTCGATGTGCGCATCCTGGTACCGCGCATCAGTGATGTGCCGCTGGCGAGATGGGCGGCCAATGCGGTCTATGCCCGTCTGCTGGATGCTGGTGTCCGCGTCTTCGAATATCTTCCCCGCATGCTGCATGCCAAGGTGGTGATTGTGGATGGAGAGCGGGCGACGCTGGGCACCGCCAACCTCGACTACCGCAGTCTGTTCCAAAACTACGAGCTGAATCTGATCAGCCGGGACCCGGATCTCTGCACCCGGCTGCAGAATCAGTTCGACGCCGATCTGACCGAGGCGGCGGCGGTGTGCGCCACCGGTTGGCGGCAACGCCCCTGGGTACCGCGTCTGGCCGAACTGCTGGGGTGGAGCGTCAGGCGCTGGCTGTAGTACAGGCGCCTATTTGGTGAGAATGAGTTTTCCCTTGCTGGTGATGCGCAGGCGATACTCCTCTCCCGTATGTTCGATAATCAACTCACGTGCCCCGTTGAAAAGTTTGTCTGTGGACAGGTGAGGTGGTACCGGTTGCCGGTTGTCGGCAGGGTGATGGTTGGGTTTGCCGGTGTTGCTTTTTTTATCTTTCATGACCTGAGTGGTGTTGGGAAACATGGTGTTCTCTCCCGGCATGCGCGGTATCTTCTTCTGGTGCATCTTCTGTTCGGTTATTCGGAAATCATACGTCGGTAAGAGAGTGTTTACTGTTATCGGTTTGATGATTCAGCTTGTTCACTCAACCATCGTTAGTGCGAATAATAGCTGTTCTCAATAAGAAGTCAATACAAATACGAACAATTACTATTTGCATTGGGTTCGCGCCTGTGGTACAAATATTCCCAGCCAGCCAGACAAGCCTTTCCTGATTATTACCAGGCCTGTAGTAAGCCAGCCAATCAACCCGTTCCATGACAGGGAACGAACGGCTCGTTTTCGAGTAGGTAATAATTGAGGAGGTGTAAAGTGAATAAAAACAGTGGCTTGTCTATAGTGGTTTGCGCTGTTGCCGCCACGGGGTTGGCGCTGCCGGCGGGTGCTGCGGACGATAATTCGGGCACCGGTTCAGATCCGAAAACGTTGGACAGAGTGATGGTAATTGGCAATCCGGCCAATATTGACAGGATTCCCGGTTCTGCCCAGATCGTCACCAAAGAGGATATACGTCAACAGAACTACGATGATATAAGCCGTGCGCTGCGCAAGGTGCCGGGGATCTATGTACGGGAGGAAGATGGTTTCGGCCTGTTCCCCAATATCAGCCTGCGCGGGGTGGATACCACCCGTAGCGCCAAGATCACCATTATGGAGGATGGGGTGATGATGGCGCCGGCACCCTACTCCGCACCGGCGGCCTACTATGCCCCCACTACGGGCCGTATGAGTGGACTGGAGGTGCTGAAGGGTTCCAGCCAGATCAAGTATGGACCCCACACCACCGGCGGCGTTATCAACTATCTTTCCACCCCGATCCCGACCCGGGAGACCGTGTATCTGAAATCCAGCTTCGGCAGCTTCAATGAGCAGCGCACCCATGCCTACGTGGGGAACAGCTTCGATTCGCAGAACGGCCAATTTGGTCTGTTGGTGGAGGGGTACCAGCGGCGCAACGACGGTTTCAAGCAGATTGACGAGACTCCCGATTTCCGCAACGGCGACGATACCGGCTTCAGCAAGCGGGACGCCCTGATCAAGCTCTCCTGGGAGCCGGCCACCGAGATCTATCAGCGCATCGAGCTGAAGCACGGCAGCAGCAGGCTGGATGCCAATGAGACCTACCTTGGTCTGACCGAGACGGACTTCAAGGCGGATCCGACCCGTCGTTATGCTGCATCGCGCTTCGACAACATGGACGCCGAACAGACCCAGACCTCGCTGCGCTATGCCGTCAGCCCGAGCGATGATCTGGATATCATCGCCACCCTCTACAACAACGACTTCCGGCGCAACTGGTACAAGCTCAACAAGGTGGACGGCAAGAGCCTCTCCAAGGTGCTGGCTACTCCCGGCACGGCGCAGGAGTGTATGAAGGGCAGTGCGGCCTGCGAGTTGAGGATAAAGGCCAACAACCGCAAGTACAATGCCAAAGGGGTCGAGACGATCTTCTACTACCGCTTTGGCAATGACAGTGTGCAGCACGAGATCAATTCCGGGATCCGTTCCCACCAGGATCAGGTGCGCCGTTTTCAGTGGGAGGACCGCTATGCGCAGAACGCCAACGGCACCATCTCCGGGGTTACACCGGGCATGCCGGGGGATGCCGGGGATCGCCTGCAGAGGACCGACGCGCTGGCGCTGTTCATCCAGGACACCATCGAGATGGGTCGGTTGACCGTCGTGCCCGGGGTGCGTTACGAGAGGCTGGAGCAGATCTCCGAAGAGCCCAAGGGGACACTGCAGGGGGCCGGCGGCACCAAGGGGCGTGATGGCAAGAACAGCTTCGACATGACCGCGGGAGGGGTGGGCGCCTCCTGGCGCTTCAACGACCGGTGGACCGCCTTCGGCGGGGTGCATACCGGCTTTTCGCCGCCCAGCCCGCGGGGCACCCGCAGTGGGCTGGACCCCGAAACCAGCACCTCCTTCGAAGCCGGCGCCCGCTACACCAACGCCCGCCAGGCGCTGGCCGCCGAGGCGACCCTGTTCCACACCGCCTTCAAGGATCTGGTGGTGATCGACAACGTGGGTGGCGTGGGTAGCGGTGACAACGAGAACTTCGGAGAGGTGAACACCTCGGGTGTCGAACTGGCGGTTCAGTATGATGCCGGGATCGCCAACGGCTGGCGCCTGCGCAACCCCTGGTATCTCTCCCTGACCTGGACCAATGCTGAACAGCAGAATGACGCCCGCTCCACCGATGCGGAGTCCATCTTCAGCTTCGGCAAGAAGGGCAACAAGGTGCCCTATATTCCCGAGTTGACCGCCAGCCTGGGAGCCGGCCTCGAGTCGCAGCACTGGGGGGTCTCCATTTCGGGCAGCTATGTGAGCGAGACCTGGACCAGCGCCAGCAACGTGGAGGAGCAGATCGATGGCAACGGCAACCCGGACGCCCGCTTCGGCAAGACCGACAGCTACTTCGTCACCGACCTGGCTGCCTACTATCGCATCGGCGACGGCGTCAGGCTGTTCGGCGGGATGCAGAACCTGTTCGACGAGCGCTATATGGTCTCGCGCCAGCCCCACGGTCCGCGCCCCGGCATGCCGCAGTTCCTCTACGCCGGTATCGAGGTGGCGATCCAGTAACTATTAACCCGGCAACAATATATGTCGCATTCAGGGCTTCAGGCAGGCGCCGGACCAAGGCGCAGTGCACAGGCAAGGGTCATTCCCCTGTCAAGCGCTGGAACGCAGGTCCGGTGCCTGCCTGAAGCCCCTAACCCTATGATATTTAACGACAGGCCGCGGCGTGCCGGCCCGCAGGCTGCGTTACCCCATCTTGCTGTAGAGTGGCTACAGCGGCGATGGGCTGCCTTGCTGCGAACCGGCACGCCACGGCTGAATACGATATATATTGTTGCCGGGCTAATAATAACCCCCTTGTGATGTGGGGAGGAGTCCGTTGGCGATCTCCCCGCCTCATTTTTTTCCCATGACTGAAATCCAATGCCCATGAATACAGTGAATCTATTCCAGCAAGGCGGCCCGATCATGATGGTGCTGCTGGCCCTCTCGGTGCTGGCCGTGACCATCATCCTGGTCAAACTGTTCCAGTTCTTCCGCAGCGGTTTGCGTCGCTCGGCGTTCGTCGAACCGGTTCTCTCCGCCCTCGGCCGGGGGGAGCACCAGCAGGCCCTGACGCAGCTGTCGCAGCAGTGTGGCCCGGTCGCCCGGGTGATGGAGAGCGCCGTGCGCTGCGGTATCGATCCGCGCATGTCGGCGCAGGACACCGAGGCGGAGGTGAGCCGGGTCGGCTCCGCCGTGATCCGCGAACTGGAGTCCTGGCTGCGCGGGCTCTCCGCCATCGCCCATCTGAGCCCGCTGCTGGGACTGCTGGGTACCGTCACCGGCATGATCGCCGCCTTCATGCAGCTGGAGGCGGCAGGCAGCCGCGTCGATCCCTCCATCCTGTC
>JALSHD010000136.1 GCA_026982395.1 Chromatiales bacterium | reverse complement strand
CAGCCTGGATGCAATAAAGCTCACCAACCCGCTGAGTCCGGCCGAGTGGAAAAAACTGCTTCTGCAACTGGTCGAGCGCTGCGATGCCGATGACCAATCCCTCTATCTGCAGATCACCCGCGGCACCGCCAGCCGCGACCACGGTTTTCCGGCCAACACCCCGCCGACCGTTTTTGCCATGAGCAACCCGCTGAAGGCACCGGCACCCGCGCTGCTGAAACAGGGTGCTTCAGCAATCACCCTGGATGACATCCGCTGGCGCTACTGCCATATCAAGGCAATCTCCCTGCTGCCCAATGTTCTGCTGCGTCAGCAGGCGCTGGAGGCCAATGCGGATGAAGCCATTCTGCTGCGGGACGGAGAGGCCACCGAAGGCGCCGCCAGCAACCTGTTTATCGTCAGAAACGGCACCCTCATCACACCGCCAAAAGATAACCGGCTGCTGCCGGGAATCACCCGCGATCTGGTAGTAGAGCTGGCCCAAGCCGCGCACATCCCCTGCCTGGAACGGGGCATTCCCGAAGCAGAGCTGCGCGGTGCGGACGAGATCTGGCTGACCAGCTCCACCAAAGAGATCCTTCCCGTTACCCGCCTCGACAACAGAGCCGTAGGCAGCGGTGCACCGGGGGCCGTCTGGCAACAGATGCATCAACGCTATCAGCATTACAAACAGCATCTGCGCGACGGCGGCGAGGCAGAGAGCTGAGCGGTTCTGACCATGACAAACCAGGATTCCGCACTGACCTTTCCATGCGACTTTCCCATCAAGGTGATGGGACCCGCCAGCGACGCCTTTGAAACCGAGGTCAAAGCGATCATCAATCGCCACGCCTCCGAAACCGAGCAACTCGATATCACTACCCGCCTCAGCAAGGGTGGAAAATACCGCTCCATCACCATCCAGCTGCGGGCAAACAGCCGTCAACAGCTGGATGCCATCTATCAGGAACTGACCGCCTGTGAACAGGTGCTGATGGCACTATGAGTCAACCCCTGTCCCGTCTGGATATCCAGCCACAGCCTGAAATCCGCCACCTCGGTCTGCAAGAGTACAACAGCGTCTGGGAGAAGATGCGCGACTTCACGGCGCGGCGTAACAGCTCCACCTGCGATGAGCTCTGGTTGGTGCAGCATCCGCCCGTATTCACCCTGGGAACCAATGGCAAGGAGCACCACATTCTGAACGCAGGTTATATCCCGGTGGTCAGAACCGACCGGGGCGGTCAGGTCACTTACCACGGTCCAGGGCAGCTGATTGCCTATCTGCTAATCGATCTGAAACGGCGTCATTGGGGGGTACGGCAGCTGGTAACTGCCATGGAGCAGAGTATCATTGACCTGCTGGCCGAATATCAGATCAAGGGAGAAACACGCCGGGATGCACCGGGGGTTTATGTTGCCGAAGCAAAGATTGCCGCCCTGGGGCTACGGGTAAGACACGGCTGCTCCTATCATGGACTCAGCCTCAACGTTGAGATGGATCTGACCCCTTTCCAGCGCATCAATCCCTGTGGTTACGAACAGATGGAGGTAACCAGCCTGCACGATATCGGCATGAATGTATCAGTCAAGAAGCTGGAACTGATGCTGCCGCACTATATTATTCATAACCTGTCAGTATCGGAAAACAGCTAACCACCATGACCAACCAAACAGAACCTCTGCACATCGCCTATTTTTCAGATGTACTATGCGTCTGGGCGTACACCGCACAGATCAGAATAGATGAGCTCAGACAGCGCTTCGGCCCACAAATCCGCATCAGTTACCACTTTATTCCCATCTTCGGCTGCACCGAACAGCGTATTGGCGAGGGCTGGAAGGACAAGGGTGGCTATGGGGGATTTGGACAGCATGTCATCGAGGTCTGCGAAGGTTTTCCCCATGTGGAGATCTCACCCGCGATCTGGAGCAAAAATATTCCCAAAAGCTCCGCCAGCAGCCACCTCTATCTGAAAGCAATTCAGCTGCTGGAACAGCAGGGAGAGATCAGCCCGGAGCCGGTTGCATCCTTCGAGGGACGCAGCCTGTTCGAACAGG
>JALSHD010000135.1 GCA_026982395.1 Chromatiales bacterium | reverse complement strand
TCCATGCCAGTTTACCTTTATGATCAGAGGATTATTTGTCAAAAGATCTGATCGGCAAACTGGCGTTAAGTTCACGTCTTATCCCGAGTTCAGGTTGGTTAGATACTCGCACCACTGCAGGAGGCAATATCGAGCCGCCGCGGCTTCAGGTGGAACATGGAGGGAGCGCCAGCTTCACCCTCAGCCCGGACACCGGCTACCACATCGACAGCGTCACCGGCTGCAACGGCACCCTCAGCGGAGACAGCTACACCACCGGCACCATCAGCGGGGCATGCACCGTCAACGCCACCTTCAGCCGCAACAGCTATATGCTCTCCGCCACTGCCGAGCCGGGCGGTAACATCTCGCCCGCCTCCGTTGAGATCCAGCACGGGGAGAGCACTACCTTCACCCTCACACCCGATACCGGCTACCACATCGACAGCGTCACCGGCTGCGGAGGAACCCTCAGCGGAGACAGCTACACCACCGGTCTGATTAGCGGCGCATGTACCGTCAGCGCCACCTTCCGGCTCAACCGCTACTCCCTCTCCAGCACCGCCGGTTTGGGCGGCAGCATCTTACCCACCAGGGTGGAGATTCTGCATGGCGACAACGCCACCTTCACCCTCACACCCGACACCGGTTACCACATCGACAACGTCACCGGCTGCGGAGGAACTCTCAGCGGAAACAGCTACACCACCGGTTCGATCAGCGGCGCGTGCAGCGTCGATGCCACCTTCCTCCTCAACCGCTACCCGCTTTCCGCCACCGCCGGCCCGGGCGGCAGCATCTCGCCCGCCTCCGTGGAGGTCCAGCACGGGGAGAGCACCACCTTCACCCTCACACCCGACACCGGCTACCGCATCGACAGCGTCGCCGGCTGCGGCGGAACCCTCAGCGGAAACGGCTACACCACCGAGCCGATCAGCGCAGCATGCAGCGTCAATGCCACATTCATCCGCAATCCCCCGGCGGTGGCCGCTACCCTGAGCCTGACGCCCACACCTACCAAGCTGTTCCGCTTTACCTGGAACGATGTGGGTGACGCCACCTTCTACCGTCTGCTGGAGAATCCCGATGGCAACTCCGGCTTCAGCCAACCGGGCAGTGACATTCCTGCGGGAATCCAGACCGTCGACCAAGTGGTGCCACTCTATGCCCGGCTCAACGCGCGCTACCTCCTGCAAAGCTGCAACGAGGGGGGATGCAGTGATTCGGCCGTGGTGACGGTCAGCGGAACGCTGACCTCGGCCGTCGGCTACTTCAAGGCCAGCAACAACAGCAGCAGTATCTGGTTCGGCGGTGCGATCGCCGTGAGCCGCGACGGCAACACCTTGGCGGTGGGCGCCCCGGGAGAGGACAGCAACGCCACCGGTATCGACGGCAATCAGGGGGACAACTCCGCTGCAGACTCCGGCGCCGTCTATCTGTTCACCCGTAATGGCAGCAGCTGGAGCCAGCAGGCCTACGTCAAGGCGAGCAACGCCGAGGCCGGGGATGCCTTCGGTCGCCATGTGGCGCTGAGCGGGGACGGCAGCACCCTGGCGGTCTCCGCCCCTTGGGAGACCAGCGCCGCCGTCGGAATCGACGGAAACCAGGGAGACAACAGCGTGACCACCGCCGGCGCGGTCTACATCTTCACCCGCAACGGGGGCAGCTGGGCACAACAGGCCTATCTCAAGAGCGACACCGCCGTCGCCGGTGACTGGTTCGGGCGCTCTGTCAGCCTCGACAGCAGTGGAGACACACTGGCTGTGAGCAAGGTGCTCTCCACCTTCGGCGGCAGGGCATACATCTTCGCCCGCAGCAGCGGCAACTGGAGCCAACAAGCCAGTCTCGTGGGGACCAACACCACCAACGGCGACCAGTTCGGCCGCTCCCTCAGTCTCAGCAGCGACGGTACCACCCTGGCGGTGGGAGCAATAAACGAGGATGGCGGCATTGCCGGGATCAACGGCGATGGCAGTGACAACTCCCTGACCAACTCGGGGGCCACCTACGTCTTCACCCGCAGCGGTGGGGGGTGGCAGCAGCAGGCCTACATCAAGGCCAGCAATCCGGACCCAAGCGACGGCTTCGGGCAGGCGGTAATACTCAGCGGAGATGGCAACACCCTTGCCGTCGGCGCACCCTTCGAGGACAGCAGCGCCACCGGTATCAACGGGAATGAAAACGACAACTCCGTCAGCAATGCCGGAGCAGCCTACCTGTTCGTCCGCAACGGCGGGAGCTGGAGCCAGCAGGCCTACATCAAGGCGAGCAACACCAAAGACATCGAAGACCGGTTTGGGGGCGCCGTCGGCCTGGGCAACGGCACCCTGGCAGTCGGAGCCCCCCTGGAACAGGGCGGCGCCAGTGGCATAAACAACACCAGCGCCACCACCAATTATGACTCCGGTGCCGTCTATCTCTATTGAACCTGATCCCGACGATACCCTCTCTCCCTATCAAACGGATGGCGCTTCGCTTATGCACCACAATAATGCTTCCTTTGTCGATGGATGAATCAGTTAAATGCTATAAGTGAATACTTGACCCGTTTGCTATTTTTCCCATCCGCAAAGTGGAGTCTACCGAATTTGGAAAATTCAAAAAGGAAAATCCAGAGTGATTCCAGCAGCAGATAAAGAGTCAAAGAGGGTTTTAGAGAATTTGTTTTAATCGCTTGCATAGCGGAAAGCTGGGATAAGACTGAAGCGGTCAACCGCTGTTTCCAGAATTATCGCATGAACAATAAAACATGCTCTCCCCTGTATTTACCCAACTTTTCCATGCCCAAACTACCGCTATATAAGTGAATCCGGGGTTGCTCCCATTGGGTGTAACACCTCACAATATTCTTCATCAGTCGGTACGGCGCAATAACGAGTTGGCGCGAGTATTCCATGACCTCAATCTCATGGGGCGTGAGGGCAGTGGCTTCGATCTATTGTATGAGGTGCTCACTTCTCAAGGGCAGCCACTGCCGAAAGTCACTGAAGGGAGTGACCGTGTCGAAGTAGCCATTCCCCGGCGTGTTATCAAGCCGGAAGTGATCGACTTCCTTGCCAAAGCCGACGGGACTTTTCCATTGAGCCAGCGGGAAAGGATTGCGCTGGGTATTCTGGTTCAACATGAAGCGCTTACCATACGACAGCTGGCAGAGATGCTCGAGCGGCATCCGGGAGCGGCCTTTGGTGAGATTCACGAGCGGATCGGGCGGGAGATTCCTGATAATCAGATTCGCGGACAATTAAAAGCTCTTGTTGCAGAAGGAAGGGCCAGATTTGAGGGCGAAAAGCGTTGGCGACGATATTGGCCTGCTTAGCGGGCTATTAGACAGGATATCCCGAAATCAGCCTGAAATCTTGATAGTATTGTTTTACAACATCCGTCCCCCTAATAACAACCGATAATAATCAATGAATTATATATACGTCAGACTCGGCAAATCTTGGCGGGTATCCAATAGAACATTCGATAGAAACAGAGAGAAGGTAGCAAATCATGACACCAACTGCCGGCACTGAAGTACTCTCTGGTTCATCAACCCACCCCCACCCATCTGCAGCAGCCAAGTGAGTGTATTTTATGCACTACAACAACGCTGGCAATGGCAGCAGTGAAAGAACAGGGCTGGGATTGGCCATAACAATCATCGAATCTCATGGTGGAAAAAATAGTTGGCACCTCCGACAAAAATGGAACGCAGTTCAAGCTCACTCTGCCTGTTTGAGACCACATCATCGCCCCTCGGCCGCGGAGATTTATCTATATCATCAATCCGGAGTCGGGCTGCCAGGCTAACCAGCACAACAGGAAAGCTGGCTTAGTTCTTTATCAAAAGTCTGCGCTGCCAGTTTCAGCCCTTCCACCATCGTCAGGTAGGGAAACAGTTGATCAGCAAGATCTTGCCTGGTCATGCCGTTGTGAATAGCCAGCGCCGCCGTCTGAATAATCTCACCACCTTCATGCGCCAACAGCTGACAGCCAACAATGCGGCCGCTCTCTTTTTCTGCGACGAGCTTTATAAAACCACGGGTATCCAGACTGGCCTGTGCACGCGATACATTTTCCAGATCCAGTGTGCGGCTTTCGACCGTCAACCCCTGAGCTTTGGCCTGTTTCTCGCTCAGGCCAACCGTTGCAACCTGCGGTTCGGTAAATACAACTTTCGGCATGACAGACAGGTCAATGGCCATATCATCACCCGTCATGTTACGGGCGGCACGCGTACCGGCAGCAGCAGCGACATAGACAAACTGGGGCAGGCTGGTGCAATCACCTGCCGCATAGATATTCTCAACGCTGGTACGCATATGATCGTCGATAACAATGCCGCCTCGCTTATCGGTTTTGACTCCGATTTTATCCAGTTCCAGTACCGCGGTGTTCGGTGTACGGCCGGTGGCCACCAGCAGTTGATCTCCATACAGTTCACCCCTGCCGGTTTGCAGAATGAATTGCTTCCCGTCATGGTTGACGGACTCCGGCAAACTGTTCAACAGAACATTGATACCTTCACCTTCAAACACATCAGTCAGGCCCTCACCAATCGCCGGATCTTCTCTTGACAGAAGTGTCGATCGCGCCAGTATGGTAACGTCAGCACCCAGACGATGAAACGCCTGAGCCAACTCCAGGGCAACGGCCGAGGCGCCGATTACCACCAGATGTTCCGGAACAGATTCAGCAATCAAGGCTTCAGTCGAAGTCCAATAGGGCGTGCCCCTTAATCCCGGTATATCGGGTATTGATGCACTGGCACCAGTGGCCACCAGAATACGGTCGGCCCGGATCTCTTTTTCGGTGCCGTTGGCTTGAGAAACGGTCAATCTGCTCGCACTCTTGAAGCGCGCCATGCCGCGAATCAGGCTGATCCCGGGGTTGCTCTCCAGGATGCTTTCGTACTTGGCATAACGCAGTTTTTCCACCCGTTCCTGTTGTTGCTCCATCATCGCCTTGCGATCGATCTTCGGGAAATTCAGCGCTATGCCGTTAAACTCATGATGACCTTGAAGATGCGCAATATATGCGCCACGGATAAAAATTTTTGAGGGCACACAACCGCTATTGACGCAGGTCCCGCCAATCACCTCCGCACCTTCAATAATGGTTACGGTTGCACCTCGTTCCACCGCTTTGATTGCCGCAGCAAAGGCTGCAGAGCCGGAGCCGATTATGGCGATGTGCAGACCGTTGCCATCATTACTGATAAAGCTGCCATCGTTGTCCATCACGAATGTCCCGCATGCAGATTGATATCGATGTCAGAAGCAGCATCCCCCTCCGGACATTCGGTCTCTATCTGGACAGTGGAAAAATAGACTGAAAAATCTTTTTTCAACAGATCGTGGATCTGCTTAAGGAGCTTTTTCTGATCCACCTTCTCACCAACCAGGACATGCATCGAAACGATATTCTTCCCCGTGGTCAATGCCCAGACATGGGCGTGATGGACATCTTCCACGGATTCCAGTTTTTCTATCTCGCTGACCATTTTTTCCAGATCAAACTCTTCAGGAACGGTCTGCAGCAGGATGCGTGTGGCTTCGCGGATGATTCCCCAGGATGCCCAGAGCAGGACCACGCCGAACAGCATGCCGAGAATGGGATCGATCTGGTAGAAGCCGGTAAGTTTGATCACCACGGCGGCGACGATAATGATGATGCTGCCGACGAAGGTCTGGATCACATGCCAGATGGCGCCCTTCATGTTGAGGTTGTCCTTCTGCCTGCCGAACAGCAGCCACAGACTGATCAGTTCGGTGACCAGTCCACCGGCGGCGGCCAGCAGCATGGGGCCGGTGGGAACCTCGATGGGGGCGCGCAGGCGCTGGTAGCCCATCCAGAAGACATACAGCGCCATCAGCAGCAGGAACAGGCCGTTGAACAGGGCGCCGACGATCTCCGCCCGGATCAGGCCAAAGGTTGCATACTGGGAGGCGGGGCGGGTGGAGAAGTATCCCGCCACCAGGGCGATCAGTACGCCACCGACGGCGGAAAAGGTGTGGAACGCATCGGAGATGACTGCAACGGAGCCGCTCCAGTAACCAATCGCCAGCTCCACGATGAAGTAGATGCCGGTCAGCCATCCGGTTATCTTCAGGGCGCGGGCATCGCCGGTGGGCATGCCGTGTCCGGAGTGAGCACTCTTTTTTCTGCTGTTCATGCCATTCTCCCGTTACTGAATCGCTGGTCCACACCCACTACTCAGCGAGTAGCAAAAATATTTTGTAACTATTAACCCGCTTTTTCACCAAGCTCGGCGGCTGTTTCGATCAGGTAGCAGATGGAGTCTTCTGCTGATATCTCATCGGGCAGATTTTCCCATTGAGCAATGGCCTGCTCCATTCGTTTCTGTAGTGCATTAAGCTCCGCCAGTTTCGCCCGGTTTTCCTGAATATGCCGCTCGAGAAACTCTCTGACCTTGGTGCAGGGCGAACGTCCGCTGCGGCTCTCCACGAAGATCTGCTTGATCTCTTTCAAAGTATAGCCGAGCTGTTTTGCGCGCCGGATAAAACGGATGCGCATGACATCCTGTTCGGAGAAAAGCTTATAGCCGTTGTTGCTGTCCCGCTCCGGCTGCAATAATCCAATCCGAACGTAGTAACGCACCACGTCCGATTTCACATCGGCTCTTCTGGCAAGTTCCCGAACCGTCATTTGAAACCCCGGCGATGACCTGGATCGGAAATTTTCTGAGGGGGCAGTATTGATCATAACGATTACCTCACTGGGACTCTCTCTCCATTCGATACCACGCCTGGTAAAGTTCATCTGGCCAGAGTGACTGGAACCAGGCGATCACTGCGTCTGTCTCTTGTGCCGAAAGCTTGTCGGCAAACCCCGGCATAACTCCACCCAGCGGAACGCCTCCCTGCCGGATGGTCTCCCGCAATACAGAGAGTGAATGATGCCAGGCATGAGCCGATCCGTTCAGCGGTGGCGGCGGGTAGTTGCCAGTGGCATCGGTCTTGCGCCAGTCCGGAGTAGCCTCGGCATTTTTCCCGTGACATTCAGCGCAGTGTTGGACAAACAGTTCTTGCCCCTGTGCAACCTGTTCCGCTGTGTACCAGCGATCGGCAGCACCCTCCTCCACATCAACAATTTTCGGGATGACAACAGGAGATTCCGAAGCGGGATAAAACAGTGCAACAAGCACAATCAACACAATGGCCACCACAACCCATGCGCCAACGGCACGCAATTTTTTTCCGCTCTTTTTTCTGTTTTCCTCCCGCTGTGACATGATTAATATCTCGTAAACAGTTTGGTTTTTCCTTCTTTGTCAAACATCAGTACGCTGTAGCCTCTGGGCTTTTCGCCAGGCGGCTGCATACCCGGCGAGTGCTGTGGCATGCCGGGGGCGGTAAGACCGGCGGCATTCGGTTTTTCTTTTAAAAGACGTTTGATGTCATCGGCAGGCACATGGCCTTCAATCACATAGCCGTCGATGGTGGCGGTATGGCAGGAAGCGAGATGAGACTTCACGCCGAGCTGTTTCTTGACGCTGTCCATGTTGGTTCTCTTGTGCGAGATGACCTTGAACCCCTCCTTCTCCAGATGGACTTCCCAGTCGGTGCAACAACCACAGGTGGGGGATTTGTATACCGTGATCTCCGGCAACTGTTTTGTCTGGCCGGTTGCGGTATCAGTGGCATAAGCCTCCTGCATCGGTTTGGACCAGTACAGCGTTGCCGCCACGATTGCCGAGGTGACCGTCAGGGCGATCAGGCCGAAGGAAAAAATCCGGGAACCTTTTTTCCCGCTGGTAATTTTTGCTCTGTTTTGTTTGCTCATCAATTCAACTCCTCAATCGGGTATTCACTATCAATGGTCGTGGTCGTGACCATCACCTTCCATCGCTTCATCCATGCCGCTGAAGTCCATCGGCTCATCATGACCGGTGGTTTCATCTGCACCATGCCCCCCACCGGCGCCGTGATCATGATCATGTCCTTCACCACTGGACTGTGGCAGCGACATCACGCCCAGGCCGTAGCGATAGACAATCTCGCCACCATGCCAGGCCGCGGTCAGCAAAACCATCTGCGCAATCAGCAACAGGGTGATAAACAGGCCGCCTGCCTTTTTCCCCGCCCGGGTGCGGACTATCGACCAGACGGCGGAAACCATGATCAGCGCGGCAGTGGCAAGCGCCCAGTTTCGATGTACCGTCATCGCCGCATGAGATGGTCCATCATGGGCCACCGTATTGTAAGCATGGAATCCGGCAGCCACAGTAACCAGAGTAACAGCTGCACCGAACCACAGATTCCAGCGCGCCACGACTCCAAACTGGATTCGCAGATTCTCCGGCAAAACGCGCCTGAACAGCAGAAGAATGACAAAAAGAGCCGTCGACACCGACAATAGTGCAACTGTAAAGTGCACAAAAATCGGGTGATAATTTGGAATTATTTCCGGCATATTAAGGTTATCCTTTTTTTTAGGTAACTATTTTCACCATGAAGAACATGAAGCGCATGGAGAATTTACAGAACAAATTTCTTGACGCCTTGGTTCGGTTCAATACATTCTGCCAACTGCCGGATCAAATCTGAGCTGCCACGCCTGACTCACTATCTCTTTTCGATACTTCATGTCATTCATGTTTTTCATGGGATCAAACGTTCTCCGTTGTTGCTTCTGATTTGGTGCGAATCCGGTAGAGTTTTTCCACCGGAAGCACCGCGACAATACCATCCCCGGACAGCCCGACATGGGCTGTTTCCATAATGGCCCGGGCGATACTCTCCGCTCTCTCTTCGGTGGTGAATATCTCGATGCGAGCATAAGTTATCATCCAGTCACGGGCGTAGAAGTCAGCATATTCACCATACCCTTTTACTCTGGTTACACTGATCCCCTGCACCCTTCCTGTTGCAGTTTCTGCTCCACTTTTTGCAGCGCATCACGTCGTATAATGGCGGTCACTTTTCTGTATTTCATCATCTTTTCCCCGCATTCATTTCATACTGCCAGGCGGCGGCTTGTTGCAACAGGAGCCCGGCTTGGCGGTCAGGTTTTTCAGTTCAATCTCTTCCGTATCATGCACCCACGAGCGGCGCAGTCTCTCACGCCAGCTGTCATCCAGTTGCAGACCCGCTTCGGTCAGCGCTTCTTCAATCTGCGCCTCTGTCACCTGCAGCAGGTTGTAGCTGATATGCAGCCGCTCGCTCTCGACCGACACCTGTTTCACTCCCATCAGGTCCATAAGATAGGAGGTCAACAGTTTGGTAACCTCCTCATCTGGCGGCTCGGCGAGATGCAGGGTCCTTTTTTTCAGAATCTCCCTCTGTTCTGCGGCGGGCTTGCTGGCATAAAGGCCAGGATTCTCCAGAAAGGTTTCACGGCACTGGGCGGAGCAAAAGTAGAAAAACATCTTGTGATACTCCACACTTGCTACGGCAGGATCTGCCGCCATGCCGCAGACATGGCAAATATCCGGGTTGCTGTTCATCTTCCGTTTCCTCCTCTATCTATTTTTCCTCAGGGGTAGTAGATGCCCCCTTTGTGCTTCTCTCCATCCGCCGTTTTGAACAGGATCATCAGCTGGTGTTTTCCGTCATGACCCAGATCGTAGCCGTTCATGTACCAGTCACCCATCTTCATCAGCGGTTTGGTCTCGGCCTTGCCGTTGGGGTGTACCACCTTGGAGTTGATCTTGACATCGGTCAGCGCCTTGCCGTTCTGTTCGATCTTGATCATCAGGTTATGGCTGCCGCCGTGCTCCATCCCCTTCTTGGCCTCCATGACATGGAAACTTACGGTATAGCCGTCGATCTCCTTTTTCTCCAGGAACATGCCACCGCCATGTTTCTCATCGTGCGCTCCGTGCGCATGATCATCGTGCTTCATGCCTGTGTCATGTTCATTGCCATGGTCGTGCCCCTCTCCCGCCAGGACAGTGGAACCGGCCGCCAGCATGCCGGCGAAGGCCAGGGTCAGGATCAATGTTTTTTTCTGTTTCATGGTTTACTCCTCTCTTGGTTAAAAAATTTCTCTTGTATCTGTAAAATGATTCCGTAGATCACCGGCAGCACCAGCAGGCAGAGCAGGGTTACGGTGACCATGCCGCCCACCATTGGTGCGGCGATGCGCTGCATCACCTCCGAACCGGTGCCGGAGCTCCACATGATGGGCAGCAGGCCGGCAATGATCGCCGTGGCGGTCATCACGATGGGGCGCACCCGCTCGGAGGTGCCCTTGAGAACCGCGGCCATGATCTCCTTGCTGTCCAGTATTTTTCCGTCGCGGCGCTGTCTGGCCAGCTCGTGATCGATAAAGGTGAGCACCAGCACGCCGATCTCCGCCGCCACCCCGGCCAGGGCGATGAAGCCCACCGCCACCGCCACCGACATGTTGAATCCGAGCCAGTAGAGCAGCCAGAATCCGCCGATCAGGCCGAACGGGATGGAGATCATCACCACCAGCGGTTCGGTGACATTGCGGAAGTTGAAGAACAGCAGCAGGAAGATCACCAGCAGGGTCACCGGCACCACAATCTTCAGCCGCTGAGCAGCGCGCTCCATATACTCGAACTGTCCTGACCAGACCAGTGTGTAACCGGGCGGGATCTCCACCTGGCTCTCCACCACCTGTTTCGCCTCGGCCACGTAGCCGCCGATGTCGGAGGTCTTGATGTCCACGTAGATCCAGGCGTTGGGGCGGGAGTTTTCGCTCTTGATCACCGGCGGGCCGCGGCGCAGTTTCAGATCCGCCACTGCCGCCAGCGGGATCTGGGCGCCGGTGGGGGTGGGGATCAGCACCCGTTTCAGCGCCTCCAGGTTGTCGCGCAGCTCGCGCGGATAGCGCACGTTGACCGGGTAGCGCTCCAACCCCTCCACCGTCTGGGTGACATTCATCCCGCCGATGGCGCTCTGGATGACATCCTGGATGTCCCCCACCACCAGCCCGTAACGGGAGGCCTGCTCGCGGTCAATGTCGAAGTCCAGGTAGTAGCCACCGGCCGCCTTGTCGGCAAAGGCGGAGAGGGTGTCGGGCAGCTGGGTCAGTGCCTGCTCGATGTCACCGGCCACCTTCTCCAATACGTTCAGATCCGGCCCGCTCACCTTGATCCCGATAGGGGTCTTGATGCCGGTGGAGAGCATGTCGATGCGGGTCTTGATCGGCATGGTCCAGGCGTTGGCGATGCCGGGGAACTTGATGGCAGCGTCCATCTCGCCCATCAGCTCCTTGGTGGTCTTGTCGGGATCGGGCCACTCCGATTTGGGCCGCAACTTGATGGTGGTCTCCAGCATCGCCAGCGGTGCCGGGTCGGTCGCGGTCTCCGCCCGTCCCACCTTGCCGAACACATGATGCACCTCGGGGAAGGTTTTGAGGATTTTGTCGGTCTGCTGCAAAATCTCCTTCGCCTTGGTGATGGAGAGGCCCGGGTAGGTGGTTGGCATGTAGAGGATGTCCCCCTCATCCAGCGGCGGCATGAACTCGCTGCCCAGCTTGCCCATCGGGTAGGCGGTAACCAGCAGCAGGATCAGCGCCAGCCCCAGGGTGATCCAGCGCCAGCTGATCGCCCAGTGCAGCGCCGGGGAGTGGATCCAGTGCAGAAAGCGGTTCACCGGGTTCCTCGCCTCGGGCATGATCTTGCCGCGGATGAAGATCCCCATCAGCACCGGCACCAGGGTGATGGCCAGGATCGCCGCCGCCGCCATGGCGTAGGTCTTGGTGAACGCCAGCGGGGCGAACAGCCGCCCCTCCTGCGCCTGCAGGGTGAACACCGGCAGGAAGGAGACAGTGATGATCAGCAGCGAGAAGAACAGCGCCGGACCCACCTCGCGGGAGGCCTCCGCCACCGCCTCCCAGCGCTCGCGCACGGTGAGCGCCGCTCCTTTTCTCCTGGCGGAGTGTTCCAGGTGCTTGTGGGCGTTCTCGATCATCACGATGGCGCCATCCACCATGGCGCCAATGGCGATGGCGATCCCCCCCAGCGACATGATGTTGGCGTTGATCCCCTGCCAGCGCATGACGATGAAGGCCATCAGGATGCCGATGGGCAGGGTGACGATGGCCACCAGCGCGGAGCGGGCGTGGAGCAGGAACAGGATGCAGATGAGACTCACCACGATGGACTCCTCGATGAGCTTCTCCACCAGATTGTCCACCGCCCGTTCGATCAGATCGCCGCGGTCATAGACCGGCACAATCTCCACCCCTTCCGGCAGCCCCTTCTGCAGCTCCGCCAGCTTGGCGCGCACCCGCTCGATGGTGGCCAGGGCGTTCTCGCCGTAGCGCATGATCACCACCCCGGCGGCCACCTCCCCCTCACCGTTGAGATCGGCCACGCCGCGGCGCAGCTCCGGGCCCAGCTGGATATTGGCCACATCTTCCAGGCGGATGGGGGTGCCGTGCTCATCCACCCCCACCGGAATCACCTTCAGATCGTCGACGGACTGGATGTAGCCACGGCCGCGCACCATGTACTCGGTCTCTCCCATCTCCACCAGCTTGCCGCCCACGTCACTGTTGGAGCGCTTGATGGCGTGTTTCACCTTCGCCAGCGGGATGTTGTAGGCGGCGAGCAGATTGGGGTCCACCTCCACCTGGTACTGCTTCACATAGCCGCCCACCGAGGCCACCTCGGCCACCCCCTCTACGGTCTGCAGCGGATAGCGCAGGTACCAGTCCTGCAGCGAGCGCAGCTGCGCCAGGTCGTGATTGCCGCTGCGATCCACCAGGGCATATTCGTAGATCCAGCCCACCCCCGTCGCATCCGGTCCCAGCGACGGTGATGTTCCCTCCGGCAGCCGCGAGCTGACATAGTTGAGATACTCCAGCACCCGCGAGCGGGCCCAGTACATGTCGGTGCCATCCTCGAAGATGATGTAGACGAAGGAGAAACCGAAGAAGGAGTAGCCGCGCACCACCTTGGCGTTGGGCACCGCCAGCATGGCGGTGGTGAGCGGATAGGTCACCTGGTCCTCCACCACCTGCGGTGCCTGGCCGGGATACTCGGTGAACACGATCACCTGCACGTCGGAGAGATCCGGAATGGCATCCAGCGGGGTGTTCCGCGCCGACCAGATCCCCGCCGCCAGCAGGATGGCGGTGGCGATCAGCACCAGAAACCGATCCCGCAGCGAGGCATTGATGATGGCCTGGATCATGGCTGACCTCCCGAATCCAGCGACATGTCATCCATCCCCATATCGTCATCCATGGACATATCACCCATATCCATATCCGCGTCGGCAGATGCGCCACTGTCCTGCACCAGTGCCTCCATCATCTTGGCTGTGGCCTCGCGCAGCTTGGACTCGGAGTCGATCAGGAACTGGGCCGAGGTGACCACCTCTTCCCCTGCTTTCACCCCTTCCAGGATCTGGGTCATACCGTCGGCAGAGAGCCCAACGGTCACCTCACGCGGCTCGAACTTGCCCGGCTCGCGCACCACGAAAAGCATCTCCCGCTTGCCGGTGCGCACGATGGCCTCGGAGGGAACCAGCAGGGCCTGGTCGATCCGCCCGGCGGCGAGGACCACATTGGCATACATCTCCGGGCGCAGCACGCCTTCGGGATTGTCCAGCTCCAGACGCACCTTCACCGTACGCGTCCTGGCCTCCATATAGGGGTAGATGTAGGTGACCCGCCCCTCGAAGGTACGTCCCGGCTGCGCTGCCACCGTAATCTCCGCGCTGTCACCCTCCCTGATCCAGGGCAGCTCATGTTCATACACCTCGGCAATCACCCATACCCTGGAGAGATCCGCCACCTTGTAAAGCTCGGTGGAGGGTTTGACAAACTGCCCTTCACGCGCCCCCACATGCATGATGACGCCCGTAAACGGCGAGTGGATGTGGATCTTTTTCTTGATCCGTCCGGTCCGCACCAGCTCGCGGATCTGGTGCGCCGGCATGTCCAGCAGCTCCAGCCGCTTGCGTGCCGATTTCACCAGCTCCCCGGCACCGCGGCGGATATCCTCGAACGGACTCTGCGCCAGGGTGGCGCGGTTCTTCAGCGCCAGCAGGTACTCCTCCTGACTGGAGACCAGCTGCGGCGAGTAGATGCTGAGCAGGATGGCATCCTGCGCCACC
>JALSHD010000134.1 GCA_026982395.1 Chromatiales bacterium | reverse complement strand
CTTGCCCCGGCGATCCTGAAAGCTGTCGAGGAGGCGGGTTATGAAGCGCCGTCGCCCATCCAGGCGGAGAGTATTCCTCCACTGGTGGAGGGTCGGGATCTGGTAGGGCAGGCCCAGACCGGAACCGGCAAGACGGCGGCGTTTGCCCTGCCGCTGCTGACCCGGCTGGATGTCTCCCTGAAGCAGCCCCAGGTGCTGGTGCTGGCGCCCACCCGGGAGCTGGCTATTCAGGTAGCCGAGGCGTTTCAGGGCTACGCCCGCCATCTGAAGGATTTTCATATTCTGCCCATCTACGGCGGCCAGGATATGGGCACCCAGCTGCGCCAGCTCAAACGGGGTGTTCAGGTGGTGGTGGGAACCCCCGGCCGGGTGATGGACCATCTGCGCCGCAAGAGCCTTCGGCTCGACAATCTCATCTCGCTGGTGCTGGATGAAGCGGACGAGATGCTCAAGATGGGTTTCATCGACGACGTAGAGTGGATTCTGGAACAGGCTCCGGAGAAGCGGCAGATTGCCCTGTTCTCTGCCACCATGCCCACAGCTATTCGCCGCATCGCCCAGCGACACCTGCATGATCCGGTAGAGATAAAGATCAAAACCAGAACCACCACGGTGGATACCATCACCCAGTATTACTGGCAGGTGACCGGAACTCATAAACTGGACGCCCTGACCCGTATTCTGGAAGTGGAAACCTTCGACGCCATGATCATCTTTGTGCGCACCAAAAACTCCACCGTGGAGCTGGCGGAGAAACTGGAGGCGCGTGGTTACTCCAGCGGCCCGTTGAACGGTGACATGAACCAGGCGCTGCGGGAAAAAACCATTGATCGCCTGAAGAGAAAGAGTCTGGATATCGTGGTTGCCACCGACGTGGCGGCGCGCGGTATCGATGTGGAACGGGTCAGCCATGTGGTCAACTACGACATCCCCTACGATACCGAGGCCTATGTACACCGCATCGGCCGCACCGGACGGGCCGGGCGGCAGGGCAAGGCGATTCTGTTTGTTGCGCCGCGTGAGAAGCGGATGTTGCGGGCGATCGAGAGGGCCACCCGGCAGGTGATCAAACCGATGCAACTTCCCACGCGGGAGGATGTGGCCAATCGCCGCGTGGCGCAGTTCAAGGAGCTGATCACCGAGACCATCGAGAGCCAGGAGCTGGACTATTTCGAGCAGCTGATCGAGCAGTACCAGAGCGAGCACAATACCGGGATCAGTGAAATCGCCGCGGCGCTGGCCTGGCTGGTGCAGCGCGAGCGGCCGCTGGTGGTCAAGGAGAGAGCAACTCCCCGGCAGAGCGACAGCAGGGAGAGCAGAGAGCCGCGCCGCACCTCGTCCCGGCAGGGTGAAGCCAGAGGGCAGCAGCGGGATCGGGAACGGCCACCATCACGCTCATCATCAGCGGTTGCGAAGGGAATGGTTCGCTACCGTATCGATGTGGGTCGGGAGCATGGCGTCCAGCCAAAAAACATTGTGGGAGCCATCGCCAACGAAGCGGGCGTGGATAGCCAGCATATCGGTCATATAAAACTTCATGACAGCTACAGTACGGTTGATCTTCCGGAAGGGATGCCAAAAGAGATCTTCACCCATCTGAAAAAGGTCTGGGTGTGCAATCAGAAGCTGAATATCAGCGTTGATGGTGGAGAGAGCCCAGCGCCCGCAAGGCGGAGCAAGCCGAAGGGCAAGGTTGCAGAGAAGGGCAAAAAGAAACTGCGCAAAGTGATCAACGACAAAAAACGGAAAAAAATTTCGCTGAAAAAGAGAGCTGATTCGTAGCGCGGACTCGGTGGTTGTTTTGGTGTGAATCCTTGGTCATTTGCTGGATTGTTTCAGAGTGTGACGGTGGGGGCAGTACATAACTGCCGGGTTCAATTGCATTTAGAAGACGTTGAACTGGATCTTCAAGAGATTGGTGAAGGTTGAGATTGGTGCGTTTGCGAGGTGAACAGGCAGCTTCTTCCTGCAGCTTCTGTATTGTTTTTCCGTCTATGCGTCTCATTTTCTTTTCCTTGTCATTTTCCAGCGCTCCTTTCGATAAATTTCAAATG
>JALSHD010000133.1 GCA_026982395.1 Chromatiales bacterium | reverse complement strand
GGGCGTAGGCTTGCGGGTCGTTCCAGATTTCCTGCGCTGTTTCGATGGGGGCTTTGAACTCTTCCTGGAGGGTGTCCTGAAAGGTGTCTGCAAAGTCCTGCTGCTGTTTTTCTATCCAGGCGGCGCCTTTTTCCAGTTGTGCCTGCAGATCGTCCCACAGGTCGGGGGCGGTTTCGCCGGCGATGCGGCCGGTGTCGGTGATGTGCGCGGCACTGCCGCTTTCGCGGGCGGTGAGTTTGCCGAGGGTGTTTTTGTTGTTCATCCAGAACAGGTCGTTTTCCCGGACCAGGGGTTTTTGGTTGATGCGTACCGTGGGGGAGTGGGTGATGGGTTCGCCTTTGGCGCCGACGGTGCCGGAGAGGAGGCCCTTGCCCTGTCCGGGGGCGTCGCCCTTGACGGAGACGGTGTCGCTCTGGTTGTGGAGGAAGGCGGGGTTGCCGTTGAAATTGACGTTGGGGGAGAGGCCGGCCGAGCCACTCAAGTCGATGCTGATGGTGTAGGGCAGGGGCTTGCCTTTGCGGTGCGGGGTTTTGCACCAGTCGGGGCTGAGGCTGATGACGGTGTATTTGGCGCACTGGCGGGCGGCGAAACGGTCAGCCATGGCGGGTTCCGGTAATTTGGGGTTTCTGCTGCTCCGTTCCATCGATAAGGCCGCGGAGACTGGGGCGAGCTTGTGCTGCATTTATTCGGGGCATGATAAATACTTCCTTGTATGGTGTGGGTCCAAAAGCACGGAATATCATCAAGGTGTGATTGTAACTACTCGACGAAAAAAAATACAAACAAGCTTGAGGACTCTCTAAAAATGCACTTTTCTGCGATAGCGGCGTTTGTTTCGTGCTCGAATTTTCATGTATCCCTTATGTTCTGGGGTTCCCGGCAACTGATCCATGCAGTGCTCTCGGTCCTGGCTTTCTGCTTCGTTCTACCTCCTCCATCCATGGACTCGTACCTCCTGCGTCCATGCCGTTGTGCGCCCGGAGTTTTCTTTCTCTCGTGAAAAATTACTGTTTGGAGGTGCCTTTCATATCACTGTTTGCTATCAGCTTGCGACCAGTTTTCGATGGGTCTGAATGGACATAAGGATACCGAAGGCGGCCATCAGGGTCACCATGGAGCTCCCCCCATAGCTGATGAGCGGCAGTGGAAGCCCCACTACCGGGAGCAGCCCGGTAACCATCCCTATATTTACGAAAAAATAGATAAAAAATGTTAACGTCAGGCTGCCGGCCAGCAGACGGGAAAAGCAGTCCTGGGCCTGGATGGCAATGACCATTCCACGCCAGACGATAAACAGATAGCCAACCAGCAGAACCAGAATCCCGGTAAGGCCGAACTCTTCTCCTAGTACGGCAAAAATAAAATCGGTGGAACTTTCCGGCAGAAAATCGAGATAGGCCTGGGTGCCGTTCAGCCACCCCTTGCCAAACCATCCGCCGGAGCCAATCGCAATTTTTGACTGGATTATGTGGTAACCGGCACCGAGAGGGTCGCTCTCGGGGTTGAGAAAGGTGAGCACCCGTTGTCGCTGATAGTCATGCATCAGATGCCAGATGACCGGGGTTGCAATCGCAATCAGGCCAAGCACCGAGAAGATCAGGCGTTTTGTGATACCGGACAGCAACAGGACGAAGGCGCCAGCGGTGGCGATGAGTAGTGAGGTGCCCAGATCCGGTTGTTTGACAATCAAAAGCACGGGCACAACGATCAATATGCTGGCAATACCGATCGCCCGGGGCCGGGGCGGGAGGTGATATGTGGCCAGGTATTGGGCTGCCATCATTGGCACGGCGATTTTCATCAGCTCGGACGGCTGAAAGCGAAACAGTCCAAAATTCAGCCAGCGCTGTGCCCCTTTGCCGATTTCACCCAGAACCAGAACTGCGACCAGTAGCAACAGCCCCAATCCGTAAAGCCAGGGTGCCCAGTGCTGGAAGCTGCGCGGCGGAATCTGTGCCAGGACGAAGGCTACGCCAAAACCTATCCCCAGTCGTGTGGTCTGGCGGAGAATAAGTTCCGGATTTTGCTCCCCGGCACTATAAAGAACGAGCAGGCTGATACCGGACAGAAACATCAGTCCGACGAACAGGGGCAGGTCAATATGCAATCGCCTCAGCAGCCGGCCCCGGTGCGTATCGGCGTTGCCCATGGGAACGGGGCCGGCGTATTGTGTCACTTCTTTTCTCCCGTCATGAACGCACTGATAACCTTGCTGGCGATGGGTGATGCTATGGCTCCCCCGCTACCGCCGTTTTCTACGATAACCGCTATTGCAATCCGGGGATCTTCCGCTGGAGCAAAGGCGACGAACAGGGCGTGGTCGCGCAGTTTTTTTGCCAGTTTTTCCGCATCATATGTTTCGTCTTTTTTCAGCCCGAAAACCTGCGAGGTTCCGGTTTTTCCTGCAATCCGGTAGTCGCTGTTTGCAATCCTGCGTGCGGTGCCGTGCTGTCCATGTACCACCTGGAACATGGCATGTTTAATGGCGCTCCAGTTGTAGGGGTCAACAACAGGGACATTGTTTACAATCCTGATTTTCTGATGCTCCCGCAGTCCGGTGTCGGGGTATTCAATGTTGTGAATGAGTGTTGGTTGCAGGTGCTTTCCATTTATTGCCAGGGTGGCGGTTGTTACGGCAAGTTGTAGTGGTGTAGTCAGCGTGTAACCTTGACCGATACCGGTAATCAGGGTTTCCCCGGGATACCAGGGCTGTTGCCTGTTGCGTCTTTTCCACTCGCGGGAAGGCAGCAGACCGGCCGCTTCACCCGGCAGATCAATACCTGTTTTGCTGCCGAATCCAAATTTCTCCAGAAAATCCGACATCTGATCGATACCCAGGCGGTAGGCCAGCTCATAGTAGTAAACATCACAGGACTCGACAATGGACTTTTCAAGATCAGTGTAGCCGTGACCACTTCGCTTCCAGTCGCGGTAGGGGCGCTTGCTCTGAAATTCGGGAACGTAGGCTCCGCGACAAAAGAGGCCGCTGTTTTCCTCTATTTTACCCAGCTCCAGTCCTGCCAGGCCGATGAATGGTTTGATGGTTGAACCGGGCGGATATTGGCCTCTGATAGCGCGGTTGAACAGTGGCCGATCGGGGGAGTCCCTCAGTTTACTGTAGTCTTTCGATTTGATGCCGGATACAAACAGGTTGGGGTCGTAGCCGGGCAGGCTGACCAGTGCCAGTACCTCGCCGTTACGGGGATCCAGCGCGACCACGGCGCCGTTCTCTTCGCCAAGGGCATCGACGGCTATCTGTTGCAGGTTGGCGTCAATGGACAGGTGAAGATTTTGTCCCGGTACGGGAGCAGTCTGGTCAAGAATACGCAGCTTTCGTCCCAGAACATCTGTTTCAACCTGCTGATAGCCAACGGTGCCATGCAGGGAAGCTTCGTAACTGCGTTCGATCCCGGTCTTGCCGATATGGGTGCTGCCCCGGTAGTTTGCGCTGTTTATGGTTTGCAGATCGGCCTCACTGATCCGGCCGACATACCCGACTACATGTGCCATCAAGGAGCCCGCAGGATAGTGCCGGGTCAGGCCGGCCTTGATATCGACGCCGGGGAAACGGTACCGATTGACCGCAAAAACGGCTACCTCTTCATCACTCAACTGAAATCGTAGTGGGATACTGTTGAACGAACGTCTCCGTTTTCGCTCCTTGTGAAAGCGTTCAATAGCCGCGTTGTCAATGGGGAGCAGTTTCCTCAGTTCACTGATAGTTGCATCAATATCTTTTATTCTTTCGGGAATCAGTTCAAGCCGGAAAGTCGGTATGTTTTCAGCCAGTACAACCCCGTTGCGATCGTAAATCAGCCCCCGTGTTGGTGGAACGGGATAGATGGTGACCCGGTTTTTTTGCGACAGTGTAGTAAAGTGCTCATGTGACAACACCTGCAGATAGACCAGTCTCGCTACCAGTACGAGCGTGAGCAGCAGAACAAAAACCAGTGCGAGAATAGCCCGGTTGGTAAAAATACGGGTGTCGCGGTAACCGTGGATGGCTTCATTTTTGCCCGATTTGTCGCGATATTTCATATCAATGGCCGGTGAGAGGAGTACTGCACCGGATTGGTGTCGCGATTTTTTTTGTTTTACGGGGTTTTGTTGTTGGTCTTCTGCGGTGATGAGGAGTATTTCCCGCCGCACTGTGGTTGCCGGAACAAGATGTTTTTGGAAAGTTTTCTGGCAGACAAAAAACCCGAGCGTTCATTTTGCAGATTAATATTCGAATCAGATTACGTTGTAGCGGCGCCGGATATGGCGAAGCACCAAAAAGACCGCTGGCCAGGCCAGCATACTGCTGATTGCAGGTATCCAGTAGTGGAAACTGGCGGGGCGCCCGCTGACCCCCAGTACCCAAGCTCCGATAACCCGAAACAGGGAGATGAATATAAGGACGATAATGGCTTGCTGCCATATCGGATAGTTGCGAATTCGCTGGTGTAACAGTAGCACCAGGTAGGCGACAATACTGAGCCCCAATGCCTGCTGACCCAACAAGGTGCCGGTGGCGGCATCCTGAAACAGACCGACCAGCCAGCCAGCTCCCACCCCGACCCGGTGCGGAAGTGCGATGATCCAGTAGATTAGTGTCAATGCCACCCAGTCGGGACGCAGTGGTGCCAACATTGCCGGCAGCGGAAACAGGGTGAGAGCCAGTGCGGCGACGAAGGTGGCGATAATGATAAACCAGCTTTGGGGGTGTACCGGGATCATTGGCTTTGTTCTGTTGCTGTTTGCTGCTCTGGCGTGGAGTTATCAGTTGGTATATCCGCCCGGATCCCTTGTTTCGGACTGGTCCAGACCAGCAACACTTCCCGGATTCCATCCAGATGGGCGGTTGGTGTTGCCTCCACCCACGCATAGGGTCTGGAGGGCTCGTTCCGGATCCGGGTTATGGTAGCGACCGGATGTCCCGGCGGGAAGCGGCCGCCCAGCCCGGAGGTAACCAGAACATCGCCAGTTCTGATATCGGCATTGTTGGGGATAAATGGCAGATCCAGACGGTTCGAAGCCCCTGTTCCCATGGCTATGGCCCGCAGCCCGTTGCGATTGATCTGCACAGGAGTAGCGTGACTCGGATCGGTGATTAGCAGGGCGGTGCTGGAGAAAGGGCCGGTGTGAACGATCTGCCCCATGACACCGTTGGCATCAAGCAGTGGTTGACCCAGAAAAACGTTGTCATTGGTGCCTTTGTTGATCACAATCTGGCGGCTGAAGGGATCGAGGTCAATGGCCACAATCTCCGCCACCTGAGTCTCCTCCACCGTTTCCCGAGAAGAGCGCAGCAGTTTGCGCAGGCGCCTGTTTTCCGCTTCAAGAGTAACCAGTCGCTGCAGCTGGGCGTTGAGCAGGGTCTGTCTTGTACGCAGCTCCTGCACCTCTTTGAGCAGAGTGGCACGTGACGAGAAGCTTTCTGAAGCCGAGCGCAGCGGTATGGTGGAGAGATCCACGGCCGTCTGCAATGGATAGATCACCAGAGAAAGGGTGCTGCGGACGGTTTCAAGGTAATGCCAGCGATGATCCATTGTCATGATAGCAATGGAAAGCAGCATGAAAAATATCAACCGCGTGGTGGTGGACGGCCCTCGAACAAATAGCGTTTTTATCTCAATCCTCCTGGATATGCTTTACGGCAGCCAGAAGTAACCTGCCTTCTGATTTCGCAGCCATTTTACCTCACACAACCAGGCAATATCATAGAGCATCTCTAAAAATTACTATTTTTTAGGTGCCCCACGGAGTGTTGCGGAAAACAGCTGCAATCGGCATCAATCCAGCGAGAACAGCTCTGCACCATGTTGGTCAATCATCTCCAGCACTTTTCCTCCACCACGGGCGACACAAGTTAGCGGATCCTCAGCGATCACTACCGGTAGCCCGGTTTCCTCCATCAGCAAACGGTCAAAATCACGCAGCAGGGCACCACCGCCAGTGAGAACCATACCGCGTTCGGCTATATCGGCACCCAGTTCGGGCGGGGTCTGCTCCAGTACGGTTTTTACAGCGGCAACGATGCTTTTCAGCGGTTCTTGCAAGGCCTCCAGTACCTCCGTACTATTGACCGTAATAGAGCGTGGAATTCCTTCTGCGAGATTGCGGCCGCGCACCTCCATCTCCTGCACTTCGTCGGAGGAAAACGCTGTGCCGATCTCCTGTTTGATTCGTTCAGCCGTGGCTTCACCAATGAGACTTCCATACTTGCGGCGTACATAGCTGATAATGGACTCATCAAACCGGTCACCACCTACACGAACCGAGGTTGAGAATACGATCCCGTTAAGCGACAGGACGGCGATTTCGGTGGTGCCGCCACCGATATCCAGCACCATGGAGCCCCGTGCTTCATTGATCGGCATTCCTGCGCCGACGGCTGCTGCCATGGGCTCTTCTATCAGATAGACTTCGCGTGCTCCGGCACCCATTGCTGATTCACGGATGGCGCGCCGTTCCACCTGGGTGGCTCCACAGGGAACACAGATCAGTACACGGGGGCTGGGCTTCAGAAAACGTGTTTCGTGGACCTTGCGGATGAAGTGCTGCAGCATTTTTTCCGTAATGGTGAAATCTGCAATAACCCCGTCTTTCATTGGCCGAATGGCGACAATGTTGCCTGGTGTACGTCCCAGCATCATTTTGGCCTCATGGCCAACCGCTGCAATGGCTTTGGGGCCACCGGGCCCCCTGTCCTGACGGATAGCTACCACTGAGGGTTCATTGAGTACGATGCCTTTGTCAAAAACATATACCAGCGTGTTGGCGGTGCCGAGATCGATGGATATATCGTTGGAAAAAAGCCCCCGCAAGCGTCCGAATCCGAACATAGTTGTATTTCCCTGCCGTGTGTTGATACTTCTTTAAATCATGATTTAAACCAGAGAGACAAGTGCTTATCCTGTTTTATCTGTGCCGGATAAGGTTTGTTCCGACCTCCGGTATCCAGTCTGTTGGTTGATTTCCGGGATATCTGTAGCGCCAAGTTCCGTTTTCCCCGCATCAACAGCCCGGGACAACTACATTGCTACTAATTCAGGAAATAGGCAACTTTATCAACGGAACGGATTTGGGGCAAGGAGATATATGTGATAATTTGTACGGCTTCGGTGCTTTCTCATCCCTGTTTTGGAGGAATACGAGTAGGGCCTTACCCTGTTTACGGAGTCGTTATCATGTCGTTGGAAAAAGCGGATATTGAAAAAATTGCCCATCTGGCACGGCTTGAAATTGATCCCGGGGATGTTCCGGACTATGCTCGGAATCTGTCCGGTATTCTCGAACTGGTGGAGCAGATGAATCAGGTGGACACGGAGGGCGTGCAACCCATGGCGCATCCGTTGCGAATGACACAACGGATGCGTGCTGATGAGGTGACTGAATCCAATCAGCGTGACAAGTTCCAACAGATTGCTCCGCAGGTGGAAGCGGGGCTTTATCTGGTACCGAAAGTGATTGAGTAGAGGATCAGGATAACCAGAATGCACAACAAGACAATTACCGAGCTGGCCGCCGGTCTCAGGGCGAAGGAGTTTTCCAGCGTCGAGTTGACCCGCTACTATCTGGAGCGGATTAGCCGTTACGACGAGCAACTCAACAGTTATGTCACGGTCTGCACGGATCATGCCCTGCAGCAGGCAGAGGCGGCTGATCGGGCAATAGCGGCCGGGGATGCGGTTTCCCTTACCGGCATCCCGCTGGCGCAAAAGGATATTTTTTGTACGGATGGAGTAAAAACCAGTTGTGGCTCCCGAATGTTGGACAACTTTATCGCCCCTTATGACGCCGGGGTGGTAGAGCGGTGTAACGGTGCGGGGATGGTGATGCTCGGCAAGACCAACATGGACGAATTCGCCATGGGTTCATCCAATGAGACCAGCTATTACGGTCCGGTGCACAATCCTTGGGATCTGGATGCTGTTCCCGGCGGTTCATCGGGTGGTTCTGCTGCTGCCGTGGCAGCACGTCTGGCACCTGTCGCCACCGGCACTGATACGGGGGGTTCCATTCGCCAGCCCGCATCGCTGTGCGGCATTACCGGTTTGAAACCGACCTATGGCCGGGTATCCCGTTATGGCATGATCGCCTTTGCCTCCAGTCTGGATCAGGGCGGGGTGATGGCGCGCAGCGCGGAGGATGCTTCACTGTTGCTGAATGTGATGGCCGGTTTCGACGAGCGTGATTCCACCAGTGCGGAACAGCCTGTTCCCGACTATGGGGCAACGCTCAACAACTCTGTTGCCGGTCTGAAAATCGGTCTTCCCAAAGAGTATTTTGCCGAGGGCTTGAGTGCGGATGTGGCCAGAGCGATCGAGTCTGCTGTGGATGAGTATCGCAAGCTGGGGGCGGAGGTAAAAGAGATCTCCCTGCCCAATACCAATCTGGCAGTGCCCACCTACTATGTGATTGCGCCCGCCGAGTGCTCTTCCAATCTTTCCCGCTTTGACGGTGTGCGATTTGGTTATCGTTGTGACAATCCGGTGGATCTGGAAGATCTTTACAAGCGTTCTCGTGGCGAAGGGTTTGGCGCCGAGGTAAAACGCCGCATCATGATCGGAACCTATGCGTTGTCGGCCGGCTACTACGATGCCTATTACCTCAAGGCCCAGCAGCTGCGCCACCTCATCAGCGAAGATTTTGCCCGGGCCTTTGAAGAGGTGGACGTTATCATGGGGCCGACTTCGCCTACGGTTGCTTTCAATCTGGGAGAGAAAAGCAGCGATCCGGTCTCCATGTATCTGTCGGATATCTATACTATTGCAGTGAATCTTGCCGGTCTGCCGGGTATGTCGATTCCGGCTGGCTTTGTCGACCAGCGGCCGGTGGGGTTGCAGATAATCGGTAACTATTTCGATGAGGCCCGCCTGCTCAATGTTGCCCATCGCTTTCAGCAGGTAACTGACTGGCATACACATGCACCACAACAGTTTAAGGATTGATTATGGAATGGGAAGCAGTTATCGGGCTGGAGATTCATGCCCAGCTCGCCACCAAAAGCAAGATTTTCTCGGGCGCCGCCACTGCCTATGGCGCCGAGCCGAATACTCAGGCCTGTGCCGTTGATCTGGGTCTGCCGGGCGTCTTGCCGGTGCTGAACCGGGAGGTTGTGCGTATGGCCTGTATGTTTGGTCTGGCGGTCGATGCCGAGATTGGACGGCGCTCTGTGTTTGCACGCAAGAACTACTTTTACCCCGATCTTCCCAAGGGTTACCAGATCAGCCAGTATGAACTACCCATTGTCGGGAAGGGAAAACTGATTATCGAGCTGGAAGATGGTACCACCAAAACTATCGGTGTTACCCGTGCTCACCTGGAGGAGGATGCCGGAAAGTCTCTGCATGAGGATTTTCATGGCATGACCGGTATCGATCTCAACCGGGCCGGTACGCCACTGCTTGAAATTGTTTCCGAACCGGATCTTCGCTCCGCCAAAGAGGCGGTTGCCTACATGAAGAAAATCCGTTCTCTGGTGCGTTATCTGGAGATCTGTGACGGGAATATGCAGGAAGGTTCATTTCGTTGTGATGCGAATGTCTCCGTGCGCCCCAAGGGAGAGAGCAAGTTTGGTACCCGGGCCGAGATCAAGAATATCAACTCGTTCCGTTTCGTGGAGCGGGCAATTAATTTCGAGATCGAGCGACAGATCGATCTGCTTGAAGGGGGTGGTACTGTAGTTCAGGAGACACGCCTGTATGACTCCGCCAAGGGTGAAACCCGCTCCATGCGCAGCAAGGAGGAGGCGATGGACTACCGCTATTTCCCTGACCCGGATCTGCTGCCACTGCATGTGGACGATGCCTGGCTTGACGAGGTGCGCAGCAGCTTGCCGGAGCTGCCGGATGCCAAGAAAGAACGGTTTATGTTTGAGTATGGGCTGACAGCCTATGACGCAGCGGTACTTACCTCCAGTCGCGAGCTGGCTGATTTTTATGAGGCGGTGGAAAAGAGTTCCGGCGGCGAAACGAAGCTGGCTGCCAACTGGGTGATGGGCGATTTTGCGGCGGCGCTGAACAAGGATAATCTTGAGATCGGCGCGTGTCCGGTGAACGCTGCCATGCTGGGTGGCCTGATTCAACGTATCGCCGATAACACCATCTCCGGCAAGATCGCCAAGCAGGTGTTCGAGGCCATGTGGGAAGGTGAGGGTGATGCGGATAGCATCATAGAGAAAAAGGGACTTAAACAGATTACCGACAGCGGTGCGATAGAACAGGTAATTGATGAGATACTGGCGGCCAACCCTGAACAGGTGAAACAGTACCGGGCAGGCAAGGATAAACTACTGGGATTTTTTGTCGGCCAGGTTATGAAGGCTACTCAGGGCAAAGCCAATCCGGGCCAGCTGAACGAACTGCTCAAGAAAAAGCTGAACTCATAACCTCCTGAACTGTCTATAATTTGTGGGATTCTGGTAAAGTCAGGTGATCGTTATGCGTATAGTTGCCACTGTTACTGTATTGTTCATCAGTTTGCTGGCGGCGGGATGCAGCTCAAGTATCCCGGTCAAGGTTGATTCTATTGTCGGTTCAGAAAGCCCGCCCGACAAAACCTACAGCTGGTTCAGCGGGATGCAGAATGTATCGCAGGATGACCTCTATTTTCGGGAGTTCAGCCGCTATTTCCGTTCTGTCCTGAAACAGCAGGGGTATGTGGAGAGCAAGGATGGCAATGCCGCTGTGGCAATCTATTTCAGCTATGGGGTAAGCCCTGGAAAAACGGTGCAGTACACCACCTCAACTCCCCTGTATGACTGGTTCGGCGGTGATACCGTTGTCTATGTGCAGACCAAAGACGAGGGCGGTGGGGAGGTCTCCCGAACCACCAGCACAGTAACCACACCCCTCTACCGGCGCATGGTCGGGGTCGATGTTGATACCCGCAGCTATACGGTATTTACCAGTTACGCCATTCTTGAAGCGAAACGTTATCATCCTGGCAGCAAGCCGGAAGAGATGAAAACGTTGTGGAAAACCACCGTTTCCACCACGGGCAGAAGTAACGATCTGCGAGCGCTCATGCCCGTGCTTGCCACTGCAGCCGCACCCTATATCGGGGTTGACACGGGAGCGGCAAAAATCATTAAAGTCCAGAAGGATGATCCGAAGCTGGTGGAGTTGAAGCGGAAGTCGCAATTATCTCCGTGATGGAGTACCAGGAGGCTGTCCGGGAATAGAGAGCCTACTGCGGAAAAGCCGTTTTGGCCCATTTTCCCGCTCATTTTTGTTAAATATGAGTAACTATTCGCCTCATATGACCAAAAAATGAATTCAAAATGGCTTCCCATCGCTACGACCGCCACGGATGGCGGAAGTGCCGGTTTTGCAGGAGCAACAAGCCGGTCGGTTCCTGTTCTCGGACAGCCTCCTAGCGCAGTTTGAATCTGATCGGCATCCGCATCAGCACAGGAACCGGTTTGCCATTCACGTTGCCAGGGGCAAAGGTCGAGGCGCGGATGGCGTTGATGGCGGCCTGATCAAAATCTCTACCGCCTGATTTCAGCAGTTTGATGTTGCGAATCTGGCCGTTTGCATCAATGTATATTTCCAGTTTCACCGTTGCTTCTTTGCCCTGGTGTCGCAGGGAAGCAGGGTAGACCGGTTTTTCCTTGTGGATAAATCGGGGCAGGCCGGTGAGCTGATAGACTGGAACTGGTTCTGCAAGTGTCATATCCTGCTGTTTCTGTTCTGCGCTGATCGGCGCTGCAACAGTTTGTTCCGGCTGTTCTGTTTCCCTGGTTTCTGCGCTTTCCATGTTGCGCTGTTGTTGTACTGCAGGTTGTTTAAGTCTCGGCGGACGTGCGGGTTTTGTTACCCGTGTTTCAGATTTCTGCTGTCTGGTCGCGGGTGGTTTTGTGCGAGGTGCCGCGGGTGTTGCCTGTATCTTTTTCTGTATGAATCCAATGGTAAGCTTTGCCGGGGGGGAGGGCGTTGGTGAAACCCTCTCTTCCCCCAGTCTGCCCAGAGCCGCAAACAGCAACATATTGACAGCAGATCCCGCCAGGATTGCGATAATCCATGGTCTGTTAAAACCGGTGGATCTCATTTTTGGTACGGGCCAGGATCGGTGCCTCATGGATGTGAAAAACTGTACTCTTTCTACCACTTTGTCCGCCGGAACTACCTGAGTCCAGCAGATTTTTTGGGGTCAGTGGCGTCGGTTATGATGCCTATCTGCTGCGCTCCCCCCAGTTTACAGGCATCCATAAGACGGATCAGGGCCTCGGTTGCTGCCCTGCGGTCCACCTCCAGCAGCACGGGGCTGTCAGGCGTCTCAGACAGACGCTGTTTTACCAGTTGCGTTGCGCTGGCTGTGGTTATCTTTTTGTTCTGATGGAAAATCGTCCCGTGTTTGTCGACCAGAAACCGTAGCTGTTTCCCGTGCAATGATTCCGCGCTGCTGGAGGCAGGGCGTTCTATTATCAGTCCCTGGTTGTCGGGAAAAATGGTGGTTACCATAAAAAATATCAGCAGTAAAAATACCACGTCAATCAGGGGCGCCATGGTGATTTCGGGTTTTCCCGCCTGTAAAGCGGGAATTTTGATAAACGAGGCTTCATGTGGCCCGATCATGCCGGGATTCTCCATATTCTGCTGTGTTTTCCGGCGCAGAAAAAGCCTGAGAAAAATGACAGAATAATTTGTGTCAATGGGTTGGGCATGAGAAAAGGCTCAGTCATAAAGTCTAGCTGTGTCGGTTGTACAGTATCAACATGCTCTGTTCTGTCACGGCCATCAGAAATTTCAGCCGCCGTACCAACAGATGATGGATAAAGATAACCGGAATAGCGCATATCAGGCCGCTGGCGGTAGTAAGCAGAGCCTGTGAGATCCCATGGGCCATCTTGCCGGGATCTCCGGCGCCATGTCTGGAAATGACCTCGAATACATCAATCATGCCGATTACGGTTCCCAGCAGGCCCAGCATGGGTAGCAGCGAGCCGAGAATGGCGATGGTCGGCAGGGTTCCTTCCAGTCTGGGCATCAGCTCTGTCAACCGGATATTCAGCTGTTTGGCCAGATCGGATCGGTTGCGGATTTCCGTCCAGTTTAGCCGGTGCAACAAAATGGCCACCGGGCTGCTGTTACGTCCTGCGGGGCTTTGTGGCAGATAAGAGAGGTTATTCTCCAGCCCTTGCTGATCGCGTAATGCCTGGTTGATCCAGAGCTGAATCTGAACGGCCCGTTCTGCCAGCATGATAAAGGCTATCCAGGCGGTTACAAAAATGATCCACATGACGGGGCCGCCGCGAGCCATCAGGGCCAAAAAGCTGTCCAGCATATCAACTGCCCCCTTTTCTTCCTTTGATGAGGTGGCTTCTCATAAGTACGTTACTCCTTGCTTAAAATGTTGCAGTAATCCCGAAGAAGGGCATGAAAGGCAGCCCGGTAACCTTTTTGGGCCGGTTGTAGTTCTGATAGCTGTTTCCAAAATCGTAGCGAATGACGTTTTCATGCCGGGTAATGTTTTGCAGTTCGAGATAAAAATTCAGAGCCCAGTTATTTATAGGTACGTTACGATCAAGCCGCAAGTCAAGGCTGAAGTAGTAGGGAAGCCGTGCACTGTTCAACTCTCCGTAAACGGGTCGCCACCGTCGCGTACCATCGGGCAGCGTTTCCTGAACGCGGCCGGTTAGCGGAGTGTAGGGTTTGCCGGAGGCGGCCTGGAGCTTGATGCCCCAGTCCCACTTGCTGGCAAACCTTGGCATCGGTTGTTTCCAGACCAGAGTCAGGGTGTGTGGCTGGTCGCCGGAAGAGAGGTATTCCTCACCGGTCAGCTCATTGGTGCGGGTTGATTTTCCCCATGAGTAGCTCAACCAGCCCATTGTACGCCCCTGCTGCTCGCGTTTGATCAACAGATCGAACCCGTAGGCTTCCCCTGTGCTTTTGTTTGCGTAGTTTTGTCCTGGTTCTGCGTCCGGCACCCTGACTACCAGGTGTTTCATTGGTTTGTGGTAGGCCTCCATCTGCAGGGACCATAGCGAGGTTGGCTGGTACTGAATACCAAGAATACGGTGTTCGGCCTCGGTAAACTCCAGCCCCGGTGTGCCGAACCCGTCTATCAGCTTTTCACCGCTGGGCATCTGGAAGTAACGCCCCCAGCTTGCGGTAAACAGAACACGCTCGTTGATACGGTATTCAGAACTGATACGGGGCGCCAGTCCTGACATATCAACTTCTGCCGTACCTGCTATCTGGCTGTAGCGCAGTCCCAATGTGCTGCTGAAGCGGGAGGTCCATGCCTGGCGCTGTTTTACGAACAGGGACCGGGTGTTGGCATACAGTGTCGAAACTTCCCGGTGTTTTACCGCTCCGGTAAAATCATAGTAGGGTTCACCTTCTGCTGGAGGAGCCGGTATATAGAGGTCAACGGGTGCTTCGATATAGGTGAGTTCCATTCCGCCGGTGATGCTGTTTTCATTCCCTTCCTGCCAGGAGAGCTCCGGCTGCAAGCGTGTTGTGCGCACAGTGCTGTTGGCAAAATAGGGAAGGCCGGTATCGATATTCGTTCCAATGGATATGCTGTCGCGCTGTTCTCCCTGTGACAGTGCCATATGACTGCTCCAGCGCTCTCTCCACTGCTGCTGCCAGGTGAGTCCCACTGTCTGATAGGAGCTGTCCTGACTCAGTTCACCGACCAGTTCGGGATCGGAGTTTGCTGCCGTTTTGTTGTCTAGTCTGAGTTCATCACCTGCGGAAAAGTACTGTACCTCTACTGTGCCACGGGGAAGCTCGTGACGCCACAGTGCCTGGGCATCGTAGAAGCGGGGAACGGTGATCACCTGGTCATCGTTTTCGTCTCCGTTGCCAAGGGCCGAGTTGAAGGTATCAGGTGAAGTGAACAGGTCAATATAGCTGCGCCGTGCCGCAATATAGAAACTGTTATTGCCATTGGCGGTGCCAATCGGTCCTTCAACAAGAAATGATGATTCAAAAGTGCCGATGCTATAGCGCTGGTGAAACCTGTCTTTGCGTGGGGCGCGCAGGCGGATATCCAGCATACCGCCCAACCGATCCATGTATTCTGCCGAATATCCCCCCAGAAACAGGTTGAAATCCTTTACCAGTGCCGGATTGAGAGTTGAGCGCAAACCTCCCCAGTGATAGAGGTATCCGACCGGCAGGGTGTTGATCCAGACCCCGTTATCATCCGGGCTGCTGCCGCGGATATACATCATCCCGCTATTTCCATTAACGGTGACTACCCCAGGCAGCGACTGGATAACTTTCAATGCGTCACCCTGGCCTCCCGGTGCGCCGGTTATCTCCTCGCGTGTCAGCGTTATCTTTGATGTTTTTTCCGGAATGCGCTCGGCAACTACCTCCAGTCCCTCGCTTTCAACAGCCAATGGAGTGAGTAGAACCTTCACAGTATGTTTTTTGGGGTGCAGCGGGAACTGAACAGTCGCATAGCCAGCCGCCAGTATTTTCAGTTGAACGGGAAAGGTAACTCCCTCAAAAGAGACCTTTCCCTGCGCATCGGTGGTGTCATACTCAGCTGCGTTGCGGCCGAGCACTACCGTAGCATCTTCTACCGGCTCATCAGTCACCTTGTTAACGAGGATCAGGGAGAGGGTTGCCGCCATCAGTGGCTGCGGGACAAGCAGTAAGGCGACGAGAATGAAACTATACTTGGTTCCCTGTAATAAACGATTGGGCATAATCATGGCAGCTATTGCAGACAGGCTGAACTGTTTTCCTTGTTGACCTGTTTTTCAACTGGATTTGATGCATGAGTATGTTCTGCTCAGGCATCCGGTTTGGAAGTATAACAAAATCCTGTTACAGCAATTGGTTATCACTTTATTATTAATTTGTTTATTGTCTTTTTGGTGGTTGTTTGTATCGGGGGTTTTTTATAATATTGATTGATTTGCCATCAAAAAACCCCGCTTGGGCGGGGTTTTTTGCGATAATAAAGTCCTGTCAGTCGTTACTCATCTCCACTGAATGCCCCTAGCAGGTGAAGCAGGCTGGTAAACAGGTTGAATATGGAAACGAACAGGGTAATGGTTGCCAGGATATAGTTGGTTTCTCCTCCATTTACAATCTGACTGGTTTGATACAGGATTAACCCTGACATCAGCAGTACGAACATGGCAGAAACCGCCAATGACAGACCCGGCATTGAAAAGAAGAAGGCTGCCAGACCGGCCAGAAATGCCACCAGGATCCCTACCATCAGGAAGCCACCCATAAAACTGAAATCCTTACGGGTTGTTATGGCATAGGCAGACAGACCAAGGAATATAGCGGCGGTGCCACCCATCGCGGTTGCGACCAGCTGCCCACCATTGGGCAGGCCGAGGTAGGCGTTGATCAGGGGGCCGAGCGTCAGGCCCATGAAGCCGGTCAGGGCAAACACAAACAGCAGCCCCAGCGCGCTGTTGCTGAATTTTGAGGTCAGGAACAGCAGCCCGAAATATCCGCCCAGCGTAATGAGCAGCCCCATCGGGGGCAGGCTCATCACGACAGATACTCCGGCAGTCAAGGCGCTGAACAGCAGTGTCATGGACAGCAGCAGATAGGTATTGCGGATCAGCTTGTTTGATGCCAGAACCCCTTCGCGGCGGGTTGTAGCTACGGATTGATTGGTTATCATCTGTTCCTCCTGTTTAAGGGAATCGTTGCCAGTTGAGACAATGTTCAACGTGCTTGGTTCAAGCATACTGAAACAATGGCAAATAGCAAGGGTTCATGTTCTGCACATGACTTTGTTGTTTGGTACTCTCTGAATATCGTCAGATCCGGGTAAAATTCAAGTTGGCGGTTGCCGGATTTCTGAAATGAACGTCGCGCAATCGATAAAATCGCTGTTGGGGTACTGGTATTTTTGCTTCTGTTTAGGTAGCCTTATGCCTCGCGCTGGAGGGTTGGCTGAGCGGTTGAAAGCACCGGTCTTGAAAACCGGCATGGGTTCACGCCCATCCAGGGTTCGAATCCCTGACCCTCCGCCATCTCCTTGCCGGAACTCATGCTCTCGAATGAATAGCCATCACGACAATATCCGCGCCGTAGTGTGGCGGAATGACAAGTTGTATCTGCTGGATCAGCGCCTGTTACCACACCAACAGAAATTTCTTGCTTTTGAAACGGCCGCTGCGGTTGCCGATGCAATCCGGAACATGGTGGTGCGTGGTGCACCGGCCATCGGAGTGACGGCCGCGTACGGAGTGGTGCTGGCTGCCCGCGCAGCCTATGTTTCTGCCCCTGCTGACTGGCGGCGGAACGTTGAAAAGGATCTTGTCCTGCTTGCCGCTGCCCGCCCAACGGCGGTTAATCTGTGCTGGGCGCTGGAGCGCATGCAACGGGTGATGGGAGATGTGCAGGGTGATCCGGAGTCTATCCTGTTGCAGGAAGCGGTTCACATCCACGAAGAGGATATCCAGGCCAACCACCGCATGGGGGAGCTTGGCGCAGCCCTGATTGAGCGGCCCTGTGCGGTATTGACCCACTGCAATACTGGCTCCCTTGCCACGGGCGGGTATGGCACAGCGTTGGGAGTGATTCGCAGTGGTTATGCCAATGGCCGGATTCATCAGGTATTTGCCGATGAGACCCGTCCCTGGCTGCAAGGCGCACGTCTGACCGCCTGGGAACTGGTACAGGATCATATCCCGGTAACCCTGTTGGCCGATGGAGCTGCCGCCTGGCTGATGAGCCAGGGCAAAATTGACTGGGTTATCGTCGGAGCGGATCGGATTGCCGCTAATGGTGATGCCGCGAACAAAATTGGTACCTACAGCGCGGCTGTAGCTGCGCGGCACCATGGAGTCCGGTTCATGGTGGTGGCGCCGACATCGACAATTGATCTGTCAACTCACGATGGCAAGGCGATTCCTATCGAGCAGCGGCCGGAGAGCGAGGTGCTTTCATTGGCTGGTCAGCCCATTGCGGCTGAAGGTGCTGCCGCCTGGAATCCCTCTTTCGATGTGACACCGGCAGGCTTGATCGATGCTATAGTTACCGAAAAGGGCGTGGTGTTGAAGCCTGACACTGCCGGGGTGGCGGCTCTGTTTGACGCTGGATAATTATTCAAGAGAGGGTTGTTGCGATGACCAAGAATGAAGAAGCGGTTACCAGTTTTTGTGACGGATTTCTTTGCTCGCAGGCTATTCTGTCGGTCTATGGAGAGGAAGAGGGACTGGAGCGGGAGTTGGCGCTGAAGCTTGCAACCGGCCTGGGTGGAGGGATGGGCCGGACGGCGCATACCTGCGGCGCGGTTACCGGCGCCATTCTTGTCATTGGTCTGAAGAAAGGCCCGGTCTCGGTGAATGACGTTGCTGCAAAGGAGGAAACGTACTACCTTGTTAGAGAGTTTCTCAACCGCTTTCAGGAGCAAAATGGCTCGGTAGTCTGCCGTGAACTGCTGGAGTGTGATATTGGTACTCCCGATGGATATCGTCAGGCCTGCGAGGACAAACTGTTCGAGAAAATATGTCCCCGGCTGGTGGACAGTGCGGTCGAGATCCTGGAAGAGTTGAAAAAATAGCGGCTGCTCTTCTGTTCAAGCTGTCTGGCAAGCAGGACAAAGATAGGCGGGTTGTCCTGCCTGGATGATGCGCACAATGGCTGTTCCACAGTGATAACAGGGTTTTCCTTCCCGGCGGAATACCCGGAATCTTGCCTCCTCGAAACTTGCCCCACTCCTAATCATCTGCCTGGCCTGGTGCAGCTCATTGGTTATGCCACCGGTTTCATAGGATTGCCGTGGAAGGGCCAGAATAGCGGTGGCAAGCCGCTCTGTCTGGCTGTTGTCCAGTTGCCTTGGCCGCTGGTTCGGAGAGAGTCCAGCCATAAACAGAATTTCACAACGCAGATAGTTGCCGAGGCCGGCCACGAATGATTGATCGGTAAGCAGGCCGCCAAGCTGCCGGTTGTAAAATCGCCTCTCTTGCAGGCGGCCGATGATTGTCGATATATCTGTTTCCGGGGTGAGAACATCCGGCCCCAGCTTTTTTATAAACGGGTGATTGCTGATCTCGTCATCCTTCAGAACGGCGATATCCGAGGCGCTGTAAAGCAGAGCGGAGTGACTGTTGTTATGAATGGCCAGCCGCAGCTGGCGTTTGATGTCTGGATGATCGCCTACCGCGCAGCAATACCAGCGGCCGTAAAGCTGGTTATGGCTGTATATATTCAGGCCATTGCTGAACCGGGTCAGCATGGCCTTGCCAAAGGTATCTACTGCACAGACGGTGGTTTCGGCCAGTAGTTGTTCATAGGGTTTCAGTTGATCAAAGGCAAAGAACAGCTGTTCCACCTTTTTTCCCTTGATGGCGGCAGCCACTTGATCTGCCGCTCGCCGAATTTCCGGCCCTTCCGGCATGGTGAGTTACATCCTTCTTTCTTTATCCTGTCTGTGCTGTTTGCGGGATGCCGCCTCTAGGGCTGCGTGTTCCTCAAACTGCTTCATGCGCGCCTTGATGCTGGCGGTATCATAGCGGCTGAGTCCCTCGGTTTCCAGCGCCTTTCTGAGTTGACGTATGGCCTCCAGGGTCAGTCCTTCCAGAAAATAGTACTCTGCCATTGCCCGGTTTGAGGCTGCCGGAAAGCCGGCCTTTTTCTCCGTTTGGGCCAGAAGTTTATAGATCTCCGGTGTTGCCGGTTTGGAGTTCATGTAGCTGTGCAGCACCTTTCTGGCCCTGGTGGCGTTACCTGATTGCAACAGGGTGAATACGTACTGCATCGTCAGCGGGGTATTCAGTGGGTAGAGGCGCAGGTTACGTTCATAGATAGCCAGTGCTTCTTCCAGGTTTTCGGCATCGGCTTCGACTTGGGCCAGGGCATACTGATAGGGAATTATATCAGGCTGTTTTTTTGTCAGGGACAAAAGCAACTGACGGGCTTTTTCATTTTCTCCCTTGCGACTCAGTGCCAGCGCGTAACCGTACTTGCCGGCATCGCTGTCCGCGTTGGCAAAATACTGCACTGCATGATCCGGGGTTTTGCTGAGCATGACCCTTATTTTGTTCCGGATAAGCTGATAACGGACGCTGTCCTGACGGTTGCGTGGCTCGTAGCGAGCGGCCCGGTTGCTCGAGTCGCTGATACGGGAAAGGGTTACCGGGTGGGTTTTGAGGAAATCAGGCAGTACATCCTTATAGATACGGTTGGTTGTCAGCAATTTCTTGAAAAATGCGGGCATTCCGTTGGGGTCGAATCCAGCTTGAGTAAGGATCTGCATGCCTACGCGGTCAGCCTCTTGCTCATTGATGCGGGTAAAGTTGATCATCCGCTGGGTGCTGCCGGCCATTGCAGCGGTGATTGCAGCTTGAGCCAGCTCCGGGTCCTGTCCACCCAGGATCATGGCGGCGAGGATTGCAGCCGCCATCGGCAGATTCATGTTGCTGGCTGCCTCGCTGGCCCGGGCCAGATGACGTTGGGTCACATGGGCGATTTCATGGGCCAGTACCGCAGCCAGTTCGCTCTCATTGCTGGTGTTGAGAATCAGCCCGGAGTTGATGCCGATATAGCCGCCGGGAGCGGCAAAAGCGTTTATCCGTGAGTCCTGAATGATGAAGAAGGAGAAGGGACGTGCAGCTCCATCGCTGTGGGATACCAGTCGGATGCCCAGATCCTGCAGATACTCATTGATTTCGGGATCATCCACCAAGGGGAGACTATGGCGGATGCTGCGCATGAATTCGGCACCAATGCGCTGTTCCTCCTCCTGGGACAGAATATTCCCGGTGCTGTCGCCCATCTCCGGCAGCTCGTTGTACAGTGCATGGCTGTGCTGAGGCATCACGGCCAGGGAGATCAGCAGAGTGAACAGAAAGGGGAGATGTAATAATCGGCGCATGAGGCAAACAGAATGATATCAGAACGGTATTGTTTATTGTGGCAGCAATGCGTGCTGTAAGTTCCCGCTCTATTTGCTGTCGGGTTAATATAGGGTACAGGCAAAACAACTTACCAGGTATAAGAGATGCATGATATTGATCAGAAACTGGACACTTCGGGCCTGAATTGCCCGTTGCCGATACTGCGCGCCAAAAAGGCGCTCGCTACAATGGAACCGGGCCAGATATTGCATATTATTGCGACCGATCCCGGTTCCGCCAGAGACTTCCCCGCTTTTGCCCGGCAAACAGGGAATGAACTGTTGGAAGCGCGTGAGGAAGGTGATAAATTTCATTATCTGATGAAAAAAGGTTAACAGTTATCCGGAGGAAAAAATGGGTGAGGTACGCGGGTGTGAAATACCGGAACATCTTTACTACAGCATAGATAATAATGTTTGGGTGCGGGATGATGGTGATGATACGGTCACTGTCGGGATGACCTCCTATGCGACAGCGCTGATAGGTGAGGTTGTATCATGCACACTGCGCGTAGCAGGGAAAACGGTAAAGAAGGACAAGTCCTGCGCGACTGTTGAGACCAGTGACTGGGTCGGTCCGGTGAAGGTCCCTGTTGACGGTGAAATCATTGCGGTAAATGACCAGCTCGCCATCACCCCCGGGTTGATTAGCCGGGATCCTTACGGCCAGGGCTGGTTGGTAAAGATCCGGGTGGATGACTGGAATTCCTGCAAGGGTGAGTTGGTTACCGGCCCGGAAGAGACCCTGGGCAGCTTTGAAGCCAGAATGGAGTATGACGGTTTTTCCGGATGTTGATGGAACGCAACTGGTTTCAGACTTACATAATTGGCGTTTAGCGGGTATCCTCTACCGTTTCTGTGCGGTAGGTACCTAATGGATAAACTGATTGTTACCGGTGGCGCTACTCTCAATGGCGAGATTCGTATTTCCGGCGCCAAAAACGCGGCTTTGCCGATTATTGCGGCAACGCTGCTGGCGGACGGGCCGACCACTATCTGTAATGTTCCCCATCTGCGGGATATCACCACCACCATGGAGCTTCTGGGCAACATGGGGGTCAGTCTGGTGGTGGACGAAAAACTCAATATCGAGGTGGACACCTCCACTATAAAGCAGTTTCATGCCCCCTATGAGCTGGTCAGAACCATGCGTGCCTCCATTCTGGTGCTGGGGCCGTTGCTGGCCCGTTTTGGCCAGGCGGATGTGTCACTGCCTGGCGGCTGCGCCATCGGCTCCCGTCCCGTCGATCTGCATATCAAGGGACTGCAGGCGATGGGTGCTGAAATTCTGGTGGAGAATGGCTATATCAACGCCCGTATTCCCGGCAAGCGTCTGAAAGGGGCCAAGCTGATACTGGATATTGTCACCGTAACGGGTACCGAAAATCTGATGATGGCTGCGGCGCTGGCCGATGGAGTTACAACGATTGAAAATGCTGCGCGCGAACCGGAAGTGGTCGATTTGGCGGACTGCCTGAATGCCATGGGCGCCAATGTCAGGGGGGCGGGTACGGATACCATAACCATCGAGGGTGTGGAACAACTGCGCGGGATTACCTACAGTGTATTGCCGGACCGTATCGAAACCGGAACCTATCTGGTGGCGGCTGCAATTACCGGTGGCAAAATAAAGCTGAATGACACCTGTCCCGAGCTGCTGGATGCGGTTCTGGGAAAACTGTCCGAGGCGGGCGCGGAGATTGAATCCGGACGCAACTGGATCTCGCTGGATATGAAGGGCAAACGCCCCAAAGCGGTGAATCTGCATACCGCACCCTATCCCGCCTTTCCCACTGATATGCAGGCTCAGTTCACGGCCCTGAACAGTGTTGCGGAAGGTGCCGCCACCATTACGGAAACCGTGTTTGAGAACCGTTTCATGCATGTTCAGGAGATGCAGCGCATGGGGGCCAACATCCGGGTGGAGGGTAACACCGCTTTTATTTCCGGCGTGGAGTCCCTTACGGCGGCGCCGGTGATGGCCACTGATCTGCGTGCGTCCGCCAGCCTGTTGCTGGCCGGACTGGTGGCAAATGGACATACCGTGGTGGATCGCATCTACCATATCGATCGCGGCTACGAGTGTATCGAAGAGAAACTGGCGCAACTGGGGGCCACCATTCGGCGTGTGCCGGAAGGTGATATGTAAGCATATGCAGAACAGTTTAACCATTGCACTGTCCAAAGGGCGGATATTCAAGGAGACTCTGCCGCTGCTGGCCCACGCCGGGATCGAACCGACGGAAGATCCGGAAACCAGCCGCAAGCTGATCCTCTCTACCAACCGGGAAGATGTGCATCTTATTATTGTGCGCGCCTCGGATGTCCCTACCTATGTGCAGTATGGCGGCGCCGATCTGGGGGTGGCTGGCAAGGATGTGCTGATGGAGCACGGGGGTGATGGTCTGTATGAGCCGCTGGATCTGCGTATTGCCCGCTGCAAACTGATGGTTGCCGGCCCGGTAGACGAACAGCCACTCTCCGGCCGAATGCGGATCGCCACCAAATTCGTGCGCAGCACCCGGCACTATTACGCCCGGCAGGGACAGCAGGTGGAGATCATCAAACTCTACGGCTCCATGGAGTTGGCGCCGCTGGTCGGGCTGGCGGATCGCATCGTGGATGTGGTGGATACCGGCAATACCTTGCGCGCCAATGGTCTTGAACCCATGGAACATATTGCGGATATCAGCTCCCGCCTGATCGTCAACCGGGCCTCCATGAAGATGAAGCATGAAGCCGTTACCGATTTTATCCGCTGTATTGAAGAGGCCGTGAGCAGTCATGTCTGATATCAAGCGTCTGACTACGGAAGATCCTGAATTCTGGTCACAGCTGGAAAAGCTGCTGGCCTGGGAAGCGGTATCCGATGAGGCTGTCCACGACACGGTGCGCGATATTCTGCGCCAGGTGCGCGGTCGGGGCGATGCCGCGGTAGTGGAGTACACCAACCGTTTCGATCGGATGACAGTGGATTCTGTTCGTGCGCTGGAGGTGCCTGTCGAACGGCTGGCCGAGGCGCTGGCGACGATCCCTTCCGCCCAGCGTCAGGCACTGGAGCGCTCGGCGCAGCGCATCCGCGACTACCATCAACGTCAGCTGCAGGAGTCCTGGAGCTATACAGAACCCGATGGCACCCTGCTTGGCCAGCAGGTCACCGCGCTGGAGCGGGTTGGCTTGTATGTTCCCGGTGGCAAGGCTGCCTATCCTTCATCGGTGTTGATGAATGCGCTGCCTGCCAGAGTGGCGGGAGTGGATGAGCTGATCATGGTGGTACCCACTCCGGACGGGGTAATCAATGAGCTGGTATTTGCTGCGGCTGCCATTGTTGGTGTGGATCGGGTATTTGCCATCGGGGGAGCACAGGCTGTCGCGGCGCTTGCCTACGGCACGGAAACCATTCCCCGGGTGGACAAGATTGTTGGTCCCGGCAATATCTACGTGGCGACCGCCAAGGGGATGGTGTTTGGCAGTGTTGGTATCGACATGATTGCAGGACCTTCCGAGATTCTGGTGGTGTGTGACGGCGATACGCCGCCGGACTGGATCGCCATGGATCTTTTCTCCCAGGCGGAACATGATGAAGATGCCCAGTCCATCCTGTTGAGTCCGGATGCCGGTTTTCTGGATCAGGTGGCTGCCAGTATTGAGCGGCTGCTGCCGGAGATGGAGCGGGCGGATATCATCCGCAAATCGCTCAACGGGCGCGGTGCCCTGATTCAGGTACGTGATCTGGATGAAGCGGTTCAGGTGGCCAACCATATTGCCCCCGAGCATCTGGAACTCTCCGTGGCGGAACCGCTGGAGATGGCCCGCCGCATCCGGCATGCAGGGGCAATCTTTATGGGTCGCTACACCGCTGAATCTATTGGGGATTACTGCGCGGGGCCCAATCATGTTCTGCCCACCTCCCGCACGGCCCGGTTCTCCTCGCCGCTGGGAGTATATGATTTCCAGAAACGCTCCAGCCTGATCATGTGCTCACCCGCCGGTGCCGCAGAACTGGGCAAGACCGCCTCTCTACTGGCGCGTGGCGAGGGGCTTACCGCCCACGCCCGTTCGGCAGAGTATCGCTGCAAATAGATGGGGCGGGGCATCAAACACTGGGTGCGTCCGGGGATCCGGCAGCTTTCCGCATACGCCGTACCGAATGCAACCGGGCTGATAAAACTCGACGCCATGGAGAACCCTTACCACTGGCCTGAACCGCTGGTTGAACAGTGGCTTGCCACACTGCGGGATGTTCACCTCAACCGCTATCCTGATCCGGGCTCCCGGCAGCTGATCGATACCCTGCGCAAGGTGATGGACGTGCCGGACTCCGCCGCTGTGCTGCTGGGCAACGGCTCGGATGAACTGATCCAGATTATTGCAATGACCCTCGCTGGACCGTCGCGCCTGATTGTTGCCCCGGAACCCGGTTTTGTCATGTACAAAATGATTGCAACCTTTGTCGGCATGGAGTATCTGGGTGTTCCGCTGGAAAAGGATTTCAGTCTGGATCTGTCCGCCATGCTGAAGGTCATCAAGCAGCATCAGCCAGCGGTGATCTTTCTTGCCTACCCCAACAATCCTACCGGCAATCTGTTTGATGAACAGGAGATCTGCCGCATTATCGAGGTCAGTCCGGGGCTTGTGGTGCTGGATGAGGCCTACCACGCCTTTGCCGAAGCGAGTTTTATGGAGCGTCTGCCCGAGTTTGACAATCTGTTGGTGATGCGCACCGTTTCAAAACTGGGGCTGGCCGGATTGCGCCTGGGTTTGCTGGCCGGCGCGCCAGCGTGGATCAGAGAATTTGACAAGGTAAGGCTGCCCTACAACATCAACACGCTTACCCAGGTCAGTGCTGATTTTGCCCTGCAACACCATGAGGTGCTGGAGGCACAGACGGCCCGGATCCGGGCTGATCGCGAGAAACTGATGAATGATTTGCACTCAATACCCGGAATTACCGTTTACCCCAGCCAGGCAAACTTCATTCTGTTTCGGGTTTCTGCTGGCGAGGGCAACCGGGTCTTTCAGGGTCTGCTGGAGCAGGGTATTCTGATAAAAAATCTGAGCAATAGCGGTGGTGCACTACGGGACTGTTTGCGCATGACCGTTGGCGCTCCCCGAGAGAACCAGGTCTTTCTGGATGCGTTGTTGAATCTGACCGCTAAAACTTGATCATGATTCCAACACCGGCACCCACGCTGTTTGCCGCCATATCCCCCCAATCGAATTCGTCATCGATGAACTCTTTGGTAGCCCCTACTGCCAGCGTGGAAACGAAGGCAGCCAGTTTGGCCTGATTGTCAGTGAGTTTTGTGTTTTTTCGATAAAAATCATAGGCCGCCATCCCAATGAGGAGGGACACCGAGGTGTGCAGCACCTTGTCTGCGGGAATGGCCTGTTCAGCAGCGCACTCTTTGACGGGAAACATAAAACCCACCAGCAGCAGAAGAACAGGCAGATACAGCGTGTTTCGTAGAGTCATATTGAGAAGTTTGGAATTATTGGTTATTCGGTTTTTGTTTGTATGGTAGCGGTGAAGTATGTTTCATACAACAAACTTTTTGCACAATTTCTCGGCTTTTCTCTGATTTCCCCGATTATGGTGTTACAAATGCGCGTCTTTCCTTTATACATTAGTGAATCGGAGGAATCCAAACTGTTTTGAATTTGTTTTTAACTGTGCTGAAAGAACTGGAATCGTTATATAATCGGGTGTAAATCAGGATATTTTTTCGGGAGAGGGGTATGCCGTTAATAGAATGGACAGATGAGCTTGCCGTTGGTGTGCCAGTCATTGATGAAGCGCATCATGAATTTGTTGACCTGCTCAATGCGCTGCCGGATGCTTCTGATGCCGAGTTTCGCAGTTTGTTTGCCAGGCTGGCAGCTCACAGTCGTGATCATTTTGCAGAGGAGGAGCGGATGATGGAGCTGACATCCTTCCCTGTTATTACAGTTCACAAGGCGGAGCATGAGCGGGTGCTGGCTGAGCTGGAGCGGGTGAAGCAGCAGTTGGAGCAGGGTGATTTTGCTGCGGCCCGGGCCTATGTAAAAGACCAACTGTCAGCTTGGTTTGTACTGCATCGCAATACCATGGACTATGTGACAGCTGCTCATATACAGAGAACAGGGCGCCTCTGAGAATGCACTTTTCCTGCCGCGTGGAGCCTCCTTGCTCTCGCGAAAAAATTACTGTTTTTAGAGATGCCTGACACTGGGTTAACAGTTTCGATTAACTTGTCCCAATGAGCGAATGGACCGTTCAGCAAGCGCGCGAGCTCTATAATATCCGTTTCTGGGGGGGGGGTTATTTTGATATTGATGAGCAGGGTCATCTTCTGGTCCGGCCGACCCGTGATCAATGTCATGAGGGAGTCAACCTCAATTCCCTGACGGCTGAACTCAAGGCGGCGGGACTTTCTCTGCCGGTACTGATCCGTTTTGGAGATATTCTTCGCGACCGGGTCAATACTCTGCGTGATGCCTTTGCCCAAGCGATGCAATCGGAAGGTTTTGACGGTAGTTTTACTGCTGTTTATCCCGTCAAGGTCAATCAGCAACGTCAGGTGCTGGAGGCAATTCTTGCTGCGGGTGATGATGATATCGGTCTGGAGGCGGGGAGCAAACCCGAGTTGATGGCGGTACTTGCTGTCTCTCCGGTCGGCACCACGGTGATCTGCAACGGTTACAAGGATCGTGAGTATATCCGCCTGGCATTGATCGGCAGTCGCATGGGGCTGCAGGTCCATATCGTTATTGAGAAGCTCTCCGAGCTCGAACTGGTTCTGGAGGAGTCCGGCAGGTTGGGTGTCGCTCCCCTGCTGGGTGTGCGGGTGCGGCTGGCTTCCATCGGGGCCGGAAAGTGGCAGAATACCGGGGGAGAGAAGTCCAAGTTCGGTCTTTCGGCAACCCAGTTACTGCTGGCGGTGGAGCGCTTGCGGGAAGCGGGGATGCTGCATACGCTGCAGCTGATGCATTTTCACCTGGGTTCCCAGATTCCCAATATTCGTGATATTCAGCGTGGCGTTGATGAAGCGGCCCGTTACTATTCCGAGTTGCGTCGTCTCGGCGTGCCGATAGAAAGTGTGGATGTAGGGGGCGGCCTGGGTGTGGACTATGAGGGCAGCCGGACGCGCAGTTTCTGCTCCATGAACTATACGGTTCAGGAGTATGCCAATAATGTGGTGCATGCCTTGCGGCAGATCTGTCGCGAGCAGGAGTTGCCTCATCCGCGCATTATTTCCGAATCCGGCCGTGCTCTTGTTGCTCATCATGCGGTGTTGATTACCGAAGTGGTTGCCGTGGAGCAGATCCCTGATGGTGGTGATATTCCTTTCACTGGCCAAAAGCAGCCGGCAATTATCGGGGCGCTGATCCGCAATCTGGCTGCCTTGCAGGGCAGTTGCGAACACGAGCGCTCCCTGCTGGAGGTCTGGCACGATGCCCAGCACGGGCTGTCCGAGGCACAATCCATGTATACGCACGGGCTGCTTGCGCTTGAACAATGGGCGCGGGTTGAACAGCTTTATTTTGCCATTTGTCGGGAAATACATTCCCGTTTGAACCGCAGTTCGCGCGCGCATCGGGATGTGCTGGATGAGCTGAACGAGAAACTGGCCGATAAATATTTCTGCAACTTCTCCCTGTTTCAGTCCTTGCCCGATGTCTGGGCCATCGACCAGGTTTTTCCGATCATGCCTGTGCACCGCCTTGACGAGGCGCCCCTGCGGCGTGGGGTGCTGGAGGATATTACCTGTGATTCTGACGGGCGGATTGATTGCTATGTCGAGCGGAACGGGCTGGAGAGTAGTTTGTCGCTGCATGCGCTGCGCCCCGGTGAGCCCTATCTCCTGGCGGTTTTTCTGGTCGGTGCCTATCAGGAAATTCTGGGAGATGAGCATAACCTGTTTGGCAAGACCAGTACCGTCAATGTGGAGCTGATTAAAGGCGGTGGATATCGCTTGGTGGATGCAAGAAAGGGCGATAGTGTTGCTTCCGTGCTGCAGCAGGTGGATTTTGACGCGCGGCAGCTTCTGGAGTGCTATCGCCACAAACTTGTGGCCGCCGATATCGGCGACAGCGAGCGAACACAATACCTGCAGCAGTTTGAGCGAGGGTTGTCCGGCTATACCTATCTTGAATAGCCAGGGATAATTAACGGAACCTGTACTGGATTCCGGCAGAAATATAGATCAGATTCAGTTCCGCCTGTACCGTAGACAGCTCCAGCAGATAGCTTATATTACGATTATGGTGAATGGTGGCGCCAACAGCGAAGGCAATTCCCGCGCTACCTGCAGAAACATCTTGTTCGATTTTGCTGTATTGATACAGTAGCCCCGCCTTGCCATGCAGGGCAAATTTTTCGTTGAACAGTCGCTGATATACCCCGTATCCCCCCAGATGGGTGTAGGAGAGTTCCATTGAGTTCTGTTTTGGTTCCAGAATGGTTGATGAGAGTTGCCCCTCAATAAAAATACCTTTTCTATCTGGAACCGGGATACCAACAGCAACGACTGCGGCGACACCACCGGTGGATTGTTCCGGTTTGGTGAGTGCGATCTGGGCATTCGCATATATGGGTTCGCTGGCGATTGATGATGTGCTGACAAAAAAGATACTGCTGATAAAAAACAGAGCACGAAAAGACATCAGATACTAATCCTTGAGTTTAAGCAATATGGCATCGAGTTTGTTTTCACGCAGGCGGTGGCGCACTTCAGCGATCCGCACCGAGTTGCTGTAGGGGCCAATTCTTACCCGGTACCAGTCGCTGCCATTGATGTTGACTGTCTGGATATGAGGCTCGAAGCCCTGCATGGTGATTTTTGCCTTGAGCCGATCTGCATCTGCGCGATTCCGGAAAGATCCAAGCTGTAGCACATAGGCAGCTGCCCCTGTCTGTTCCGCTGGGGAGGGGGGAGGCTGTTTGCGCAATTCAGGCCGGGGAGGGGGAGGAACGCGAGGCTCGGGGTCCGGCTCGGGGACCGGGATCTCCATCTCTGGCAGAATGGTGTAGAAATCGAAACGAGGCTTGGCAGGTTTTTCCTGTGCGGCCGGTTGCTGCTGTTGCGGTTCCGATTCGCCCTGTTTGGGAATGGGTGGCAACTCGGGCTGTGTGTCGTGTTCTCCCTGCAGGTAGACCAGAAAAGCGACAAACAGCCCTGCCGCCAGCCCGGCCAGCAGCCAGGCCCAACCGGGCGTGCTCTGTTTTTGATTACGGGGTGTACGGCGTTGCTGCTGTCTGGCCATGTTGTTACATGCTCTCCGGGGCCGAGACCCCCAACAGTCCGAGGCCATTGGCTATCACCTGACGAACCGCCAGAATCAGGGACAGCCGGGCATCCCGCAGCCCGGCGCTGTCCACCAGAAACTGGTGGGCGTTGTAATAGGTATGAAAATCGGTAGCCAGTTCACGCAGATAGTGGGTCAGCAGGTGTGGTTCATGGTTCAGTGCCGCGGTTTCCAGGATCTCCGGATAGCGTGACAGGTTACGCAGTAGTTTCTGTTCATGCGTTTCAGTGAGCAGGCTCAGACAGTTCAGTCCGGCGGACTGATCGTAACTCAACTGTTTTTCATCCAGTTGATGCATGACGCTGCAGACACGGGCATGGGCGTACTGTACATAATAGACAGGGTTGTCGTTGCTTTGTGATTTGGCCAGCTCAAGATCAAAATCCATGTGCTGCTCACATTTGCGCATCACATAGAAGAATCGAGCCGCATCGTTGCCGACCTCTTCGCGCAGTTCACGCAAGGTAACGAACGAGCCGGAGCGGGTGGACATCTGCACCCGCTTGCCGTTGCGGTAAAGATTGGCAAACTGCACCAGCAGCACGTCCAGCCGGTTGCTGTCGTAACCCAGCGCGCTCAAGGCTGCTCTGATGCGGGGAACATAACCGTGATGATCAGCGCCCCAGATGTCGATTACCCGCTCGAAGCCGCGCTCCATTTTGTCTGCATGGTAGGCGATGTCCGAGGCGAAGTAGGTGGGTTGACCGTTCTCTCTTACCACCACCCGATCCTTCTCGTCATCGAACGCCGAGGAGCGGAACCAGAGCGCCCCCTCTTTTTCGTAGAGATGGCCTGATTCCCTGAGGCGGTCGATCACCTTGCCAACAGTCCCGGATGTAGTCAGGGAGCGCTCGGAGAACCACTCTTCGTATACCACCCCGAACTGTTCCAGATCCTCGCGAATGTCATTTACGATGTGGTTCAAAGCGATCTGGAACACCTGCTCATAATCGTCGCCCAACAGTTCCCGGCTGCGTTCGATGAGGGCGTCGATATGTTGCTCCTTGTCACCGCCATCAGACTCATCAGCCGGGATGTTGTCAAACAGCTTTGTGGCGCTGCGGCAGAGTTTGTTTCCATATTTCTGTTTGAGTTGATCGGCGATAGCGTAGATATAGTCGCCCCTGTAGCCGTTGCCGGGAAAGGTGAACTGCTCACCACACTGCTCCAGATAGCGCAGCCAGACACTGGTGGCGAGGATGTTCATCTGCCGTCCGGCATCGTTTACATAGTATTCACGGTGTACCTGGAAACCTGCCGCCGCCAGCAGATCGGCAACAGCGGCCCCATACGCAGCCCCCCGTCCGTGTCCCACATGCAGCGGCCCGGTGGGGTTGGCCGAAACAAACTCTACCTGCACCCGTTTATCGTTGCCGATGGTGGAGCGCCCCCAGGCCTCTCCTGCTGCCATGATATCCCGCACAACGCTCTGGAATGCGGCTGCAGTCATGAAAAAATTGATAAAGCCGGGGCCGGCAATCTCCACCTTTTCGACCAGTTCAGATGCCGGGAGCGCCTTGACCAGCTCCTCTGCCAATTCCCGTGGCTTGCGGCGTGCGGCCTTTGCCAGTGTCAGGGCAATATTGCAGGCAAAGTCTCCGTGGCGGGTGTCGCGGCTGTTTTCGATCTGAATGACAACTTGGAGCTCTGCAGGCAGCAGGCTCTCTTGCTGCAGGGCTGTTATTGCTGAACCGATCAGTTGTTGCAGATGATGTTTCATTCGTTATGTGGTTTTGTTAACTGAAACGACCATTATCCATGGTCAAAGAAAACAACTCAATTGCCTGAGAGCTAAAACAGATCGACAGGATCCACATCCAGTGACCAGCGCACCTTGCGGCCGCTTTTCAAGGTTTCCAGTTGTGGAGTCCATTGATCGAGCAATCGGTGCAGGGCGGAGCGGCTGGTTGACTGCAGCAGCAGTTGCGCCCTGTATCGTCCGGCGCGCCTTTCCATGGGCGCAGGGACGGGGCCCAGCAGAAATACTTCGCCGGAATTGAACTGTCCGGCTGTTTGCAGCGCCTGGCGAAGAAAATCCAGAGGTGTTTCCGCAGCTGTGGCTTCTGCCCTGAGCAGCGCGATGGAGGAGTAAGGTGGCAGTTCGGCCTCCTGCCGCTCTTTCAGGGCAGAGTTGGCGAACTGTTGATAGCCGTGGGTAATCAACTGTTGCAGTAGCGGGTGTTCAGGATGGTGGGTCTGGATAACCACCAGACCGGGTTTCTCCGCCCGCCCCGCCCGTCCGGCTACCTGTGTGATGAGCTGGCTCATCCGTTCACTGGCGCGGAAATCGGCGCTGAACAGTCCCTGGTCGGTATCAAGGATGCCCACCAGCGTCACATTGGGGAAGTGGTGCCCTTTGGCCAGCATCTGGGTTCCGATGAGAATGCGTTTATGACCCTGCTGGATTTCGTTGAGCATGGTCTGCATACTTCCCTTGCGGCGGGTGCTGTCACGATCCAGCCGGGCAATGCCGACGGCGGGAAAATGCTGTTGCAGTGCCTGCTCTATGCGTTCTGTTCCTGTTCCCAGGGCACGAAGATCGACGCTGCCACAGTCAGGGCAGCGGGGATCCACAGGCCGCTCCGAGCCGCAGTGATGGCAGCGCAGACGCCGCTCCTGCTGATGGAAGGTCAGATGGGTATCACAACGCCGGCACCGGCCCACCCAGCCACACTCATGGCACAGCAGGGTAGGGGCGAAACCACGCCGATTGAGAAACAGCAGGATCTGTCCTTCGCTCTGCAGATGCTGTTCCATGATGCCGAGCAGCTGGGGCGACAACCCCTCCTGCAGCGGTTGACGGCGCAGGTCCAGCAGCCGGAATGTTGGTGGTTGAGCCCCGCCTGCGCGTTCTGGCAGGGAGAGGTGCAGATAGCGCTTTTGCTGTGCGTTGTACAGGCTTTCCAGCGAAGGGGTTGCGCTGCCCAGCACGATGGGAACACCGGCATTCCGGGCGCGTATGACAGCCATATCACGCGCTGAGTAACGGAACCCATCCTGCTGTTTGAATGATGTGTCATGCTCTTCATCGACAATGATCACACCCAGATTTTTTACCGGAGTGAACAGGGCGGAGCGCGTACCGATGATAACGGCGGCCTCGCCGCAGCCACTGGCCAGCCAGGCCGCCAGCCGCTCCTGACTGGAGAGAGATGAGTGCAACAGCGCAACGGGTTGGGAAAATCGCCGCAAAAAACGGTTCAGTAGTTGCGGTGTAAGACCAATTTCAGGAACCAGCACTATTGCCTGTCTGCCCGAACTGATGACCTGCTCTATAATCTGTAGATAGACCTCGGTTTTTCCGCTCCCTGTTACGCCGTCCAGCAGTGAAACGGAAAACCGTCCAGTTGACTCGAGTAGACTGTTTACTGCTGTTTGCTGAGCCTGGTTGAGAGTTGGGCGTTGCTCCGCTTTTGACGAAAGGGGATCCATGCGGACGGGCAGAAAAGGAGATTCAATACGCCGGACCCAGCCTTTTTCTTCCAGCTTTTTCATGATTGGCTGCCAGTTTTTGTATTGCTGGCTGATTTGGCGGCTATGCAGTCCCTCCGGTTGATTGTCCAGTATCGAAAGCAGCGCCTTCTGGCGGGGTGCTCTGGATAACTCCCTTGCCGAAATTGTTCTGCCGACCCCGGTGAGTTGCCAGATATGGTTATTGGCGAGCCGGTTCAATCTGCCCTCACGTAGCAGCAGCGGCAGTGCTCCCATCACCACCTCTCCCACCGGGTGGTGATAGTAACGGCTCCCCCAGATAAGCAGATTCAGCAGATCCGGAGGCAGCACGGGCTCCTTATCCAGTACCTCGATGATTCTCTTCAGACGTCGGGCAGGGATCGTGCTCTCCGCAGCAAGCTCCAGCAGAATGCCGATAACGGTGCGCTTCCCGAATGGAACCTTTACCCGTACTCCCGGCTGCAGCGAAGTTCCGCCCTGTGTCGGGGGCAGATAATCAAAACTGCGCCGCAATGGCGAGGGGATGGCTATACGCAAAATAGGGGAGTCAGACATGCTGTGCTCAGTGTAATACCTGCCCGGCGTGGAATGAAGCAAGGAAACCTCTATAAAGTTCACTTTTCCGCGATAGCGGCGTGAGCCTGGTACTAGTGTCTTATATACATTGGGGCATCTTCGCGCAGGATTTCCTTGTTCTCTCGAAAAAATCACGATACCCGCAGCACTCAAAAATAGCTGTCGCTAAATCGCAACGGTTAAAGTAAAATTAATATTCGCATATTGTGGTGTTTATATTGCGAAGCTGATAGTAGCTTAGTAGCTGTTTATACCGGGGACTAACTTCTTGTCGCTTATGGAGAATATGTAGTTACCCACAAAATCTGTGGATAACTATGTGAAAAAAACAGGGAAGAACCGGCTGAACGCTGTAATCATGAGCATTACGTTCGTATGGTCAAATTTTGTCCGGTTGGCTTGATTTGAAGCTTGATCAATCAGTTATAAAGGTTTTATTATCTGCTGCATATATAAGCAGTAATAAATAGGATAATGAGAAATTATTTCCGGCTTTCAGTAACGGGATGTGTATAAAGGAAACAGCCGGTACACCCCTGTTTCGGGGCTATGGCATCGTGAAGGGCTGCCAATAAACAGCCGGAAGACACATCTGGATATCAGTTTGATGTGGTAATTTAAATACAAACATGATTGTAAAAAATGCTTTGTTAACAATATAATTACAAAAATGTGGTGTCGGAATTATGGCGAGATAAAAAATTGGCGCCACCGAATGAACCAGACTTAATTTATTACATGGAAAAGTTTATCCAGCTATGCTGCGAGGTCTATTCTTATTTATTTTATGTCTTGCTTTGCTTCCAGCCAGCTTTGCAGTGAAAACTGGTGAAGAGGAAAGTGAACGATGGCTTGCCTATTACTCAGATAAGGCTTCGCCACAGGATTTCAGCGCCTATACTCTTCTCGTTCTCGATAGTGACTATCGTCCTGAGCTTGCGCCCCTGTCTGAGCATGGAAAAACTCTGCTCGGTTATCTCAGTCTGGGTGAAGCGGAGCAGCATCGCCACTATTTTGGCGAAGTGCGCGAGGAGGGGTTGTTATTAGGCGAAAACCCCTATTGGGAAGGCAGCTACAGCGTCGATATTCGCGAACGAATCTGGACCGAGCGGGTTATTTACGAGCTGATTCCTTCCCTGTTGCACCAAGGGTTCGATGGTGTATTTCTTGATACTCTGGATAGTCCTTTGCATCTGGAGTGGAAGGAGCCTGAGCGTTACCAGGGAATGACCGAGGCGGCCGTCCGTCTGGTGCGCACCATTCGCAAGCATTATCCGCATATCAAAATCATGCTGAATCGGGCCTACGAGATTCTTCCCCAGGTGGCCGGGGATATCGATATCGTGCTGGGGGAGTCGGTGTATGCTGATTATGACTTTGAAAACAAGTCCTATCGCCGTGTTCCGAAACAGCTATATCAGCGGCAGCTGGCCTATCTGAAGGAGGCCGTCAGCCATAATCCCGCGTTGAAGGTGTTTACCCTGGACTATTGGGAACCGCATGATCACGAAGGTATAGCGGCCATTTATCGTGAACAGCGTGCGAACGGTTTTATTCCCTACGTGGCAACGGTTGCATTGGACCGCATTGTTCCAGAGCCCCGCATATGAACAAGCGTTTCCTGTTTTCCTGTTGGCTGCTTTTCCTGTTGGCTGCTCAGATTCAGCCGCTTTATGCCCAGACTATTCCGCGTACTGTCCTGGCTCTGTATGACGGGAAGGGTGTTTCCGAACCGCGTTTTTCCGTTATCCATCGCTTGGTGGAGATGCCACTCAATCATCTCGGACTGGTTGTTCGTTATCATGATGTCAATGAGCCACTGCCTTCACCGGATTCAATTCCGGAGGTAAGGGGAGTCCTGGTTTGGGAGGCGGTTCAGACGCAGGATCCCGGCAATTTTATTGCCTGGGCTGGCGAGATTCTGGATAGTGGGAAGCGCCTGATCATGGTGGGTGGTTTTGGTGCCGAGGAAGATTTTGAGCAGCTATCGCGTGAAAACCTGATTGACCGGTTCTGGAACAAACTGGGATTACGCAGTGGTAATGACTGGGTTCCTTTTACCTATAAGTCCAGGGTCGTATTCAGGGAACCCCGCATGGTGGATTTTGAACGCCGCGTCGGTGGTGTGCTGCCGGGATATGAGCGGCTGAGAGTGGCGGAGGGGCAGGGTTTCTCTTATTTGACGGTACGGCAGGATGGTGATCCTGCCACCGACAGCGATTTGGTCGTGATCACCTCTAATGGGGGATGGATTGCATCCGGGTATGCCTATTTCCATAACGAATCCACCGATACCGTCCAGTGGTATGTCAATCCGTTTGAATTTTTTCGCCAGGCACTGGCCACGGACGACTTGCCAAAACCGGATACCACCACGCTTGCCGGAAAACGTATTTTTTTCAGCCATATCGATGGTGATGGGTGGAATAATTTGACCGAGATTTACCCTTATCGAAACAGGGGTATTCTTTCCTCGGAGATTGTTAAGCAGGAGATTATTGAAGCCTATCCGGAGCTGCCGGTTACCGTTGCACCCATAGCCGGTGATCTTGATCCGGCGTGGTTTGGCAGCAGAAAAAGTTTGCAGGTTGCGCGCGAGATTCTTGCGCTGCCACAGGTGGAGGCAGGCGCCCATACATACAGTCATCCGTTTGACTGGGGTTTTTTTGCGGACGGCGATCCAGATAAAGAGAAGCCTTTTCTGAAACTTTATAGCAGACCGTGGCAGGGAAGTGCATCACGAAAGATAAGCAAGACAGATAATGCCTACTACGAGAAAACCGGCTATGTCACGCCACGCGCCTATGCCGTCAAACCGTTTGATCTGGAACTGGAGATTGAAGGGGCGATAAATTTTGTCAACTCCCTGTTACCCCAAGGAAAAACGGTGCAGGTTTTCCAGTGGTCTGGTGACACCAATCCTTTTCCTGCTGCAATAGAGCTTACCCGCAAACTTGGAGTTCGTAACATCAACGGGGGGGATACGCGCCTGGACCGCAAATATCCATCCTACGGTTGGGTATCTCCATTGGGTCAGATGACGGGAGGGCAGTTGCAGGTATATGCCTCCAATAGTAATGAAAACACCTATACTGACCAGTGGTCAGAACAGTTCTTTGGTTACAGACATCTTATTCGAACGCTTAACAATACGGAAACCCCGGTGCGGATTAAACCGGTGGGGGTCTACTATCACATGTACTCGGGACAGAAATTATCCAGTCTCAATGCGGTGCGGGCGAACCTGGATTATGCACGGAGCCAGCCGATTATTCCGGTGACTACCAGCCATTATGCAGCAATTGTCGATGGATTCTATACAACCCAAATTGAGCGAACGGGCGAGCAGCGCTGGCGCATCAGCAATCGACAGGCGTTGCAGACCCTGCGCTTTGATCGTGCGCTCTTTTCTGCGGTTGATTTTGATCGCTCGCACGGAGTGGTGGGTCAGTACCATTATCAGGGTTCTCTTTACGTTACTCTTGACCGGTCTGTACCGGATGCTGTTGTTGCGCTACATGACTACGGAGACAGTGACAAAGAGCCGCACTCATCTTTTCCCTATCTGATTGGTTCAAACTGGCGGGTTTGGGGAGTGCAGCGCAAGTCCGGTTCGTTCAATTTTGAAGCACAGGGATTTGGTGAGGGAAGAATGATTTGGCAAGTACCGCAGGCGGGTGAATACGTTGTAAGTGTAACTGCCGGAAGTGGTGAAATCAGGCAGCAAACAGTTACGGTTTCCAATGAAAGGCAGCTGCAGTTTACTGTTGATTTCAAGGTGCCTCATCAAACGGTTCAGATTCATGTTGATTACCGGCGGGAGACAGTCTGATGAACAAGGCGCATTTTATCGTTCTGCTGGTGGTGGTACTGGGGTTGCTCGGCGGCTATCTGGCTTATCCGCGCCCTCCCGAGCTGGCGCTGATGCACTACAAGAATCAGCAATACACTGCGGCACGGGCGGAGTACGAGAGCTTGCTGGAGAAGGGGGATGCTTCTGCCAATGTGGTGCTGCCCCTTTCCGATCTCTATCTGATCTATGGAGAGATGGGCAAGGCGGTAGAGCTGATGGAAACTTTTGTTGAATACAATCCGGATAATATGGAAGCCCGGTTGCGGCTGAGCAAATATTATCAGCAGACCCAGCGCCCTCATGATTATCTGGGTAGCCTGGAGAAGCGGACAGAGGTACAGCCTTCCGAGCAGGCCTTGCGGAATCTTTCCCAGCTTTATAATGCTGAGGGCCGTTATCGCCAGCAGATAGAGGTATTGAAGCGTATCGTGCAGGACTATGAGGCAAAGCCGCATGACTACCTCGATCTCGCGTACCTGCTGGCAGCAGAGGGAGATATGGTTGGAGCGACTGACATACTGCGGAAGCTTGCACATGAACATCCGGCCTCATTTGATTTGCGCGCACGCGAATTCCTGGTAAGTCTCTCTCTGGATCTGGGGCAATATGAAGGGGCAATTACCTATCTTCAGGGTTATGGTGAACGTGGTGGCAGATGGACCGTGTATTACGAGCGGGCTCTGGCGGGGGCCGGCCGTTACCCGGAACTGTTTGCCTTTTGGGAACGCCAGCTTGCCCGGCCTGACGTGAGTGATAAAGAGAGGCGGGAAATCAGCTATCGGTATGAGCATACCCTGCGTACGCTTGGGCGCGAGGAAAAAAGGTTGGCTTTCCTGCGCCAGCAACTGCTGCGTTCCGATCTGGATAAAAAGCAGCGTCGGGAGCTGGGTGAGCGCTATGAAACAGCCTTGCGCGAAAACAGCCGCTGGCAAACATTACTTGCCTATCTGCTGGAGCAAATTGAGCGAGCAGAATCAAGTCCAAAGGAGAGGGCAGCCATCACTTACCGCTACGAATCCATATTGCGTAAGGAAAGAGGTGAGGAAGAGCTGTTTGTATTCTGGCAGCAACAGTTGGCGCGTTCCGATCTGAGTGATGCAGAAAGGAAGGAAATGAATTACCGTTATGAATCCGCGCTGCAGAAAGCCGGTCGATACGAAGAGCTGCTTGCTCTGTTGCGGCAGCAGTTGAAACAGCCAAACTTGAGTAGGAAAGAAAAGCAGGCGCTGGCGTATCGGGCATTGCAGCTGAATGACAAGGTGCTGGCTGAAAGGATTTATATGGATCTGGCGGCCAACGCACCGGCAGAAAGCCCTGAGGTAAGTCAACTGCTTTATATTTGGGGACCTCGGCCGGAACCCCTGGCATTGCAATGGGTAGAGGAGCGGGCTCGCAGTGCTGAGGGTGAACAGCGGCTGGCGTGGTTGGAGCGGTTACTTGAAGCAGGTGCTACCGAGCGCGTTTTAAAAATGAGCCAGGGCGATCTCGTATCGCTTGGTTTCAGCGGAGAACCGGTGGAATTCCAGATGGATATTTTACAGCGGGAAGAGGATTATCCCCGCCTGCGCCTTGTCATGACCCAGGCTATCAGGGACAGCCGGAGTGTTGAACAGCTGCGCCGCTTTATTCGTCGCGCGGATCACGTTGGTTTTACCGATTTGGCATCTGAGGCCAGCAGACGCATTCTGGCCATTGCCCCCGATGATCCCGACATGCTCCGCAGACTCGGTTTACTTGCCTATCAGGAAGAGCGCTGGGAAGATGCGTTTGACAAGCTTGGCCGTTATCTCAAGAACAACAGCGGTGACGTGGAAAGCAACTACTTCTACGCTGAACTTCTGACCCGGCGGAACAAATCGCAACTGGCGGTACCTTACTACCGGCGGGTTATTCAGTTGCTTGCTGCAGAACCCGATCTGGATCTGCGCCAGGCCAGCGTCAGAGCCCAGGCTTTGTATCGACTCGGTGAACGTGACAGTGCAATCCTCGCATTTCAAGAGTTACTGGCGGACAACCCTGACAACCCTGATTTGCGGGCTGACTTTGCCACCATCCTGATCGAAACTGGCCATATCGAACAGGCTGGCGAGGTTTTGGCAACAAGGGGACAAGGAACATGATGCGGCTTCACAGGGACATGGTACGAGCTTTGGCGTTGCTCTTTTTGGTGTTTGCACTCCCGGTGGTGGCGCACGCAAAAAACGAGGTGGATCTGCTCATTGATTCCGGAAACGAGCGGTTACGGATGGTTTTTATCTGGAGCAAACCGGTGGTTGTGCAGCATGAAACAGATGGCAAGGAACTGGTTTTACGATTTTCCGCTCCCATTCCCCCCTCCCTGATTGCCGAAGTAACCGATCGGACAGCCGCATGGATCGACTGGAGCAGTATCGGTTATGACAGTTTATTGATACACGCCAAACAGAATGTCATTTTTCGTGTACAGCCCGAGAGTGATACTCGTATAGCCGTGGAGTTGGTTTCTCCGCCGGAGATCGCTGATACAGGAGTGCAATCCGGGCAACCCATACGCCAGAACGAGGCAACCGCGCTTCGCCTGGAACGGTTGCGGGCATTGTGGCTGGCAGAGACCGGAAAGCTGTTTGCCGCCCGAGCCAGGTTCGAACAACTGCATGAGCAGTATCCCGACAACAGAGAACTGTTACCGGAAATGGCCGGTATAGAAGCGCGCCTCGGGCAGTGGCAGCGGGCTGTCACCTTTTATAACCAGGCCCTGCACATGGGGCGGGAAGAGCCGTCGGTAATTGCGGCAAAAGCAGGTTTGCTATATGAATATGGCCCCCGTTTGCGTCTGGATATGGATTGGCAGCAACTTCACAACGCCGACTGGCAGCAGATTTCCCGGTTGTCAGGGCACCAGCTTTTCGGCGAGAGAACCCAACTGGGTTTTGCCTATGAACGGCGCTCAATACGTGATAACGAATTGCGCCGTGTTGATGGCCCGCTGGGTTCATTTAGAGGGGAGAGAGGCTATTTTGAGCTGCATGCCCAACGGCATTTTGATTGGGCTGCCTATACCCGACTGACCTTGTTTGGCGGGAATGATGCCATTGGCCTCGGTGCTGAATATTCCCAGCGCCTGGATCTTTCCCGGGTCTGGATAAACGCGAACTATAAGACGCCAGAATGGAGGTATGTCGAAGGATTGGTGGATGGCGGTACCGTCGATAGTTTGACCGTGGGCTGGGAGCGGCCGGGCCGGGACGGCTGGAGACGGCCGGTGGATGAGGCTCTGTCTACCTATATCGCCGCCTCAGTACGAAACTATGGGGTCGAGGATGATGACAGTGTAGCCGGAAGCTACGGTATCATGCTTGGTGCCCGTCTGTTACTGCAGCAGATTGCGCCGCGGCTGAGCATTGGTTACAACCTGGATCTGGAAGAACGGACCTCTGTAGATACCCGGCGTTATGCGGGTATCGATTATCACCCGCTGCCTGTGGTGTCTCGCCAGGTACACTCACTGGATGCCATATGGTTTGACCGGCTAAGCGACTATTTGCGCTATGAGGCTGGAATCGGCGCCAGTTATGATCCGCGCAACGATGCGGGCGGACCATTTGTGAGCGCCAATCTGGCTTATGAACCCTGGCTTGGGCTGGAGGCCGGTCTGAAATTTGTTCACAGTGCAGGTCCGTATCGAGGAGAGTATGCGCGTTATACGCGGGCAGGTGGTTATCTGTTGTGGCGTTTCTGATTTTCCGGGTTTTCGGGTGGAACATTTTGCTATAGCGCCTATTCGTAGCATTTATGACAAGGGATGAAATTGTGATGTTGGAAAAAAAGTTCGGTAGTAAACAGACAGGTTTGTTCGGGGTGATTCTGGTTGCTGTATTTGCCCTTTCCGGTTGCGCGAGCAATAGAGGGCTGGAAAAACCAGAGGTGCAAAATCGGACTGCTTCCCCCGATGCGCACCATGTAGCGATTCTGCCTTTTGAAAACCTGAGCGGGCATCCCAATGCTGGCCAGATACTGACCCGTTTAATGAGTACGGAACTGTATCGGTTGGGGACATTTCAGGTTCGAGAGGAATCAACGCTTCTCCAGCAGCTGCGCGACAAGAAAGAGGAGAGTGCGCAAATCCAGCCTGTGCCCCGTGTTCGGGAGCTGGCACACAAACTGGGTGTGGATGCTGTGTTGCTGGGTAGCGTGACCGAATATCGATATCAGCACGGATTACGCGAAGAGCCGGTGGTTGGTTTGAGTGTACGCATGGTTCGAGGCTGTGACGGACAGGTTATCTGGGCATCAAGCCAAAGTGTTGCCGGACGCGGTTTTATGCATCGAGACAGCCTTAACCAGGCTGCGCAGCGGGTTGTGGATGCCGTGACAAAAGAGCTGGAGCAGCTGAACATAAACGAACTGCGTTGCTCAACCATGCTACCGGACAATGCTGGCGGGAAGCGGACAGCACAGCCTGATGCTGTTGCCGGGGAGGCAGGAGGGAGCTCATCATGACCTCAGGGATGAACAGATGTTGCTATAAAGCAGTTACATTTATATTGGTTGTCTTGGCGGCGTTCTGGCTGACAGGGTGCAGTACCGGTTCCCACCTGGAGCGGAATTTTGTCAACAGCTCCCCCCCGCCCCAGCGCGATATGGGTGTGCTTGTAGTTCCTTTTCAAAATCTTACTGTTCATCCCAAGGCGGGAGTGGCCGTTGCCAGGCTTGTTGCTACAGAGCTGTACAAGGAGGGTCTGTTTTCCATACAGGAATCCCCGTTACTGAATACGGCGCAGTCAGTTGACAATTTCCCTGCAGATGAACCGGTTGCGATGGGGCGGGCTGCCGGGGCCGATGTTGTTTTGACCGGCAGCGTAACAGAGTTTGGTTATCGATATGGTTTTCGCAAACAACCTGTCGTTGGTATCAGCGTTCGTCTGATTCGGACAGACGGAACGATTTTGTGGGCGGCCAGCGCTTCGGAGGTGGGTAGCGCCTATCTGGGAAGAGATAGTGCTACCGAGGCTGCTCAGCGGCTCGTAATGCGCCTGGTGCAAGGGTTGTCACAACACATGATGGAAGACAAACAATGAAGACCGAGATATTGCAGCGCCCGAAATTTGCGGATAGTGCAGAAAAAGAAGTGATGGACCTGGAGCACAAGCCGGGCCGAATTCTGGGTGTAAAGCGTTCCGCACTACTGGAGATAGCACTGTTTTTTGTGCTGGCTATCTTGCTGGACCAGTTCGTTTTTGATGCGGACTCTTTTTGGTATGTTACTCCGCATCCGTTCTGGTTGATTGTGCTGTTGATCACAGTGCAGTACGGTACAGCAGAAGGAGTGCTTTCTGCGCTGGCTGCGACGGTTGTTTTACTGGCAGTGGGAATTCCCGAACAGACGATGAACCAGGATCTTTATGATTATCTGTTCGAGGTCGTGCGTCGTCCCCTGATGTGGTTTGTTGCTGCCGTGTTGCTCGGGGAGCTGCGCATGCGGCATTTGCGGGAACGCGAACAGCTGCGCAAACAACTGGAGGAGGCGCGCCAAAACGAGAAAATCATTGCTGACGCATTTCAGCGCCAACAAGAGATAAAGGCAGATCTGGAGGTGCGGGTCGCGGGCCAGATGCGCACTGTTATCTCCATGCATCAAGCAGTAAAATCCCTGGAGCAACTTGATTCGGGCAAGGTTCTGTTCAGCATTATGGATATGGTTCGGGCAGTGATGAGCCCGCAGAAATCTTCCGTATTTATACTTAGTCAGGATGTGCTGGAGGCTGCGGTACATACCGGCTGGACAGGGAGCGATGAATATTTGCGTGTTATCGGGGCGGAGCACCCCCTGTTCCAGGAGGTTGTTGCACGCCGCCGTATCCTGAATGTTTCCAATGAGAATGATGAGCATATACTGGATCGGCAGGGTGTTTTGGCAGGGCCGCTGACCAACTCAGAAACCGGTGAAGTTATCGGCATGCTCAAGATCGAGGAGCTGGATTTTGTGGAACTGGGATGGACAACCGTCAAGAATTTCGAGGTGGTATGCGAGTGGATAGGTACGGTCTATGGCAATGCGCGGCGGTTTCATACAGCGAAAGAGAATAGCGTTGTCAATGACAGCGGGTTGTTCCTCTCTTCCAACTACTATGCTCGCCAGACGGCTTTTCTAACCTCTCTGGCCCGGCGACATAATTTTGCTCTTGCGCAGATCGATATAGCGCTCCAGAATTACGATGAACTACCCAGAGATGTGCGCTCTCATGCTCCAGGCGCCTTGAGCAAGGCAATAGACCAGGTGCTGCGTACCACCGATTTGGCTTTTGACCGGCGCAATAATGGCCGGGAATTCACCATTATTTTACCAGCCACGCCAAAGCGAAACGCCCGAATTGTAGAAGAACGTTTGCTGAAAGCGCTTCAGAGCGAGTTGGGAGGTGAACTGCGAGGGGCGTCATGGGCGGTGAGAATTGAAGATCTGCATACTCCCGCTTAGCTGCCCGGTTTTTTGTTGCAATACGTTAACAAGGTACAAGCTATGGCTGCCCCGACAATAAGCAGTAAATATATCCAGCAACCGGCGAAGCGGCGCAAAAGCTCATTCGGGTGCCGAATTCATTTTGCTGTCGTTTTGCTGATTACGTTGGTACTGGAGTTGATACTCCTGTTTGCTACGGCGGGAGTCACTCTTGCTATAGGAGAAGCAGCCCTGCTGCATTCTATTCTGGTGGCGCTGCTGCTTTTCTGGCAACAAAAAATATTCCGCTGCCCGGGAGGGGTAAAGCGCCGGACAGCACAACTGTTTGTGGTTGCAACCGCAGCATTTGGCCCGGTAGGCGTGCTGGGAACATTGCTTACTGTCGGGATGCATGCCTGGTATCGCCGCACCACTACCAGTTTTGAGGATTGGTATGCCGGACTGTTTCCCAGGGAGCAGCGTGATGAAGTTTCTGAACTGGCCGATTTTCTGGAGGTTCATAGCCAGCTGAGGGGTGTTGCCGTACCTGATTCTTTTCGGGATATTCTAGCCAATGGTACCCTGCAACAGAAGCGGGATGCCATTGTGCTGATGAGCAAACATTTCCGCCCTGAATTTGCGCCGGCTTTACGTGGAGCATTGCTGGATCCGGACAATTCGATTCGTGTTATGGCCGCTTCATCAATAGCCAGAATTGAAAACAAATTCCTGGAAAGAGCCATGGAGGTGGACCGGGCTGTTGCCAACGCTCCAGACGATATCGATATGCTGCTACAGCAGGCGAAGCTTTATGATGATTATGCCTTTACCAGTTTGCTGGAGCGGGATCGTGAGGAAGCAAACCGGGAGAGAGCAAAACAGATTTATCGTGAAATCATAAAACTGCAACCGGAAAACTATCCTGCCATTCTGGGGCTTGGCCGTTTGCTGGTGCGAACTGGTGAGGTGGAAGAAGCGGCTGATCGGCTGCAGAAAACGTTACAGTTTCGAAACGGTGAGCCGCAACTCATGCTCTGGTACGCCGAGTGTTTATATAAATTGGGACGCTATCCGGAGCTGCGCAAACTTCTGCGTCAGCATGGTTCTGCCTTTATTGACGGGCCTGGTAAACAGCGGCCGCGGATTGTTGATGCGGTCCAGATGTGGTTGGGGCGAGGCGCCCCGTCAAGTTGACGAGATTCAACATCTTGCAGACAAGATTGCGCTGCAGCGCCGGGTTAATCGTAAATCCGTGCAGCTACCCGGCAAGCAGTGAATATGTTGTGTAACTGGCCGGATTGCTTCTGAAAAGGGCCAGTTCAGGACAGAAAACGGGAGTTTATGCCGAACAGGAGGTTCAAATGCCATGTAGCACATGGATGTACGGGAGCGGCCAAGGGCAAATGACCATTTTCCAACGCAGAGATCGTGTATCTCAGGAGCAAGCTGGGTAGTTTCAAATCCGTTATGAAAAATTGTCGGAGTATTTGAGGGACAGATTATGGATAAAACCACGGCACAGGCGGATGTTTGTATCATCCTGGAAGGAAGCTATCCCTTTGTATCCGGGGGGGTGTCTTCATGGACGCATGAGCTTATCAAGGCGCAGTCTCATCTGACTTTTCATCTCGTTTTTCTGGTAGCGCCTGACGCTGATCTTACCTATCGGTATAAACTGCCTGAAAATGTTTTGGGTACCACTCAAATTGTATTGCAGCGAATTCCAAAAGGTGAATCCCGGATGCCCGGACAAAAGCAGTTGCTGGCTCGTCTTGAGGAGCCTCTTCTTCAGTTGCTTACCGAGGGGGGACTGGATGAACTGGATGAGGTCCGGGCGATATTGGCACCCCACATGGGGAAGATTGGCTCGGATGTGCTGCTGGATTCGCGCTCTGCCTGGGAGATGCTGGTGCGGATGTATAACAAAAGTCATCCCGAGACCTCATTCCTGGACTATTTTTGGTCATGGCGGGCTCTGCTTGGCGGTGTTTACTCGGTTTTGCTGGCAGAGATGCCACGGGCCCGGCTCTACCATTCGCCGTCGACAGGTTATGCCGGGTTGTTTGCGGCCAGAGCGAGCCTGGAAACAGGCTGTCCGGTTCTTTTGACCGAGCATGGCATTTATACCAATGAGCGCCGTATCGAGATCGCCCTCGCGAACTGGTTTCACGAGATGGAGGAGGACAGCCTGAGTGTGCATCGTCTTCCGCATCAGCTGAGTGACATGTGGGTCAAGGCCTTTACCGCTTATTCACACTGTTGTTACAGCGCTGCCCACAAGATTATCACCCTGTTTGAAGGTAACCAGCTGTTCCAGCTGATGGATGGGGCGAGCCGGGGAAAGATGATGGTTATCCCCAACGGGGTGGATGTTGATCACTATGCAGCCATACCTCGTGAGCAGGGGCCGCGTCCGCCAACCATTGCGCTTATCGGTCGAGTGGTGCAGATTAAGGACGTAAAGACATTCATTCGAGCTTGCGCTACGCTGCAGGAAAATATACCGGATTTGCAGGCTCTGGTTATGGGTTCCACTGAGGAGGAGCCCCAGTATTTCCAGGAGTGTCAGGAGATGGTGGAACACATGGGGCTGGAAAATATCATTACTTTCACCGGACAGGTGAAGCTGGAAGACTACTTGGGAAAAATAGATGTGTTGGTGCTGACAAGTATAAGTGAAGGTCAGCCGCTGGTTATTCTGGAGGCTGGCGCGGCGGGCATCCCGGTGGTTGCAACCAACGTTGGCGCCTGCCGGGAGATCCTTCTGTCTGACCATCATGACTCTCTTCCGCCGCCCCACGGTGGCACTGTTACACCTTTGTCCAATCCGGCTGCAACAGCACAGGCGGTAGAGCGGTTGCTTACCGATAAGCAATGGTATCTGAGTTGTAGCGATGGCATTCGCGAACGAATACGGCGTTATTACAATAAAACTGATTTTGACCGGACTTACCGGGAGCTTTACGAGAGTTATTGTCACCGCTCTACCGATGACACACTCCTTGAGGAAGCAAGCTGATGGCCGGTGTTGGGTTTAACTTACGCAAGTTGGTTCAGCGGGATGATCTGCTTGGAATTATTACCGGATTTTTCTATTCGACCTGGGTGACGGCAGGTCCGTGGATACTGACAATAGTTTCGCTTTTCCTGATTATATGGATAAGTGATGTTGCCGGTTACCAGACAATAGCTGAATTCCGGCTCATTGTTATCTACAATTTTGCTTTCTCGCTGGCCTTTACCGCGCCGGTTTTTATGGTAGTGACGCGCTATCTGGCGGATCTCGTATTCAGCGCAGGCGAAGAGTCTCCGGATGGAAAGCGCTCTGGCGAATCTGCACTGGACAAAGTACCGGGGATGTTGCTGGGATCGGTGGTTCTGGTTTTTGTGAGCCAGTTTCCGCTCGTCGCCGTGTTTTATCTCTGGTACGTGGAGATTGAGCCGGCTGTTCGAGTGGCTGCAATGGTCAACTATTTTCTGGTTGCCGGATTGTGGGTGGTTGCTGTTTATCTTACTGCGCTGAAGGCCTACCATGTTATTTCTGCCACATTTCTGGTGGGTCTGATTCTGTCACTGCTGCTTGCCTGGTTGTTTGCCGGAACTTATTCACTGGCCGGGATGTTAATGGGGTTTTCCATCGGTCTGGCAGTGATAATGTTTGGACTGATAGCCTATATATTTTCCGAATATACGTCGGATTCACGAGAGCCGTTCGGTTTCATCCGGTATTTCCGCCGTTACTGGGAGCTTGCACTGGCCGGTCTTTTTTATAATCTGGCGATCTGGGTGGATAAGTGGATCATGTGGCTGTATGCCCCGGAGCGGGAGATGATCATACCCGGTATGCCGTCCTATCCTGACTATGACGCAGCCATGTTCCTTGCTTATCTCTCTATTATTCCGGGTTTGGCGATGTTTGTGATAAGCGTGGAAACCAATTTTTTCATGCAGTATCTCCGTTTCTACCGGGATATTCAGAAGCATGTGAATTTTGAACGGATTCAGCGGAACCTGACACGGATAACAGCGAGTTTGACCAGCGGTCTGCGCAGCATGATTGTATTGCAGGGCGGTATTGTTGTTTTGCTGCTGCTTTTATCACCGCGGCTGTATGAGTTGATCGGCTTCAGTTATACCCAGATCGGAATGTTCCGGTTCGGTGTGCTGGGTGCTTTTTTCCACGTGTTGTTGGTAATGCAGTTCATTATTCTTACCTACTTTGATTTCCGCCGTCTGGTTCTGGCATTGCAGGGACTGTTTCTTGTTACCAATATTATATTTACCTTTGTCAGCCTGAATATGGGTTTCCCCTTCTATGGAGCCGGGTATTTTGCCAGTACTCTGGTGACCTTCGCCGTGACCTATCTGGCAATGGTGCGTTACGTTGGAGAGTTGCCGTACCGGACCTTTGTCCGGGACAACCTGTCGGTCAAGCGGATGCCGCCCAGTCTGCAGGTAATTTCCGGTGATCAGCGTTGACAGGGAGTATTGTTTGACCCTGGTTTTCCGGAAATAGGTATCCTCTGGATTCAGGATTGACAGCAATCCAGTAATGATTTGGCAGCAGATTGCGCAACAGATCAGCAAGGTGACAGGGGTGCCGTTTACTGTTGCGCAGCTTTCGGCTGTGACCGGCGGCTGCATCAATGAGGCATGGCGGCTCGATGGAGAAGACGGCCGGCGTTTTTTTGTAAAAACAAACAGCTCCCGCAATGAGGAGATGTTTGTTGCCGAAGCAGCAGGTCTGCGGGAGATAATCGACACCGGCACAGTGGCTGCCCCGGTTCCAGTCTGTTTTGGCTCGGTGGAGAACCGCGCTTTTCTGGTGCTGGAGTATCTCTCCTTCGGGACAGGAGATGCCTCGCAATTGTTGGGTCATGAGCTTGCCCGGATGCACCGCCATACCCGCACCGATTACGGATGGTCGAGAGACAACACCATCGGCTCCACTCCCCAGTTCAATACTCCCTGCAACGACTGGCTGGAGTTCTGGCGCGAGCAGCGTCTGGCTTTTCAGCTGCGACTGGCAGAACAGAATGGTTATGGTGGAAATCTGCAACGGAACGGGGAGCAGCTGTTGCAGTGCTTTCCCGTTCTGTTCTCCAGTTACACGCCACCCGCCTCCCTTTTGCATGGTGATTTGTGGTCAGGGAATCAGGTGGTAACCCCGGAAGGTCAACCGGTAATTTTTGACCCCGCAGTCTATTTTGGAGATCGGGAAACGGACATCGCCATGACCGAGCTGTTTGGCGGTTTTTCAACCCGCTTCTACGCGGCCTACAAAGAAGCCTGGCCGCTGGATGACGACTATCCTGTGCGTCGTGATCTATACAACCTCTATCATATACTCAATCACCTGAATCTGTTCGGCGGCGGATATCTGCGCCAGGCGGAGCAGATGATGGAACGGCTGTTGAGTGAACTGCGTTGAGCAAAAAGGACAACAGCTATCATCCCGGCTTCTCCTCTGCCCTGTTGATGCCGCGCTACTGGCCCACCTGGCTGGCTTTGGGGCTGTATGGTTTGCTGAGTGGCCTGCCGTGGCGGATGCGCGCCGGTTTGGGACGCAGGATTGGCGATCTGGTCTATCGAACCAATGCACGCCGCCGCCACATAGTGAGGGTCAACCTTGAGCTCTGTTTTCCGGAGCTTGATGCAGCGCAAAGGGAACAGATGGCCCGAGACTATTTCCACCGTCTGATCCAGAGTTCGCTGGATTATGGTGTCCTGTGGTGGGGGAGTGCTGCGCGGCTGGACCGAATGGTCTCTGTCGACGGGGCGGAGCATCTGCAGCGCTGCCAGACGGAGGGGAGGCCGGTAATCCTGCTCACCGGCCATAGCGTTGCACTGGACTTTGGTGCCACGGCGATTACCCGCCGTTTTGCCACCGTTGGTCTGATCAAACCGGTTCGCAATCCGGTGATCGAGTGGCTGATGAGCCGTGGCCGCACCCGCTACCAGGGCAGCCTCTACCTGCGCAAGGAGGGTCTGCGACCTGTGGTGCGCGCACTGCGTCAGGGGCAGGCGTTCTACTATCTTCCCGATGAGGATCTGACTCATGTAAAGGGCAGTGACTGGATTTTTGCCCCGTTTTTCGGCGTGCCGACTGCAACCATTACTGCGCTTGGCAAGTTGGCACGTCTCTCTGGTGCGGCCGTGGTGCCGTGTATGACCCGCTATCTGCCGGAGCAGGGGCGTTACCAGGTGTCACTGTCTGCGCCGCTGAAAGATTTTCCATCCGGGGATGCGGTGGCTGATACGGTGCGTATGAATGCCGAACTGGAGAGAATGATCCGCCGGCAGCCGGAACAGTACATGTGGTCACTGCGCCTGTTCAAGACCCGTCCCGACGGGGCGCCTTCACCCTATCGGTAAAAGTCTGGTTCACCCGGAGGGCGGCTGCGAAAGCGCTTGTAACTCCACTGATACTGTTCCGGCAGGGCGCGTATGCACTGTTCCACTCCCAGGTTGAGAGCGGTTGCCGAACGCAGCGGATCGGCATCGCGGATCCCCTCTGGTGCGGGTGAAAAGTGAACCCGGAAGCCGCCCCCGCGGGGGAGACGCTCGGCATGACAGAAGATGACCTCGCTGCCAAATTTCCGGCCAAGGCGTGACAGCAGTGTCATGGTTTTTGTACTGATAGTAAAGAAGGGGGCGAAAACCCCCTGTCCGGCGGAGGGAACCTGGTCGGGAAGAATGCAGACCACCTCACCCCGGCCCAGGGTTTTGTAGAGTGCGCGCACCCCACCGGCGTCAGTGGGAACCAGTTTTGCTCCGAACCGTTCCCGCCCCTGGCGTATCATGCTGTCCATGCCCTCCAGCCGGGGCGGGCGGTACAGCGAAGTGACGGGATAGTTCAGCGAGCAGTAGAGGCCGACCATCTCCCAGGCGCCAAGGTGGGGGATCGCCAGAATAACCCCTTTGCCTCTGTTCAATGCGCCACGCAGATGCTGTTCCCCCTTGACCGAGTGGATCAATCGTCGAATACGCTGCTCCGGCCATAGCCAGAGCGGCCCCATCTCGGTGGCTGTTTTACCGGTTTCCAGCAGACTGTTTCGTGCCAACCTGTTCCGTTCACGGGATGACAGCGCAGGGTAGCAGCGCTCCAGGTTACGCAGGGTGATCCGCTTCGCCCGGGTTGGCAGCTTCCAGGCCAACCCGCCGAGCAGTATGCCTGCGAAATGGTTTGCCGGCAGCGGGAGCAGCGCGAACAGCCGGAGTGTTCCCTTGGCAAAAAAGGTGCGAACGGCCTGTCTGGAAATAACGGATTCCACCATCCGGTCAGTTTATCCTGTTTGCGCTATGCGGCATAATGTCTCGATGAAAAATATAACTGAACTGCTCAAACAGCGGATACTCATTCTGGACGGCGCCATGGGCACCATGATCCAGGGTTACAGCCTGGATGAGGCGGACTACCGGGGTGAGCGTTTCGCCGATCATCCGGTAGAGGTGAAGGGCAACAATGATCTGCTGGTGCTTACCCAGCCGGATATTATCCGTGATATCCATACCGCCTATCTGGAGGCCGGTGCGGATATCATTGAAACCAATACCTTCAATGCCACCTCTATCTCCATGGCCGATTACCAGATGGAGTTTCTGGTCGACGAGTTGAACCGGGCCGCCGCCAGAGTGGCGCGTGAGGCGGCTGATGCGGTAACGGCAAAAAATCCGGACCGGCCCCGTTTTGTGGCCGGAGTGCTGGGGCCGACAGGGCGTACCTGCTCGATCTCGCCGGATGTCAACAATCCCGGTTTCCGTAATGTCACCTTTGATGAACTGGTTACCACCTATGATGAGGCGATACATGGTCTGGTGGAGGGTGGTGCTGATCTGCTGCTGGTGGAGACAGTTTTCGATACGCTCAACGCCAAGGCGGCCCTGTTTGCCATCGAGCAGTACTTTGAGCGGCACGGTACCGTTCTGCCCGTCATGATCTCCGGCACCATTACCGATGCCAGCGGCCGTACCCTGTCCGGTCAGACCACCGAGGCGTTTTACAACTCCCTGCGGCATGTAAAACCGCTCAGCATCGGTCTCAACTGCGCGCTGGGAGCGAACGAGCTGCGTCAGTATGTGGAAGAGTTGTCCCGTGTCTCCGAGACCTTTGTCAGTGCCCACCCCAATGCCGGCCTGCCCAATGAATTCGGTGAGTATGACGAGTCGTCCGAACAGATGGCGGCTGAGATTGAGCAGTGGGCGGCCAGCGGTTTTCTGAATATTATCGGTGGCTGTTGCGGCACTTCGCCCGCCCATATCCAGGCGATTGCCGAGGCGGTAGGAAGACATCCGCCGCGGGCTCTTCCCGAGATTGAAAAGCAGTGCCGCCTGTCCGGTCTGGAGCCATTCAATATCGGTCCCGACTCCCTGTTCGTCAATGTGGGCGAGCGTGCCAATGTGACCGGCTCCGCCCGCTTCAAACGGCTCATTCTGGATGAGCTGTATGACGAAGCGCTGGATGTGTGCCGTGAGCAGGTGGAGAATGGTGCGCAGATCATCGACATCAACATGGATGAGGCGATGCTCGATGGCGAAAAGGCGATGACCACCTTCCTCAACCTGATTGCGTCGGAGCCGGATATTGCCAGAGTTCCGGTAATGGTTGATTCCTCCAAATGGAATATTATCGAAGCGGGTCTCAAGTGCATCCAGGGCAAGGGGATCGTCAACTCCATTTCGTTGAAAGAGGGTGAGCTGCCCTTCATCGAGCATGCTAGAAAGGTGCGCAACTACGGTGCGGCGATGGTGGTGATGGCCTTTGATGAAGAGGGTCAGGCGGACACACGCGAGCGCAAGCTGGAGATCTGCACCAACTCCTACCGGATTCTCACCGAGGTGGTGGGTTTTCCGGCGGAGGATATCATTTTTGATCCCAATATCTTCGCTGTCGCCACCGGCATCGAGGAGCATAACAACTATGCGGTGGATTTTATCGAAGCCACCCGCGAGATAAAACAGACCCTGCCTCATGCACTGGTCTCCGGTGGAGTTTCCAATGTCTCTTTCTCCTTCCGCGGCAACAATCCGGTGCGCGAGGCGATCCACTCGGTTTTTCTCTACCATGCCATCAAGGCGGGTATGGATATGGGAATCGTCAATGCAGCGCAACTGGCGGTCTACGATGATCTGCCGCAGGAGCTGCGCGACAGGGTGGAGGATGTGGTGCTCAACCGTCGCCCTGATGCCACGGAAAGGCTGCTGGAGGTTGCCGACAAATACCGTGGTGACGGCAGCAGCGCAGAAAAGAAAGAGGATCTGGCCTGGCGTGAGTGGCCGGTGGAGAAACGGCTCGAGCATGCCCTTGTCAAAGGTGTTGATCAGTACGTCGAACAGGATACGGAAGAGGCGCGCCAGCAGTTCGACCGGCCAATCCATGTGATTGAAGGGCCGTTGATGCAGGGCATGAACATTGTCGGTGACCTGTTCGGTGAGGGAAAGATGTTTCTGCCCCAGGTGGTCAAGAGCGCCCGGGTGATGAAAAAGGCGGTGGCCTGGCTTATTCCCTATATCGAGGCGGAAAAAGAGGGGAATACCGAAGCGGCGGCCAAGGTGCTCATGGCAACGGTAAAGGGCGACGTTCACGACATCGGAAAAAATATCGTTGGTGTGGTGCTGCAGTGCAACAATTTCGAGGTGATCGATCTGGGTGTGATGGTACCGGCTGCGACTATACTGGAGCAGGCGCGGGAGCATGACGTTGATGTCATTGGTCTTTCCGGTCTTATCACCCCCTCGCTGGAAGAGATGGCACACATCGCCAAAGAGATGCAGCGGGAAGGGTTTGACATTCCGCTGATTATTGGCGGTGCCACCACCTCCAAGGCCCACACTGCGGTGAAAATAGATCCCGGTTACTCCGGCGCGGTAGTCTGGGTCAAGGACGCCTCGCGTGCGGTAGGTGTGGTACAGAGTCTGATCTCTGATGATCTGAAAAACGAGTTTGTTGGCGCACTGAAAACGGAATATCAGCGGGTACGCGAGCAGCACGCCAATCGCAGCGCCCAGACCAAATGGTTAACCCTCGACAAGGCCCGTGCCAACAGGGAGCAAATCGATTGGCAGGCGTACCGGCCGCCAGCGCCCCGGCAGCCAGGAGTGCACCTGTTCAACGATTTTGAACTGAAGGAGATAGCAAAATATATCGACTGGACTCCATTCTTCTACGCCTGGGAATTGCGCGGGATCTACCCGAAAATACTGCAGGATGAGAAGCAGGGAGAGGAGGCGCGCAAACTGTTTGCCGATGCCCGGGCAATGCTCAAACGCATCATCGACGAAAAGTGGCTTCGGGCCAGCGGAGTGGCTGCTGTTTTCCCGGCCAATGCGGTTCACGATGATGATGTGGCGATCTATACCGATGAGTCACGCGACCAGGTGAAGGCAGCGTTCCACTTTCTGCGCCAGCAGCAGGAGAAGCCACCGGGCCGTGCCAACCTCTGCCTGGCTGATTTCATTGCCCCCCGAGACTCTGGCAAGGCGGACTGGCTGGGTCTGTTTGCCGTTACCACTGGGCACGGTGTCGATGAAAAGGTGGCAGAGTTCGAGGCGAAACATGATGACTACAACGCCATTCTGTTGAAAGCCCTTGCCGATCGACTGGCAGAGGCATTTGCCGAACTGCTGCACCAAAAAATTCGCAAGGAGATCTGGGGGTATGCCGCAGAGGAGCAGCTTGATAATGACGCCCTTATCGAGGAGAAGTATCAGGGGATCCGCCCTGCGCCCGGTTATCCCGCCTGTCCGGAGCATACAGAAAAAGGGATATTGTGGGATCTGCTGGAGGTAGAGAAAAACAGCGGAATCTCGCTTACCGAGCACTTTGCCATGTGGCCGACTGCTGCAGTGAGTGGATTCTGTTTTTCCCATCCTCAATCAAAGTATTTTACCGTGGGGAAGATCAACCGGGATCAGGTGGAGGAGTATGCCAGACGCAAGAATATGAGTGTTCCTGAGGCAGAGCAGTGGCTTGCTCCAAATCTGGGATACAGTCCGGATGGATAGAGGGAGAGAGAGCCCTTGGCATATCAGATTATGGTTTTATTCTTGAAAACAGCGTAATTAATCTGACATTGCTTTGAGGACAGCATAGGATAATTTCTTGCAGCTCTGCCATGTTGTTTTCCGATAGATTGATGGCAGGTTTGTTGTTCTTCAGACAATAGACAATCAACCCGCCTATCAGATTCAGCATAAACCCATGAATACTTCGATGCCTGGAGTGTTCAATCTGGAAAATGTTCTTTGTAGTGGCTGTAGTGGTACTTTCTCAAGGGGTGCGACGAACAGCATACAACGTATGCTCGATGTCCCCTGAGCTGATCAATCGTTGTCAAGAGACGAAGACAGATAGTATCGAAGGATGGTGCAAATCCAATCCCCGGTTTTGAAAAATCTGCAAAAAAATCCTGTCAAGTATTTTTTGCGCTTTTAATTGAGTTTTTTGGCTTGTAGGCAGGGCAGGATCAAACCTGGCAAGAAAAAACCGGATGCCCAGGAGCCTTTCTTGCGGCAGAGGATCAGAACTCCTGAAAAGTCATTACCCACAGGAGATTCAGATGTCATTCATCAATCACTTCATGGAATTGGAAGACGGCCGCACCGACATCAACGTACGCCATGACTTGCTGGATGTGGTATTTCTCACCGTGACAGCAATGTTGTCGGGAACCCAGGGCTGGAAGGATATCCAGCTGTTTGGAGAGGCCAAACTGGATTGGCTGCGCCAGCACCGGCGGTTTGACGCGGGGATCCCCCGGCGTCACACCCTTGCCCGC
>JALSHD010000132.1 GCA_026982395.1 Chromatiales bacterium | reverse complement strand
CGATCATCCCCAGTGCAATTCCTGTAATACCATTTGCCATAAGCGTTCTCCTTCAAAAACCCGTTAAATCAAACATGAGAAATCTGTAACCCTCGTTGGTAACAGCCCGTAAGTTTCGCAGACTCCCGGACTACTCCCAGTTATCGATAATTCCGGCGATGGTGAGATCGGTCAACACCCCGTAATCACCCATTGCATGGCGGGCAGCCGAACCACTCACGGTAATCACCCACTGTCCCGGCGGTACTCCAACAGGATCTGTGGCTACGCAAAGCTTGCCCTTGGCATCGCTGAGTACGCGCAATGATATGTTTTTCAACCCCGCTATCCGCTGGGTGGTAACAAGATCATCGCGTACCCGCATAATCTCCACCTCAGCCCTCCTCCCAGAAGTCAATAATTCCGACTATGGTCAAATCGCTGGGATACTCTTTGCTTCCTGCCGCCTCCCTGGCTGCCGAACTGCCAACGCATATAACCCAATCCCCGGGAACGCAGCCTACCGAGTCAACAGCAACCAGAGGCGTTCCGCCGGGTTTGTCACGCACCACCAGTAAGGGACGATGACCCAAACCCTCAATGCGGTTGGTGGATACCAGGGTTTTTTCTACCTGCATGATCCTCATACGGACTCCTCGTCAATTATTTCAAGGCCACTACCCAATGGGCGATCCTGCAAGCTCATTTGGCAGATCAGCAGGTTCTGCTTCGCAAGTTCTGCATAACGACGCAAAATGGCCGCCTTGACCCGCCGGCATTTTGCCTCCATACGCTGACGGGATCCCGGCACCTTGGAGTCATACCGGTAATGAATGGCGACCGGCACCGGAAGCCCCCGGGAGATATTCAGCCCGGTAAAAATCTTGATTCCAATATCGAGATCTGCCGAGCTCTCTTCCACAGTATGCAAGTGAACATAATAGGCAACATTACGCAGCTCCACTTCATGAAACCCGTCACCAACGCTGATGTAACGTTCGGCATGTCCTATATCGGGATATCTTCCTCCATACAGGTCTCCTACATACTCTATTTGCGACAAATTATTGATCAGTAAATTGACAATCAGGCGACGCATTCCTTCCGCCGGATAACCATCACCTTCCCCCCAGCCGGAAGCTTCGCTGGCCCTGTTCACTGCTTCGTAAACCACCATCCTGGCCCTGTCGGCGTCAAGAGGCAGGGAATCCCGGTAAATCTGCACATTGTCAACGAAGCGAAATACATTAAGCTCCCCTTGACTGTCCGGTATATGGACGCGGATTGCATCTGTATCGGTATCCACACCGATTAGCAGAATATCCACCGAAGCACCGCACCAGAAACTGTTCTCTATGGCTTCCCGAAACTCCCGCAGACGCTCCAGCCCGGCTTCGGCGGCCAGCCGATCATTACTCCCGTGAGCAGCACAGCCCTGATGTGCCGGATCGGAGCTGCTGAAGTGGTAAACCACCACCTTGAGGTAATGGGTTCCTGCTTCTGCTCCAACCGGATCGCCACAGCGAAAACGCGACAGCTCGACACTTTCCCAGTGGCGGATATTCGCCTCCACATCAAAGAGGGCTCCAGCATAGGCGTTACGAACCGTCAGTGTTGATAACGGCAACCGCAAAATATACTTGGACAGCCCTTTCAGACGGCCATCAGAGCAAGGCGTAATGTCTACGCAGTGAAATCCGCAATCAAGAAAGAAGCTGCGCGCATCCACCGTCTCTTCTGCCATGGCACGCAAATTTTCCGAAAACTGCGTAACCGAACTTTCAAGCGCACCAAAAACGCAATTTGCATACAGCGCACGCATGTCCAAGCCGTTTACCCAGGTATTGCTTAACAAGCTGTCAGGCAACTCATGGCCGAGCGCCATCCGGACAAGCGTTTTCGCCTGCCCGGCAAAATCCTTTTCATGTTGTAAACGAGACAGCTTCTCAAGCACCGGTTCTATCGCTTCAAAACGCCCCCTGATGGTCTGCTCGCAGTGCGCCAACTCCGCATTGGCGTGCAGATCGGCCAACGGGTGCCGACACGCACGATGGGGTAACGTGTCGCAAGCCAGCGCTGGAGACGACGTTGATGGAGATATGGCTGTATTCCGGCCATTTACAGACTCCATC
>JALSHD010000131.1 GCA_026982395.1 Chromatiales bacterium | reverse complement strand
CTGATAGGTGGCTTGATTGCCTATTGCCTGAAGGACAACAAACCTGCTATCAATTTATCGGAAAACGATATGGCGGAGCTGCAAGCGATTGCTCTACCCTGTCCTTAAACCGATCTCAGGTTTATTAACGAGAATCAGGAGTCTCCACGCACACGACTACTTGGATGCAAGAGGTACAAGTCCATGGATGGGCGAGGTAGAACGAAGCAGGAAGCCAGAGTCGAGAGCAATACATGGAGCCATTACTATTTAATCAGCAATGAACTACAATTCCCGGCAACCATACCCAATACCAGCCAGCCCCAGGTTACGACAAATGAACCATTCCGCTCTGCGCAAGCAGCTAATCAATACGGCTCTGGCCATGAATAACAGCGGTATAAACCAGGGAACCTCGGGTAATGTCAGTGTGCGAGTTGATGAAGGGTTCCTCATTACGCCGTCAGCATTACCCTATGAAAAGTGCCGTCCACAAGATATCGTGCTGATGGATTTGGCGGGAAACCGCCAGAAAGGCGGCCAAAAACCTTCCAGCGAATGGCATTTTCACCGGGATATCTATCTCTACCGAAAAGAGGCAGGCGCAATACTGCATGCCCACCCTCCCTGGTGCACCTCCCTTGCCTGCCTGGGTAAAGAAATCCCCCCCTTCCATTACATGGTTGCTATTGCGGGCGGCGATACCATTCGCTGCGCACCTTACGCAACCTTCGGCACCCAGGAGTTATCTGACCGCGCATTGCATGCTCTGGAAGATCGCAACGCCTGTCTGCTGGCGAACCACGGAATGCTTTGTCTGGAGAAAAACCTGCAACAAGTTCTCTCGCTTGCCGTTGAGATAGAAAACCTTGCCCGTATCTATGGTCAGGCGTTACAAATGGGCAAACCCTTGCTGCTTGAACAGGACGAAATGAACCGGATACTGGAAAAGTTCAAGGATTATAAACAACAATCACCGATGTAATTTTCTGGCAAAACAGAAATCATCAACCATAATTACCGGAACGGTCATAGAAAACCACGTTCAGCAGATTCCCGGAGACTCCAGCAAGGAACGGTTCAACTGCTCCGGATTTGTGTTATGGCTGTCCCGGCAAAATCACGATCCCTGTTGTTATCAATAGACGAGGAGCAAACATGATATTCGCAAAATGGGGGGCTGTTACTCTTCTCTTGTTCCATCTGTCAGCCTGCAGCTCAGAGGAGCCATCCGAGCGCTCTTTCGACAGTTCTGCCGTACTGTTCGGAATGGCAGATAATCACATGGTGAATGTGATCATCAACACAGAATTATCTTCTCCGTCAGATAAGCTGATAACCCGTATCGAGATAGAAGCCGTCACAACAACAGGACAGGGAGCAACATTTGAAGCTCACAGTACGACAGCACAACTGAACAATCAGCAACTCGTTTTTACCTGGACCGATGCATTTGACAACCAGGGACATGGAACACTCTCACCTCTCGGCAACAAGCGCGGGGCGTACCGACTGATTCTGGCTGCGGACAAACTGGCAGAGCCACGTATCGCCCGCTACATGCACGAATATCTTGTTCACCAGAAAAGAGGGAACAACAGAAGTGGCAACATTGACAATAAGAGAACGAATACGCCGGATTCAAAGACATCTGGGAGTCAAGGATGATGGTCTGATTGGGCCGGTTACCCTGTCAAAAATAGAGCAGACGCTTGGGATCGGGAACAAAACAGCAAATCTGGTCGTTTCCAAACGGGGACTGGATATGTTGATTGAGTTTGAAATCTCTTCCGAGAGCTACTATCGTCGCAAACTCTCGACACCCATCTGGCCCGGAGGAGTAAGTGGTGTTACCGTCGGCATCGGTTACGATCTCGGTTACAACACGGCAAAACAGATAGAAAAGGAGTGGACAGGAAAAGTCTCTGATGCCGTTCTGCAGGAACTCAGAGGAGTCTCCGGTATAACCGGGGTTGATGCCAGAGAGGCCGCGGAACGTCTACAGAGGCTGGGAATAAAAATCCCGCTGGAAGCAGCGAAAAAGGTTTTCTTTCGCAGCACACTACCCCGATACGCAGAACAAACACGGAAAGCCTACCCCGGTATCGAGAAACTGCCTCATGATGCACAAGCAGCACTCTTGTCCCTTATCTACAACCGTGGACCAGGAAAAAAAGGCTCCCGAAGACGGGAAATGAAAACCATCGAGGCTCTGGTAATCAAAAAATCCCTGGATGAAATTGCCAGGCAGATCCGCTCCATGAAACGGTTATGGATCGATCGAGGACTGGAGGGACTGCTCAAACGACGTGACAAGGAAGCGGCCATGATGGAGGCATCGATGCGCAACTACAATCCGGATGAACTTGTTTATTTGTGATCAAAAATCAAACCGCTCTGACATAGCGCAGATAAACACGCACCCCTTCCAGCAGATTCCACCACAACAGAGCAAAAGCCACCAACAGGCAGGCAGCGGCTGGACGAGTCAGCAACGGCCACAACACTGCCCCCAGCATCAGCAGCAGGGCAGCGAACTGCAACCAGAACTGCCAACGGCTGTGCAGCTCAGGGAGGATCTGTTTCATGTTGGGAATTTTCTCTCCCCAACGCCCGGCAGCCTGCATGTGATTGTTCAAATGCAACCAGACCAGAAACGGCACAATTTTATAAAGCATGCCACTCACTACAGACATGGAAAAACCCAGGACCAGCAGTACACCAAAAAGCAGTTCCGCATGTTGCAGCGTGGTCAGGCCATCCACTCCCCACAACACCATTGCCAGTAACAAACTGACCAGCGCCAGACGCCAGTAATTCACACTCACATCGGATACCTGCCGCCGGCGGCGCTGCTGCAATAACAGAGTTATAACTGCAAAGCTGACATAGCCAGCAGCCAGCCCCGCCCCTCCCGGCAATTCCAACCAGTAGTATGACGCAGGGAACAACTGCGCGACACTCCATAACAACAAAGCCAGAAACAACCCTCGGGGCAGCCAGCGCATTACCACTGCCGGATAGTTGGATGTCAGCTGAAACATCGGCACCACCTGATAGGCTATGCCGATCACCAACAAACCCACCCAACCAAGCAAACCCCAAACCAGATGCAGATCAGTAAGATATCGCGGCAGCTGAAAGAAGGCCAGGCCGTAACCCCCGGCAAGAACCAGACCGATCCCCGAAGTCACCGCCAACCCGGTTATCGCCAACGCCATCGCGGAGACGGTAGCATGGCTGGAACGGGCATGTATCAGGCAATACGCCACTACAACGATAAATATCAGTAGCCCCGCTCCCAAACTCACCATTGCCGGGATGAACAGACCGGCCCGGCCCGTGAGCATCCCCGTTCCAAGCAGCAATGTGCCGGTGGTCAGCAGAAGATGGATTGCTCTGCTGGTCAGCTGCGGCCGTGGTACAGGCGAGGCCATGAGAATCGGTAGCAGTTGCTGCACTGCACCAATCATAATCATTGCAAGAAATCCGAGAGTGACAAAATGGGTCACTGCAAGCAGCGAGGGCATCCAGCGACTGCTCAACACAACGGGACCGTACCACAACATCACGGCGGCGGCAGCTACAACAAAAAGCGGCGCCGTAAGAAAAAAACGCATTGGAACTGACAGAGGAGGAGTCTGCTCCAGGGACAGAGCGGCGGGATTCATCCCCCCAAGGACTCATCAGCTGCAGCACATGCCGCCTGCTCTGCGGCAGAATCATCCTTGCGCCAGATAAAAACATCAAAGCCCGACCCGCTGGTCCGTGTCAAATGGGTAAAACCGCGCTGTTCCAAGTTGGGATACAGCAGACAGGGCTCACGACGATGACGCATGCGCAAATACTGGCCTTCCTTCAAAGCGCCAATCCTGGCGAGCGCACGAACCAGAGGCTCCGGCGGCTCCAGATCGCTGACATCCAGAAAAGATTCCGCGTCGGAGCTCATTTCACTGACTGGCCATAGCCTGCATCCGGGACAGCACATCAGCCAACCGGGAAGCCAAAAGCTGATCACTCATCGGATAGACAATCTGCTCCTCCTTTGCATTATGCTGCTGCATCAACACCAACAGAGTTTCGGCTGCACCCAAAAAAGTATCCGCATCCGTTGCAACAAGAGCCTGTTCCATTTCGGAAAACAGCCCGCGCATCTGTTCATGCTCCATCCGCATTACCTGCGTTGGACCCATACTGCTGCCGACAATCTCCTCTACGGCGGGAAACAACACCTCTTCCTCCATGGCAAAATGGTGAAGGATAGCACGTTGAAAGGTGCTGAATCCTTTTTGGGCCTGTTCCCATTTTTGTTCCGAAACTGCCTGTTCAGAATCGACAAAAAAATCATCACACGCTTGATGCTCGCTTTCCATATAACTGGAAATAGTTTCCATAGAGTGATCTCCCGACGATTTATTAGTAAAAAACATTATGGTAAAGGGTCACAGATTACTGCCTTGACAAACATCAATGCCTTTCTCCGTAACAGGGAGGCATTTATTTATTTTTTGTCACTCAATGTTTCACCCGATAGTTGCACAATTTTTTGGATACAGGGACTTTCAGAACGCTATTTTCAGGGTCGCGCACAGGCCTTTCCAACCAAAATATAGCCCTTTCATGTGATGATTGGGAAAATCCGGCACAGCCCTGAAAATACTGTCACGAAAAGGCGTTACGCCCTCCTGCACCGAAAGTTTATGCAACAATTACAGCCAAGGATAAATGACCACTTTCCAACGCAGAGATGACGCGTTTCAAGGATCAGCTGAGTAGTTATTAATCCGAATATGGTCTCCTCCCGTTTGCAAGCCCTTGTGGTGACAAATGACAGGGACGGGATTGCTTCCGTATATCCGGGTGGAACCGCTCAACCGGAGACATCTTTGACAACTGACACATCCAGAAACAGTTTTTTGCGAGAGTGAAAGCTCTGCTCGCGGAACCTCAGTGTACAGGGGATACATAAAAAAAATTCAGGTGCAATACTGACGCTATCGCGCAAAAATACATTTTCAGAAATATCCTACATATCCATCCAGTACTCATAAGGCATGTCTTTGGCCAGAGCCAATCCCCCCTGGGCACCCGCATAAAGCGGGTTGTCAACAATGGATATATTACAAGGCCCCATCTCCGACAACGCCTCCATCAAATAGGTATCTATACCGGCAATCTGGCTGCAACCACCTGCCAGGATAATGTTATTACGCACCTGATCCTGATATTCCGGATCAAAACGGGCAATCATGTCCATGGCTGTCTCGGCAATAGCAGGAAGAATGCTCTCACAGGCGCGGCGCATCTCGCTGGTAATATCATGAACAACCGGACGGCCCTCAACCCGCGCCTCCACCTCAAGCTGGGTCAGTGAATCACCGACAAAACCGTGCTCCTCCTTGAAGGAGCGGATAATATTCATATTAAAATCGGCATCAGGATAGCGTTCGGTCAGCAATCCCAGCAGCTGTTCATCAATGTAGTCACCTGCAGTTGTCAAACTGCGCTGGTCATCCACACTGGGCATGGTGCCGTGCATGATGCAGAAATCGGTGGTGCCTGCGCCCATGTCGATAATCATCGCGTTGTCCAGCGCACCCATGCCATAGGCAACCGCAAACGGTTCAGAGACAACGATCAGCTTTTCAGCATAGTCGGCAATGGCCTCCCTGATGGCCCGCTTGTTGACCTTGAGCGCCTCGGCCGGCACACCCACGGCAGCAAAGATCTTCTGGCGCGGCCGTGGCTCAACCAGGCTGATCAGATGACCAATCAGTTCAGCCACGGACTCCTCGTCCTTTTCGGTACCCGACTTGATCACCCCATGGGCCAGCGGCCGAACCACATCCAGCGACAACCGGTGCTCTTTCACCTCATCCCCAAACAGCACTCGATCACCCAACATCTTTCTGGCAACAAAGTCCTTTGGCCAGCCGACCAGGCTCTGCACCCATTTGCGTTTCCCGTTACTGGCCGCGATGGCTGATCGGGAAGTACCCAGATCAATACCAATACGCAATGCCTTGTCCTGCTGGCTTACCTTAACTTTCGGCATAAATATTACTCCCCTGTTCAGGCCGTTGCCTGTCTTGTTGCCTCAACTGGTTCAGATACGAGAGGATACCCCTCTCCAGCGCTCCCGCTATTTTATCGCGATAAGCAGGTTTTGCGAGACGGGCTTCCTCTCCAGTATTGCTGATACAGGTCACCTCGGCAAGTACGGCAGGGGTCTCCGCCCCGAGAAGTATCACAAACGGGGCGGTTTTGACACCGGCGTTGACAATATTGCTGTTCTGGCGACTCAGGGTATTGTAGACATTTTTTTGTATATGTGACGCCAGCTTTCGGGATTCCTGCTGCTTCAGCGCATCACCGAGTTCGTTGATAAGCTCATTGAATTCGGTCACTGCGTAACCCGAGTGATAATTCTCTTTTTTTGCGACCTTCATACTCTGGTCATCAGCAGGAGGTCCAAAATAGTAAGTCTCCACGATCGTCAACGGACTGTTCGGAATGGTATTCAGATGAATCGATACCAGCAGATCGGCATCATGCTCCCTGGCATATTCAACCCGGTGCTTGAGAGACAACGTAACATCCGAATCCCTGGTCATAATGACGTTGATACCCTCCTCATCTAGCAGTCTGTTGTACAGCAAACGCGCGATTTTCAGGGTAATATCTTTTTCCATCAACCCGTTGGTGCCGATAGCACCCGGGTCCTCCCCACCATGCCCGGCATCAATAACAATCGTGCGAACCCCGAGACCGAACAGATCTGCAATAGCAACCCCCGGCTGGTCAAACAACGCTTGGTAGTCTCCGGCGCCAAAAACCGGTCCCGCTACCGTTTCACTCTTACCCGCCATTTTGTCAGCTGGCGGTAATACCGGGCCTTTTCCCGAAAAAAAACCACTCCGCGGGGACAAAAAACCCGTCAAGTTCCCCTCTTTTATGGGAACTACTCCGGCATTCGCTTCTGTAATCAAGGGTGGCAAGCCCTTGTTCCGATCGCCGGCAACATATCTGGCTTTCTGAATTTCCACAGACGAGACAAAATTATCAGCATCCCGGAAAACGGTATGCACTAAAAAACCGGTCAGGAGCAGTAGTACGGCAAGTACGCCAATACTTATACCGCGCCGAGCTCTGCTGCGGGGCTGCTGTTCAGGGCGCGGCAGCTTGCCCGAGCCCGAATTGTCCCGATAGACACCATACAGTATCGTTGCTTTGGAGGCTCGCTGGTGGGCTTTCTTATAACTACTCATAAATATTCGGAATATCTCTAAGATATCAACGATATCTTACCTTTTTTTCATAATGACATGAACCAGCTCAAGCGAACTGTCGCATATTTGTCCGCTGAAAAAAACATCACGGACATAAACATAAAAGGAATACATGAGAATTCGAACACAGAACTGACGCCGCTATCGCGAAAAAAGTGCATTTTTTAGAGGTGCCCGGATATTGCTGCCGGATTCATACCAACATATTCCGCCATTCCCAGACCGGCAAGAAACAAATACAATACGGAAAACCTGTCAGTCATGGATACGAATGCTCGACTTTATAGATCACCTGATTCAGCGTTACCAGAGCGTGGCAAAATGGAAACCCGGCAGCGAAGGCCAGCCCTCCTCCTATGAGAACACCCTCGCCTCGCTGACACTGGCAGAAGCGGCGCTGCGCAAACTGCAGATCAACCGGGACTATCCACAGCACAAACCACAAATTGCCGTTATCGGTCCGACCCAGGCAGGAAAGAGCACCGTGGTCAACCTGCTGCTGGACAAACCGCTGGCGGGTGTCAGCGCACTGGCGGGGTTTACCGTCCATCCGCAGGGATTCTGTCTGGGCAACTGCGCTGACGAATATGAGTGGCTACGGCAGTTTTTCCCCGGTTACGAACAGCGCACTATCTCCGATCTGGCGTCTGCACCCTACCATGCATACGCTCTGGTTGAAGCAGGTGAAGGACCATTACCCCCCGGCATCATCTGGGATACGCCGGATTTCGACTCCATCGACGCCAGCGGTTACCGGGACGCCGTCCTGCGCACCGCCGCCCTGGCGGATCTGTTGTTGCTGGTGGTCAGTAAGGATAAATATGCCGACCAGCGGGTCTGGGATACGCTCAAACTTCTGCTTCCGCTCAACAAGCCACTGGTGGTCTGTATCAACAAACTCAGCGAAGAGTCCCGACCGGTTATTCTGAACTCTTTTCGCAACCACCTGCGGGAAGCGGACATCGCTGCTGACAAATTCCCCATCTGCATCCTCCCCTATCAGAAAAACCTGGATGAATCCGGCCGGGGCATCGATCCCGGTCAGGCTGAACTGCTGCGCAACCAACTGACCGATTCACTCTCCGGCATCGAACGCAGCAGCCAGCAGCACTACACCTGTGAGTTCATCGATCAGCACTGGCAGGAGTGGATCAGCCCGATTCTTGCAGAACACGCCGCCGATGAGGCATGGAAAGAGATGGTCGAGCAGGCCATAGAGGCCGCGCTGAACGACTACCGCCGCGACTATCTGGATCACCCACAGAATTACGAAACCTTCCAGCAGGCGATCGCAGAGCTGTTGTCATTGCTGGAGATCCCGATTCTGGCCGACTCACTCAACAAGGCACGTCAAGCCATCACCTGGCCGCTGCGCCAAATCATCGGCGCCGGAAAATCCCTGTTCGGCAAGCAGCAAACCGCCGAACTGCGCGACAGTAACCAGGAGCAACGGTTACTGAACCAGATCTGTCACCACACCCTGGTTCACCTGGCAGAAGAGTCGTTGCGAATCAGCGAAACCGAGGCTGGGCAGGAGAGCTGGTGGAAAACCATCGCCCGCACTCTGCGCAACGAACGACCGGAGATTGAACAACATTTCGCGCAGGCAGTAACAGACTATCAGCAAAAATTTCAACCGGAAATTGAACGCAGCGCCCGAAGCCTGTATGAACAGCTTGAAAAACAGCCCGCCACACTCAACAGCCTGAGAGCGGCACGTGTTACCACCGATGCAGCCGCCGTGGTGCTGGCGGTAAAATCCGGCGGCCTGAGCCTGCATGATCTCATCGTCGCCCCCGCCATGCTGTCACTGACCAGCATGCTGACCGAAAGCACGCTGGGACGTTACATGGACAAGGTGGCGACGGAACTGAAAGAGCGCCAACTGGAGATGGTCAGCAGCAAACTGTTTGCCAGCTTGCAGCAGGAGATCATCCATCTGAAGGAGCGGGCCGATCCCGCCCGGCGATTCCAGATTTCGGCCGAAGAACTTGCGGCCGCAGAACAGAAACTGAGAGAACTAAAAGATGGCAACTGACCAACTCCATCAGTTTTACCAGCAGGCCAGCACTTGGGCAGAACAGGCACAGAAATCCGGCTGGCTGTCCGAAACAGATGTGGAGAAAATAAAATCTGTAGAGGCGCGCACCCCCACAGAACTGTTTGAAAACGGCACCCAACGCCCGCTGGTTGTGGCCTTTTTCGGCGGCACGGGTGTTGGTAAAAGCAGCCTGCTCAATCGTCTCGCAGGACAGGCCGTCGCCCGCACCGGCGTCGAACGCCCCACCTCCCGCGAAGTCACCATCTACGTTCACAAATCGGTGCAGATTCAAAATCTGCCCGAGGAGTTCCCGGTCGACAAGGTCAAGATCGCACTGCACCAGGAGGAGAAAAATCATGACATCCTCTGGATCGACATGCCGGACATCGACAGCGTCGACACCAGCAACAAAGAGCTGGTGCTCGAATGGCTGCCACACATCGACGTGCTGATTTATGTGGTCAGCCCCGAGCGCTACCGGGATGATCGCGGCTGGCGCCTGCTGCTCGAACACGGTCATCGCCATGCGTGGCTGTTCGTCATCAACCAGTGGGACAAGGGCCAGGAGTCACAGCGGGAAGACTTCACCCGATTGCTGAACGAGGCTGGTTTCAAACACCCCATCGTCCTCTGCACCGACAGCCGCGAAAAAGATCATGCCCCCGACGATTTTGAAAAACTGGCGCAAACCATCCGCTCGCTGGCAAACGCCCACACCATCGAACAACTGGAAACCCGCGGCATCTCACTGCGCATGCAGGAGCTACGCAAAACGCTGCAACAGATCGTAAAAAGAATCGGCACTGATGAATCATTTTCAACCCTGCAGCAGCGCTGGCAGGAGATATGGGAAACCGCGTCTGCGGAGCTTGAACAGGGGCTGGCCTGGAAAATCGAGAGCATGGCCGAGAGCTTTGCCACCCGGGATGCCGGTCTGCTTCAACGCTTCAAAAAAAACGAACCCGAACAGCCAACCAGAAAACCCACCGTTGATACAGAGGAGATGTGGGACAGCTGGGCACAAACCCGGCTGAACGATGCCCTCGACAACCTGATCGTCGAAGCCGACGCCCAGGCAATTCCCACCGCGCCCCTGCGCGCAGAACTGCCCGAAATTCGCAACAACGCCAAGGGATGGCTGGAGAACCACCTGCAAACATCACTGCGCGCCGCCCTGCTCAAACCTGGCACCGCGTTACAACGTTTCATCTACCGTACCACCGGCGTGCTGGCAACCATCCTGCCACTGGCCGCATTGAGCTGGGTTGGCTACAGGGTATTCGTCGGCTACTACCACAGCGCCGTGGCCCCTGAACAGTACCTTGGCATCAACTTCACCACACACAGCCTGCTACTGGTTCTCACCGCCTGGTTAATCCCCTGGTTTGCCCATCGCAAACTGAAACCCTCCCTGCAAAAAGCCGCCCTGCGCGGACTGCAAACCGGCCTCAGCAACGGCCTCTCGGAGATCGACACCCAAACCCGAAAAATTATCGAAAAACTACGCCAGAAACAACAGCAGCTTTGCCAACAGAGCGAACAGATTCTGCAAAAATATTCCGCTACAGAGGCCGCGCCTCAACTACTCGACAACGAAACACTGACCAGAATGCTGGTAACGGAACCGGAACAAAACAGAACAAATCCGGAAACACCAGGGGAGGAAACCCGCCAACCGAACAGTTCAACCGGATAGTCCGAACGATACACTGAAAAAAACCGGAAATTGTGCAAAGTTACGGGGTGATTACCATCCGGCGTGGAGAACTTTGGTTGAAATTATTGGACATCATCCAGCACATGTAACCTTCCGGCTTGTCGACAGACAGATTGGTATCCTGCCAAGAAACAGCACAAAATATTTTTTATCCTTTGCCATTGGAGCCTGTCACCCCTTTTCCATAGAAGGGTTCAAAAACTTTGTAACTACCCACTGAGTAGTTACAAAAATGCTGCTTTCGTGATGGGGTCCACATAAAAGGCTCTGGTCAAAGCTCTTCGTGGAACCGATAATTACAGCCATGTGCTAGATCCGCACCTTCATGTCCCTCCCGACCACCGACGCTGTTCAGGACTGCCCACATGAGGCCTGCATTGTATGGACACACTCCCCTCATATTGCTCTGTTTTGACAATCATGCCTGGCGCTCTCGTGCACTCGATAATGGACCCCTCCCGACTGATACACGCCCCGTTTTTTTTCAGGGGCTCCCCCTCCTGATGACCGCGATTCATCTTCAGGAACAACCTCCTGTGCCATCCCCTTACCTCTCTGGCATCGGTGTCTCATGAGGCAAATGCACCTCTTCTATCTGACCGGCAGCCGGGTCTTTGTAGGTTTTCAGGGATATTTTGTCCTCTGCCCGGGCAACGATGGTGGTGATGGTGGCGTCTCCGGTGACATTGACGGCGGTGCGCATCATGTCGAGCAGACGATCGACGCCCATGATCAGCGCGATCCCTTCCACCGGCAGGCCGACCTGGTTGAATACCATTGCCAACATGATCAGCCCCACACCGGGTACGCCGGCGGTGCCGATTGAGGCCAGCACAGCCATGCCGATAACGGTGAGATAGCCGGTAATACCCAGATCAATCCCGTAGACGTTGGCGATGAATACAGTCGCCACGCCCTGCATGATAGCGGTTCCATCCATATTGATGGTGGCGCCAAACGGAACTACGAAAGCGGCGGTGGAGTTGTCCACACCGAGCCGCTTTTCCACTGTGCGCAGGGTCACCGGGATAGTGGCGTTGGAGCTGGAGGTGCTGAAGGCGAAAATCTGGACGGTGCGCATCTTTTTCAGAAACACCAGTGGATTGACCCGCCCGAGCAGTTTCAACAGCAGCATCAGGGTACCGGTCATGTGCAGCAGCAACACCACGGCCACTACGCCAAAATAGCTGATCATAGGCAGAATCATTCCCAGTCCCTGTTGTGAAAAGGTCTTTGCCATCAGCGCAAAGACGCCGATGGGGGCAACATGCATCACCAGGTTGACCACCTCCATCATCACGTCATTCATCTTTTCCGCTCCTTCCGCAATAGAGCGCCCACGCTCCCCTATCATCAGGATGCAGATAGCGAACAGGATGGTAAAAAAGATGATCTGCAACATGTTGCCGTTGGCGTAGGCGGCAACTGGATTGGTGGGTATCAGATCGATAATTACCTGACTCAGTGGCGGTGCGGGGGGGGCAACAAATTCACTCTGCCCGGCCTGTTGCATATCAAACCCTTCACCCGGCCCCACCACCACGGCAACAGTAATCGCCAGGGTAATGGCCAGTGCCGTGGTCAATATAAACAGCAGAAATGCCCTGACCCCGACCCGGCCCAGCGTATTGACATCCCCTATGCCACAAACACCACAAATCAGCGAGAAGGTGACCAGCGGCACAACCAGCATCTTCAACGCATTGATAAACAATGCACCAATCACATGAAAAAGTCCGTTTACCAGATAGTCCTGAACAAAAGCCACCTCTTTGGCAAAGAGGTTGATCAGGCTGCCGACAACCAGCCCGCAGATCATCCAGATCAGAATTTTGGTTGTCATATTGTTATTCTTCTGCGCCACCATAGACTCCTCACTTACGTATTGATAGAGAGAAAACGATGATAGCACACCCCCTCGACCGGCTTTTACCAGGCAGAGAGAACGGCGTAATTTTGGTTATACTGTCCTGACTTATCAAAATAATGAATATATCAGCCATGAACGTGAACGACATCGACCTGCAGAAACCAGAACTCTACATCAACCGCGAATTGAGCCTGCTGGAGTTCAACCGGCGGGTGCTGGAACAGGCCAAGGATGAAGCGACTCCCCTGTTGGAGCGGCTGCGCTTCCTGTGCATCTCTTGCACCAATCTGGATGAGTTTTTCGAGATCCGCGTAGCCGGGCTGAAACAGGTTGTCGAGCTGGGTTCGACACAGAGCGGGCCGGATGGCATGTCACCGCTGGAAACGCTGAAAGCGATCAACGTTTGCACCCGGCAGCTGGTGGAGGAGCAGTACCGGGTGCTGAATGAAGTGCTGATCCCTGCCCTGGCCGAGGAAAATATCCGCTTCATTCGCCGCAGTGAGTGGACACCCGCACAGGCGCAGTGGCTGCACCATTTTTTTCAGCATGAGCTGTTTCCGGTTATCAGCCCCCTGGGGCTGGATCCATCCCACCCCTTTCCGCGCATTCTCAACAAGAGCCTCAACTTTATCGTCTCCCTGAAGGGCAAGGACGCCTTTGGACGCAACAGCGGCATGGCGGTAGTACAGGCACCGCGCGCCCTGCCCCGCATCATTCAGCTGCCGCCGGAGATCGAGGGCAACGGTCCTTATGACTACGTGTTTCTCACCTCCATCATCCATGCCTATGTGGACGAGCTGTTTCCCGGCATGAAGGTGGAGGGCTCCTGGCAGTTCCGGGTGACACGTAACAGTGATCTGTTTGTGGATGAAGAGGAGATCGATGATCTGCTCAGGGCGATGGAGGGCGAACTGGCCTCACGGCGCTACGGTGATGAGGTACGCCTCGAGGTAGCCCACAACTGTCCCGAAAAAATGGTGGATTATCTGCTGACCCAGTTTGAACTGACCCGCGATGATCTCTATCAGGTCAACGGCCCGGTCAATCTCAACCGCATGCAGGCGGTATGTGATCTGGTGGATCGCAGCGATCTCAAATTCCCGCCGTTCACCCCCGGCCTCCAGGAGCCTCTTGCTCACGAAACCGATATGTTCGAGCTGCTGCGCAAGCGCGATATCCTGCTGCACCATCCGTATGAATCCTTTGTTCCAGTGATCGACTTTCTACGCCAGGCAGCGGCTGACCCACAGGTATTGGCAATCAAACAGACCCTGTACCGCACCGGCGCCGACTCACCGGTTGTGAATGCCCTGGTCAAGGCAGCCCGGGCCGGCAAGGAGGTAACAGTCATTATCGAGCTGCGGGCACGCTTTGACGAGCAGGAAAACATCACGCTGGCCAACCGTCTGCAGAAGGC
>JALSHD010000130.1 GCA_026982395.1 Chromatiales bacterium | reverse complement strand
ATGGAGTAGGCAGGGTGATACAGGGTGCCCACCCCACCATAGAGTGTCATTCGGCGTGCGGGCATCATGGAGAGCCCGAGGATTTGCGGATTGTAACTCCAGGATTGCGAGGAGAGTGTATCTTCGTAACCGGCTATCGCCACAAACTTGAGCCATAGGCCCCACCGGTTGCGGAACTCGCGGTAGTACTGCAGGCCAGGTGCGATTTGGGTCAATTTCTCCCACGGCTCGGCTACGGAATTCCCCTGCCAATGATACTCCCGGTGGTCAAGGTCAAGAAGCAGAAACCGCCACCTCATCCTGGCGGAAAATTCGGTGAATAGAAATGACATCCCGAAACCATCGATCTCCGATGATGCCACCCGCTCCAGCTGCAGATCTGCTGAAAACTTTCCGTCTCTGTTTCCGTTCTCGTCTGCGTTGTCTGCAGCGCCGGCCACCACCTGCCAAGATGTGAGAATCACAGCGAGACACCCTGCCCGACAAACTTTGCCGGCATCTGCAGCCAGGAGTGGAGAAAAAGTTCGAGCCGGCTTACTGCTCATAACGGATTCCGGCAAGGCGCCCCCGCCAGTAGGGTTTCGGGCCACCGGGCAGTATCCAGCTGACCTCACCCTCAAATAGGATGCATATACCATCGCGCAGCTGGTAATCTTTCCAGCGTCCTTCCCAGAGTGTGGAAACGATCTCGCCGCTTACCATGCGTCCACGCGCTTTGGCATGGACTGACTCGATCACTCCCTGGCTGAGAAGCAGCGCGGCTGGATACCAGGGGGCGTCGTGTTCAGGCTGGCTTGGCAGTCCCACCGCCTCCAATGCGGCGCGCAGCTCCCGGGTGGATGCCTGCCCACGAAGCGAGCCGCAGGTGATCACTGCGGCAACAATCAGCGCCGCACCGAGAACGGTGAACAAAATCACTTCCCATGCCATACCAATCTCCTCCCTGCCGAGACGGTAACACCCCGTTGAACAACGCGGGCAGCTCAGTCCCGGCTGTCGGTACGTGGAAAAAGTACCGAGACCATCACCATCATCGCCACCACAACCAACGCCCATGCCGCCTGACCGGCGGTTGCCGGAAATATGGACGATATCATCAGGTAGGGCTGAACGGCGGCCCAGGCCAAGGCCTCGATCACGACACTACCCAGGATGAACCCTGTCAGCCGGATGCCGCGCTGCTGCCGTGAGAGCGGGGCGAATCGGCGACGGCCGGTGAGAAGCCCCCTCGCCAGACGGTACGCCAACCCCAACGAAATCAGTACGATGGTGACAATAAACAGCTGCAGCGCCGTGATGCCGTAGAGGATCCTGCCCATCTTTACCGGACCGATACCACTCCATTCCGCCCAGTCGCTGAGCAACTGGGCCATGAACGGCCAGCTGCGCTGGCTGTTGGTGAGGATGACGATGCCGTCTCCACTCTGTGGAACCGCATGAAAATGGCTCATCCAGCCGTGACCCTGCCCGCCATGCCACACCGCTCGCCGGCCATCGGCAAGCTCCTCGATAAAGTGCCCCAGCCCGTAACCGTCGGCGACGATGCCGAACAGACCGGGGATCTCCACCTGCGGGGTATGGAGTTTCCCCACAGCATCCTGGCTGAGTACCGGCCCGTTCACACCGGAAGAGGCTGTCATTTCCGCGCTTACGAAACGGGCGATATCCTCGACGGTGGCGAGCAGTCCTCCTGCTCCCTGAACGGGGTAAACGTAGTCCGCCACCGGGGTACCGTGCCGATCGTAGCCGGTGGGCATCCTGTCGCGTCGCGCCTCGTCCCAGCCGAAAACCGCGCCGTGCATCCTCAACGGCTTCAGCACCTGGCCACTCATGTAGCGCGAAAAATCCTCGCCGCTGACCTGCTCCACCAGCAGCTGCAGCAGGTTGAATCCGGTGTTGGAGTAGGAAAATCCGGTTCCCGGTTCGCGGATCAGCCGGGCCTCGCGGAATAGGGTCTCCCGCAGGGAGGGGATCTCGCCCTCTGGCGGATACTCCATTCCCGGACCGATGGTTCCCAGCGGCAGGCCGGCGTTGTGGCTCAGCAGCCTGCGTACCGTAACCCCCTGCCAGGAGTAGATCGACACCGGCGGCTGCCACTCCCCCAGATAGCGCTG
>JALSHD010000129.1 GCA_026982395.1 Chromatiales bacterium | reverse complement strand
TTTCGTTGTTGTGGCGCAGGGCGCGGCTGGCCAGGCTGTTGAAGGCGTGGTTCAGCTGTACCCGGTCGGCCCGCTGGCTGGCCAGTTTCTCCGCGTGGCTGCGCCGTTCCAGTTGCAGGGTGATGCCCAGCTCGGCGTTGCGCTCTTTCAGGGCGGTGATGATGCGTTGGTTTCGCCACTGGGCCAGCAGGGCGCCAAATCCGATCAGCAGCAGGCAGAGGAACAACAGCAGCAGCCAGGCGGCGGCATCGTCGGCATAGGAGACGATGAAATTGATCAGATAGTGCGACGGGCTGGTTTCGGTCGGGTTCACGACAGGTTCAGTACGGGTTTTCCGGTGGTGGAGGGGAGTCCGATGTGGGTCAGGATCTCCTGTGGTGAGTTGATCATTCCGTCCGCACCCCACTGGTCAGGCCGGTCCTGTTCGCCGATATAGCCGAACAGGGCTACCAGGGTTTTCATTCCGGCGGCACGGCCTGCCTCGATGTCCCGTTGCGCATCGCCGATATAGATGCATTCGGCAGGGGTGCTGCCGGTCTGGCGGCAGGCGTGGAGCATGGGGGCGGGATGAGGTTTACTCTGGGGCAGCGTGTCTCCGCTGATGATGCAGCCGGCGCGTTGTTCAAGTTGTAGCTGCTGCATCAGGGGAGTAGTGAGCCAGCCGGGTTTGTTGGTTACCACCCCCCAGCAGATGTTGCTCTGTTCCAGCCTGTTCAGCAGCTGTTCCATACCGGGAAACAGGCGGGTGTGGGTGGTAAGATTCTGTTGATAGAGCGCCAGAAAGCGTTGCCGCAGCGGTTCAAATTCCGCTTCCCCTGGCTGGCGGTCGAAACCCAGCCGGATAAGTGCCGTTCCGCCGTGGGAGACCTGCGGGCGGATCTGCGCGAAAGGCAGTGGCCTTAGCCCCATCTCCTCGCGCAGCAGGTTGAGGGCCAGGGCCAGATCGGGGGCGGTGTCCACCAGGGTTCCGTCCAGGTCGAACAGTATGGTACGCAGTCTCTCAGCCATTGTGGGTGGTTTAGGAATGGATTCTTCTGTCATGTCTTTTTGTCACCGGCTTTGGCATAATATCGGGTTCAGGGTCGTGAGTCGAACCTGCCGTCTACACCATTTATTCAGTACAGGGAAAACGCCAATGTTCAGTAAAGATATGACCATCTCCGGATATGATGACGTGCTGTGGAGCGCGATGGAAAACGAGCGTAAACGGCAGGAGGAACATATCGAGCTGATCGCGTCCGAGAACTACGCCAGTCCGCGGGTGATGGAGGCGCAGGGCTCGGTGCTGACCAACAAGTACGCCGAGGGTTATCCCGGCAAGCGCTACTATGGCGGCTGTGAGTATGTGGATGTTGCCGAGCAGCTGGCCATTGATCGGCTCAAGGAGCTGTTCAGGGCGGACTACGCCAACGTGCAGCCGCACTCCGGCTCACAGGCCAACGCGGCGGTCTACATGGCGCTGCTGCAGCCGGGTGATACCGTGCTGGGGATGAGCCTGGCCGATGGCGGACATCTCACTCATGGGGCGAAGGTGAACTTCTCCGGCAAGATCTATCACGCAGTGCAGTACGGGCTGGACCCGCAGAGCGGCGAAATCGACTACGAGCAGGTAGAGACACTGGCGCTTGAACACAAGCCGAAAATGATTGTTGCCGGTTTTTCCGCCTACTCACGGGTGGTGGATTGGCAGCGGTTCCGGGAGATTGCGGACAAGGTTGGAGCCTGGTTCATGGTGGACATGGCCCATGTGGCCGGCCTGATCGCTGCAGGTGTCTATCCCAGCCCGGTGAATATTGCCGATGTCACCACCTCCACCACCCACAAGACGTTGCGCGGGCCGCGTGGTGGTTTCATTCTCGCCAAAGCCAACCCGGATCTGGAAAAGAAGCTCAACTCGGTGGTATTTCCCGGCATCCAGGGCGGGCCGCTGATGCATGTGATTGCGGCCAAGGCAGTGGCGTTCAAGGAGGCGCTTGAGCCTGCCTTTGCCAGCTATCAGCAACAAGTGGTGGAGAATGCACGGGCTATGGCGAAGGTATTTATCGAGCGCGGTTTCAATATCGTATCGGGCGGTACCGACAACCATCTTTTCCTGGTGGATCTGATCGACAAGGGGATCACCGGCAAGGCAGCGGACGCGGCGCTGGATGCGGCCAACATTACCGTCAACAAGAACGCGGTGCCCAATGACCCGCAGTCACCCTTTGTTACCAGTGGGATCCGGGTCGGTACGCCGGCAATTACTACTCGCGGTTTTTCGCAACAGGATGCCGCCAATCTGGCTGGCTGGATGTGCGATATCCTGGATGATATCGACAATCAGCAGGTGATCGAGCGGGTCAGGGGAGAGGTGCTGGCGATCTGCGCCAAACGGCCGGTATATGCTGGCTGATTAATTCCTGTTATGCACTGTCCATTCTGCTCCGATCCCGAGACTAAAGTGGTCGACTCCCGGCTTGCCGAAGAGGGAGCCGCCGTGCGCCGCCGCCGCGAGTGTCTCAAATGTGGTGAGCGTTTTACCACCTATGAAACAGCAGAACTGACCCTGCCCAGCGTGGTCAAGCGCGACGGCCGACGGGAGGATTTCGACGTGGCCAAGCTGCGTGCCAGCCTGATGAAGGCGCTGGAGAAACGGCCGGTGGGGGTGGAGACTGTCGAAAGCGCCCTCAACCGAATCAAGCGCTGGGCCCGGACCAGAGGCGAGCGGGAGATCAGCTCGGTGGAGCTGGGCGAACGGGTGATGGAGGAGCTGCGCCGTATGGATGAGGTGGCCTATGTCCGTTTCGCCTCGGTCTATCGCAGCTTCCAGGATGTCAACGCTTTTCGTGAAGAGATCGAGCGTCTGGAGAAAAAGCTGGCGCCGAAGCGTTGAGATGGTGGCTGATTCCGAGTTTGATCTGATTCGGGAGTTTTTTTCCTTTTCCAGCAGTTCCGGTGAAGGGGTGGTGCTGGGGGGCGGCGACGACTGCGCTCTGCTGGAGGTTTCCGCCGGGATGGAGCTGGCGGTCTCCATGGATACCCTGCTGGAAGGAGTTCATTTTCCCGACTCCACTGATGCCTCTGATATTGGCTACAAGGCGCTCGCCGTTGGTCTGAGTGATCTGGCGTCGATGGGGGCGAAGCCGGTCTGGGCCACCCTGGCTCTGACCTTGCCGGGGATCGACCGCGCATGGCTGCGCGGATTCTCGGAAGGTTTTTTCTCTCTGGCCAGGGAGCAGGGTGTGGCGCTGGTGGGAGGGGATACCACCCGTGGGCCGTTGACTGTCATCACTGTGCAGGTCCATGGTCTGGTGCCACAGGGACGGGCCCTGCGCCGGGCAGGCGCACGCTGTGGTGATCTCATCTATGTTACCGGTTCGCTGGGCGATGCGGCGCTGGCGTTGTACCTCATGCAGCAGGGAACTTCCGTTGCCGGGTGGCTGCAACGGCGGTTGAACCGACCGGCGGCGCGTGTCGAACAGGGTGCTGCCTTGCGGGGGCTGGCCAGTGCCTGCATCGATATCTCCGACGGGGTGCTGGCCGATCTGGGTCACATCCTCGAGGCAAGCGGGGCAGGCGCCCGGCTGGAGCTGGAGCGGATTCCTCTGTCGGAGCACTACCTAGCCTGTGAGAATGCCCTGCGGGAGCGCTATCAGTTGGCGCTTGCCGGCGGGGATGACTACGAACTCTGTTTCACCATCCCGGCAGAAAAAAAGGCGCAGCTGGAGCGGCTGTTCACCCGACAAGGGTGGCCCTGCAGTTGTATCGGTGTGATCGAGTCACAACCGGGGCTGCGCTGTTTCCTCGATGATGGCAGCCGGTATCATCCCCACAGCAAAGGATACGACCATTTTGCCCAAGGCTGACAAGCGGATTCCTCCCCGGCTGCTGCTGAACCCGGTTCACCTGCTCTCGCTCGGTTTCGGCAGCGGGCTGGTGCCTCTGGCGCCGGGAACAGCGGGCACACTGGTTGCCATACCGCTCTATCTGCTGGCCGAGCCGCTGGGCTTGTCCGCTTACCTGCTGCTGGTTGCAGTGATGCTGCTGGCCGGGATCGGGTTGTGCTCCCACACCAGCCGTGTGCTCGGTGTTCATGATCACGGCGGTATCGTCTGGGACGAGATTGTCGGTTATTTCATCGCCATGATTGCTGCCCCGGCCGGGTGGGCCTGGGTGGTCGCCGGTTTTCTGCTGTTCCGCCTGTTCGACATCTGGAAACCGTGGCCCATCAACCTGCTGGACAGGAGAGTGTCCGGCGGTACGGGCATCATGCTCGATGATGTCGTTGCCGGAATCTATGCCCTGCTGGTAATCCAGCTTGCGGCGCTAATTTTTTAACGCAATATTTCACGAATCACTTGTTGTAGAACTGATCCGCCAGCTGCCACAGGCGATTGGCCCGCTCGTTGATATCCTTCGCCTCTTCAGCCATCTGCCGGACGTTACCAGAGACCGACTCGGCTCCCTCCCGAATCATGGAGACGTTCTCGCTGACCTCTGCTGCGACTGCACTCTGCTCCTCGACCGCGCTGGCTATCATGGTGTTCATGTCACTGATGGAGGCGACCATGCCGTTGATCTCGTCCAGCAGTTCACCGGCCTTGTTCACCTGTTCGACCCCCTGTTGGGCCTGGCTGCGGCCGTTTTCCATCTCCCGTACCGCATTCTGACTCCCTTCCTGGAGCCGCTCGATCATGGATTGAATCTCCTGGGTAGACTGTTGGGTGCGGTTGGCCAGTGAGCGGACTTCGTCGGCTACCACGGCAAATCCCCGGCCCTGCTCTCCCGCACGTGCGGCTTCGATGGCTGCGTTGAGTGCCAGCAGGTTGGTCTGCTCGGCGATGTCGCGGATGACATCCAGAATCTTGCCGATATTTTCCGTTTCCTGCTGCAGCCCCAGCAGTACGCCGGAGGCGTTTTCCACCGTTTTGGAGATGTGATCGATATTGGTGATGGTCTGATCCACCACCTGCTTGCCACAACTGGCCCGCTCGCTGGCCTGCTGTGCGGAACTGGCGGCTTCACTGGTGTTCTGTGCCACCTCCTGAATGGCGGAGACCATCTGCGCCATTGCGGTTGCAACCTGTTCCGTCTCATGGAACTGCGCAGAGACACTTTCGCCGGAGGAGGCTGCCTTCTGTTGCAGCTCTTCCGCGGCCTTGTGCATCGTCTGGGCGGAGTCTGCTATCCGGCCGACGATACCACCTGCCTCTGATTCGAGCATCTTCAGGCTCAGCATCAGCTGTCCTGCCTCATCGTTGCGACCAGTGTAGATATACTGCATCAAGGGATTGTCGACCAGTGCCCTGGCCTTGCTGATGGCCACGTCGATAGGCTGCAACAGCAGGTGGATGGCTGCAGCGCCGATGCCCATCGATATCAGACCGGCAACCGCCATTGCGGGCAGACTGGCAGGGGCGAACAGTGCGGCCGCCAGCAACGGCAGCAGAGCGATTCCGAAGCCTGCCAACAGTTTGATGTTCAGACCGAGAGTGCGCTGTTTTGCCTTTTTGGGAAGTTTGCCTTCGCGCAGGGAGGCGTAGAGCTTCTCTGCCCGCTCAACCAGGCTGCGCTCCGGTTTTCTGCGTACCGACTGGTATTCTGCAATCTGGCCGTTCTCATGAATGGGTGTTACATAAGCGTCGACCCAGTAGTGATCTCCGTTGCTGCAGCGGTTTTTGACAATACCCATCCAGGAGCGGCCCTTTTTGACATTGGCCCACAGGTCCTCGAATGCTGCCGGAGGCATATCGGGATGACGCACCACGTTGTGGCTTTTGCCCAACAGTTCTGCTTCCTCAAACCCGCTGATGTTGATGAAGTCATCATTTATGTAGGTAATAATTCCTTTCGGATCCGTTGTGGAAAGGATGTTGCTGCTGGCTGGAAAATCGAGCTCTTTTCCTGTTACCGGGTAGTTCTTTTTCATTATCTTTTTCCTGACTTAATCACATGTCGCAGGGGGTGGCTGCTACGTAACGGCTATACTTGTGATTAGTTATCGGGGAACGCCGGAAATCCTTTAATTTTTGTGACATATTTTTCACATCGCAATATTATGAAAACCTTATTTATTTTGTCTTTTGGTGGACGTGCTTATCCGATTGAATCCTGAATTTGTTGCTTTGATGGAACATCAGGCTTGAGCAGTGCCGATTCTGTTAAGTCAGCGCGTCGCAATATGCGCTGAACTACCCTATAGTTTTTGTAACTACTCAGCTTGCTCCCGAAAACGTGCCACCTCTGCGTTGGAAAATGGTCATTTACCTTTGTAAACCCATATTTTCCACCTTGAACTGGCCTGTCTCGGGAGCAAGCTGAGAGATTACTCGGCATGTGGTTCCTCAAGGAAAAAGATATGGCTGTAACAAGGCTCCGGCTGATCGCGCTTCTCCTGCTCCTGGTGCTGGCCGCCGTGGTGCTGGCCGCCTGGCTGGGTTACAGCAAGCCGGTCCGGGTGGCGGTCAAGACCGCAGGGTATGGGCTGGTGCAGGATACGGTGGCCAACACCCGGGCCGGAACGGTCAAGGCGTGCCACCGTGCCGGTCTGTCGCCGCCCATCGGCGGGCAGGTTGCCCGGCTGCCGGTGCAGGAGGGGGATCGGGTGGCGCAGGGGCAGGTGCTGATGGAGTTCTGGAACGAGGATCGGGCCGCGGAGGTGGCGCTGGCCCGCAGCGAGGTGGTAGCCGCCCGGGCGCGCGCCCGGCAGAGCTGTGTGATGGCGGAGCTGGCACAGCGGGAGGCGCAGCGTCTGCGCCGGTTGCGCAGGTCGGAGCTGGTTTCGGAGGAGGCGGTGGACAAGGCGGACAGTGATGCCCGCGGTCAGCAGGCCGCCTGCCGGGCGGCGCAGGCCTCCATTGGCGTCGCCCAGGGGCGGCTGAAGGTGGCAGAGGCGGTGCTGGAGCGCACCCGGCTCACCGCGCCCTTCGCCGGTATCGTGGCGGAGGTGAACGGCGAACTGGGCGAGTTCGTGACGCCGTCGCCGGTGGGTGTCCCCACGCCGCCGGCGGTGGACCTGGTGGATATCGGCTGCCTCTATGTGTCGGCCCCCATCGACGAGGTGGATGCACCGCGGATCCGCGTGGGCATGAGCGCCAGCATCGCCCTGGATGCCTTTCCCGGCAAGCGCTTTGCCGGCCGGGTGCGGCGCACCGCCCCCTATGTGCTGGATGTGGAGAAACAGGCGCGCACCGTGGATGTGGAGGTGGAGTTCCTCCATGCCGCAGATACGACAAACATGCTGCCCGGCTACAGCGCGGATATCGAGGTGATCCTGGCGCGGCGGGACAAGGCGCTGCGTATCCCCACCGAGGCGCTCCTGGAGGGGAACAGGGTGCTGGTGCTGGGGGCGGACGGGGTGCTGCAGCAGCGCCAGGTCGAAACCGGCCTGGGCAACTGGGTCTGGACCGAGGTCACCAGCGGCCTGCAGGCGGGCGATGAGGTGGTGGTCTCCCTGGATCGGGAGGGGGTGGCAGCCGGAGCGCGCGCCGAGCGGGATGATTGAGCTCTCCCATATCCACCGCAACTTTCAGGTGGGGGAGCAGACGGTTCACGCGCTGGATGATGTGAATCTGACCGTCGAGGCGGGGGAGTATCTCTCCATCATGGGGCCCTCCGGCTCCGGCAAATCCACCCTGCTCAACCTGATCGGTCTGCTGGACCGCCCCACCTCCGGCATCTACCGGCTGGATGGCCAGGATGTCACTGCGCTGAGCGACCGGGAGCAGGCCGAGGTGCGCAACCGGCGCATCGGTTTCGTATTCCAGGCGTTCCATCTGGTGCCGCGGCTGACCGCGGCGGAGAATGTGGAGCTGCCGCTGATCCTGGCGGGGATCCCCCCGGCGCAGCGCCGGGAGCGGGTGGCGCAGGCGCTGGCGGCGCTGGATCTCTCCGATCGCAGCCAGCACAAGCCGGAACAGCTCTCCGGCGGACAGCGCCAGCGGGTTGCCATCGCCCGGGCCACGGTGATGCAGCCGGCGCTGCTGCTGGCCGATGAGCCCACCGGCAATCTGGACCACAGCTCGGGGCAGGGGGTGGTGCGCATCCTGGAGCGGCTCAACAATGCCGGCATCACCCTGATCGTGGTCACCCATGACCCGGAGATCGGGCAGCGGGCGCGCCGCCGTCTGCAGATGCTGGATGGTCGGCTGGAGAGTGACAGTGGCGCCGCTTGATGTCGCCCGCTTCGGCTGGGGCGCCCTGCGCGGCTATCCCGCACGCACGGTGCTGATGCTGATCGCGATGGCCATCGGAGTGGCCGCGGTGGTGGTGCTCACCTCGCTGGGAGAGGGGGCACGCCGCTACGTGACCGGGGAGTTCGCTTCGCTGGGCACCAATCTGGTGATCGTGATCCCGGGGCGTTCCGAAACCGCCGGGATCAGCCCCACCACCCTGATGGGGGAGACGCCACGCCCCCTCACCCTGCAGGATGCGCAGGCGCTGCAGCGCAGCTACAGTGTGCGCCGCATCGCCCCGCTGAACATCGGTTCCGCCAGGGTGAGCCGCCAGGGGCGCTCCCGTGACGTGGTGATCCTGGGCTCCAGCGCGGAGCTGCTGCCGTTGCGCCACTGGAGCATGGCGCAGGGGCGGTTCCTGCCCCATACCGATCTGGAGCGCGCCGTGCCGGTTGCGGTGATCGGCAAGAAGATCCGGGACGAGCTGTTTGGCGTGCAGCCGGCCATCGGCGAATGGCTGCGCATTGGCGACCGGCGTTTTCGGGTCATCGGCATCCTGGCCACCGAGGGGCGCTCGATGGGCACCGATGTGGATGAGTCGGTCATCATCCCGGTGGCCTCCGCCCAGCAGCTGTTCAACACGCCGTCGCTGTTCCGCATCGTGGTGGAGGCCAGCAGCCGCGCCGCCATCGAGCCGGTCAGGCAGTTCATCATCAACACCCTGCAGGAGCGTCACCAGGGGAAGAGAGATGTGACGGTAATCACCCAGGATGCGGTGCTGGCTACCTTCGACCGGATCTTCGGGGCGCTGACCTGGGCGGTGGGCGGCATCGCCGCCATCAGCCTGGCGGTGGCCGGGATCCTGATCATGAACGTGATGCTGGTGGCGGTCTCCCAGCGCACCGCCGAGATCGGCCTGCTCAAGGCGCTGGGGGCCACGCCGCGGCAGATCGTGCTGCTGATCCTGGCCGAGGCGCTGCTGCTCTCCGCCTTCGGCGCCACCATCGGCTTGCTGCTGGGCGAGCTGGGCAGCCTGCTGATCCGCCGTCTGTTTCCCATCCTGCCCGCCCATGCGCCGCTGTGGGCTATTGTCACGGCACTGCTGGTGGCGCTGCTCGCCGGGCTGCTGTTCAGCCTGCTGCCGGCACGGCGGGCGGCGAGACTCGATCCGGTGCTGGCCTTGTCGCGCCGCTGAGCCATGCTGACCCGCGACCTTCTCCGTCTCACCGGCCGCTCGCTGAGCGCCCACCGGCTGCGCAGTTTTCTCACCACCCTGGGGATTGCGGTGGGTATCGCCGCCGTGGTGCTGCTCACCTCCATCGGCGAGGGGCTGCGCCAGTTCATGCTGTCCGAATTCACCCAGTTCGGCACCAACCTGGTGGCGATCAATCCCGGGCGTGCCACCACCGCCGGCACCAGTGTCGGGATCTTCGGCACGGAGCGCCCGTTGACCATCGAGGACTCCGAGGCCCTGAAGCGGCTCCCCTATGTGCGTGCGCTGGTCCCAATGGTCCAGGGAAATGCCGAGGTGGAGGCCGGCAACCGCCACCGCCGCACCACCATCTTCGGCGTAGGAACCCAGATGCCCGAGGCGTTCAGCATGGCGGTGGGACTGGGGCGCTTTCTGCCGGACGACAACCCGGTAGCGCCGCGCGCCTTTGCCGTGCTGGGCAGCAAGATGCGTCAGGAGCTGTTTGGCGAGGCCAACCCGCTGGGGCAGCGGATCACCATCAGCGGCAGCCGCTACCGGGTGATCGGCGTGATGGAGTCGAAGGGGACGGTGCTCGGCTTCGACCTTGACGACACGGTCTACATCCCGGCCGCCCGGGCTCTGAGCCTGTTCAACCGCGACAGCCTGCTGGAGATCGACGTGCTGTACAGCGAACAGACCCCGGTGGAGCGGGTGGTGGAGGGGATCAGGCGAACCCTCGAGGCGCGCCACGGCAGGGAGGATTTCACCATCACCACCCAGCAGCAGATGCTGGACGTGCTCGGCTCCATCCTGAACGTGCTGACCATCTCGGTGGCGGCGATTGGCGGCATCTCCCTGCTGGTGGGGGCTATCGGTATCGTCACCATCATGACCATCGCGGTCAACGAACGCACCAGCGAGATCGGCCTGCTGCGTGCCCTTGGGGCAAGGCGATCGCAGGTGCTGGGGCTGTTCCTCGGCGAGGCGGTGGCGGTGGCGGCCATCGGCGGCCTGAGCGGCCTCGCCCTGGGGATGGGCATCGCTTGGCTGCTGCACCTGTTCCTGCCGGCGCTGCCGGTCCACACACCGCTGAGCTACGTGGTGCTGGCGGAGCTGATCGCGGTCGGCATCGGCCTGCTGGCCGGCGTGCTTCCCGCCCGGCGGGCGGCGCAGCTGGATCCGGTGGAGGCGTTGCGGGCGGAGTAGAGTATCAAGCGCCGGGATTGCAGGTTAGACTATCTCTCCATGAATCGGACACTTTTTTCAATGCTGGCTGCCAGCATGGGGCTGCTTCTCCATCTGTTGCTGTTTCAGACGGGAGCCTTGAACCCTGATGGTGGTCTTTCGCTTCCCGTGTTGACGCTGCTTTTTGTCAGCGAGTTTGGTTTTTTCCTGACTGCTATCGGTGCGGTCGTGGCGGGGCGGAGTTTATTGAGGCAGGGATTGAAAACGGTTCCTCTGCTTGTTGTTCTCAGCTGTACCGGTTTTGCAGCTGGTTTTGTTATTGTGGGGATGGGGCTGTGGAAACTGATTGCCTGATCTCTTTTTCCGGATTATCTGTTGGAGGAACATGTTGTGTTCTGGAATATATTCATGCACGCCCTTATCGGCTTGTTGGGGCCTGCCTTTTTTACGCTGACCCCGCAGGGTGTTGGTCTGGCGATTCTGGTTGTCTGCGCTACCCAGGCTGTTGACCTGTTGCGTATCAAGCGCGAGATGTTGCAGGAGATTGAAGCATTGCCGGAGAAGGAGCGCAAACCCGCGCTGGAGGAGTTCAATGCAAACCTCAATACTACTTTGGCAAAGATATTTGCCAAGAACGTGGCTATGTATTCGGCTCTTGTTCTGATTGCAGCAGAGATCTCCCGGACAACGGGATTCATCCAGGGATGACTGCAGAAGGAGAAATCGATGGGCAACTCACTGTTTGATCAACTCAAGAAAACCGGCCTTGTGGATGAACGGCGGGCAAAAAAGGTCAAGAAAGAGAAGTATAAAAAAACCAGGCAGCAGCGCCAGAGCGATACGGTGGATCAGCCCCGGCTTCTTGCGCAACAGGCCCGGGCGGAGAAGGCGGAGCGTGCCCGCAAACTCAATCAGCAACGCAAGGAGGAGGCGGAATGCAAGGCGCTTGCCGCACAGGTAAAACAGCTTGTCGAGATGAACCGGGTTACCGATCGTGAGGGTGATGTCGTTTACCGTTTTACCGACGCCAATGTGGTGAAACAGATCCACGTTACCACGGAACTACAGCAGCAGCTCAGTCGAGGCCGGCTGGCCATTGTGAAGCTGGGTGAACGGTATGAACTGGTGCCATCTGCCGTTGCGGAAAAGATCCGTGAACGGGATGTGAACTGCGTGGTCTTCTGCAGCAAGGGGCAGAGCGATAGCGCAAAGGAGAAGAATGATCCTTATGCCGACTATCCGGTTCCGGATGATCTGATGTGGTGATGGATCTGACAGCAATCATCGACCAGCTGCCGGAGGAGATGCGTCCGTCGTTGCAGGATCGCGTGGACTCCTGGCAGCAGGCACGAGCAGAGCTGGGGTTGTCCCCTCTGCCGGAGAAGTTGCTCGCCTCGCTGCCTCCTGTCTGGCTCTACAGTGAGTTTGTTGCGCGCAGCTGCATTTGTGCTCCGCAGCTGCTGGATGATCTGGCGGTGAGCGGAGATCTGGATCGGGCTTATTCTCCTTCGGGTTTCGTCGAGCGCCTTGGCCGGCTTTTGGCGGATGTGGCCGATGAAACGGCGCTGATTTCCCGGCTGCGCCATTTCCGGCGCCGCGAGATGGTGCGTATTGCCTGGCGTGATCTGGCCGGCTGGGCGGATCTCGACGAGACCATGTGCGAACTCTCCTGGCTGGCCGATGCCTGTATCGGTCGGAGTCTGGAGCTACTGCACCGCTGGCTGTGCGCTGAGCTGGGCACACCCTGCAACAGCGCCGGTGAACCGCAGTCCCTGATTGTGCTGGGGATGGGAAAACTGGGCGCCCATGAGCTGAATTTTTCCTCCGATATCGACCTGATTTTCACCTATCCCGAAGCGGGCGAGACGGTTGGTGGCAATCAGGCTGTCAGTAACGAACGCTACTTTATCCGTCTCGGCCAGGCGTTGATCCGGGTGCTGAATGAACCCACCGCCGAAGGGTTTGTGTTCCGGGTCGATATGCGCCTGCGGCCGTTTGGTGACAGCAGCCCGCTGGTCTCCAGTTTCGACGAACTGGAGAACTACTACCAGATTCATGGCCGGGAGTGGGAGCGTTACGCCATGATCAAGGCACGGGTGGTGGCGGGTGACGCCGAAGCAGGGGCGCGCCTGATGGCGTTGCTGCGGCCGTTTGTCTACCGGCGCTATCTGGACTACGGGGCATTCTCCTCCCTGCGCGGCATGAAGCGGCTGATTGAGAGTGAGGTGCGCCGCAAGGGGATGGAGAACAACATCAAGCTGGGCGCTGGCGGTATTCGTGAGATTGAGTTCATCGGCCAGGCGTTCCAGCTGATCCGTGGCGGGCGCGAACCGGCCCTGCAGGAGCGCCGTATTCTGACCGTGCTGCAACTGTTGCAGCAGGGAAATCTGCTGCCGGAGTATGTGGTGCAGCAGTTGGGCGATGCCTATCTCTTTCTGCGCCGCACCGAACACCGCCTGCAGGAGTATGCCGATCAACAGACCCACAAATTGCCGCAGGATGAGGCCGGGCGCCTGCGGCTGGCGCTCAGCATGGGGTTTGACGGATGGGAGCCGTTCAAGGCGGAGCTGGATGCGCACCGCGCCAATGTACAGGAGCATTTCGAGCAGGTATTTGCAGCACCGCAGACCCGTCATGCGGAGAGTGATGAACTGGATCTGACCAGCGTCTGGCAGCAGGAGCTGGAGCCGGAGCTTGCCCTGCAGGCGCTGAGCGCTGCCGGATATGAACAGCCGGAGGTGGTGCTGCACCAGCTCGATGCCCTCTATAACGGGCGCCGTTACCAGACCCTGAGTGACAACGGCAAGCAGCTCATGGATCGGCTGATGCCGCTGCTGCTGGGGGTGGCCGGGCAGATGGAGCAACCCGATGCGGCACTGGGCCGGGTGCTCCAGCTGCTGGAGCAGATCCTGCAGCGCAGCGCCTATCTGTCGCTGTTGGTGGAGAATCCGATGGCGCTGTCGCAACTGGTCAAGCTGTGCGCCGCCAGCCCCTGGATCACCCGGCAGCTGACCCGCTACCCGGTGTTGCTGGATGAACTGCTGGATCCGCGTATGCTCTATTCGCCACCCGGTCGCGAGGAGCTGGAGGCCGAGCTTCGCCAGCGCCTGCTGCCGGTTGCCCAGGATGATCTGGAGCGGCAGATGGAGCTGCTGCGCCACTTCCGCCACAGTAATGTACTGCGGGTGGCGGCAGCGGATGTAGCTGATGCCATCCCGCTGATGGTGGTCAGCGACCATCTGACCGATATCGCCGAGGTGGTGCTTGAGCAGACCCTGGAGCTGGCCTGGAGCCATCTGCTCGAACGGCACGGTGCGCCGCCTTGTAGCGGAGACGGGAAGGGGTTCGCGATTATCGCTTATGGCAAGCTGGGTGGCATCGAGCTGAGCTACGGTTCCGATCTGGATCTGGTGTTTATTCATGACAGCGATTCGGGGGATACCGATGGGTCCAGACCGGTGGCCAGTGCCGTTTTCTATGCCCGGCTGGCGCAGCGCATCATCCATATTCTTGCCACCCGGACAGCGGCCGGAATGCTCTATGAGGTGGATACCCGGCTGCGGCCCAGTGGTGCTTCCGGGCTGCTGGTGAGCAGTTTTGAGGCCTTTGCCCGATACCAGCAGGAGAAGGCGTGGACCTGGGAACATCAGGCGCTGGTACGGGCGCGGATCGTGGCTGGCAGTGAATCGCTGGGGCAGCAGTTCTTCCGGCTGCGGCGCCAGGTTCTTTCCCGTGTTCGGGACAAGAGCTCCTTGCGCAGGGAGGTGGTTGAAATGCGCAGTAAAATGGTAGAGACCCATGCGGGGCGGGACAGGGATCTGTTCTATCTGAAACAGGACACTGGAGGTATCACTGACATTGAATTTATGGTGCAATATGCGGTACTCGCCTGGGCACATCAACACCCGGATCTGCTTGATTACACCGATAACATCCGTATTCTGGAGCGTCTCGCCCAGGCAGAACTGTTGACCGAAGCGGAGGCCGGGCTGCTG
>JALSHD010000128.1 GCA_026982395.1 Chromatiales bacterium | reverse complement strand
AGGTGACAGGCTATTCCCTCGCCCAAACAAAGCGCCTGATACGGCAATACGCCAAAACAGGCGTACTATCCGTAAAGCCTGCTCGCCGTAATGGTTTCAAACGGCGTTACACGAAAGCCGATATTCGTTTGCTGGCGAGTAAGGATGAGCGGCACGGCCAGCCCAGCGGTCCTGTCCATGAATGCTCCATGAGCGACTCAAAACAAGGGCTTAATAGACCCTTCCTTCAGGCTCATTTCTGGATTGGAAAATACTTGCCAAGTCAAGCAGTTAACAACCACTGAAAGCCTCCAAAAAAATGAATTTTCGATGCTCGAAACCAAATGAAAAGGTAACTGCCCATCGAGTAGTAAACAGGTTACGAAACTACTCAGATTCCTTCCAAAATGCGTGAGATCCATGGGGAAAATGCGAGTTTGCACCGGCAAATAACCATTTTCCAACGCAGAGGTGGCGCGTTTCAGGAGCAAGCTGAGTAGTTACAATGACAACTTTTCGTTACGTTCCCCAGAACGGCGGAATGAGCAATTTATAGGGATACCCTATTGCCGATTTCAATTTTTACATCGATGATTTGGAGTGATTTTCGTGGGCATGGCTCAACATTCAAAATCTGTTCCCCTTCATACCCTTTCTTGGTGCCAAGTGATTGTTTCGTTGATTCGGATGGGTTGAACGGGCGCTGCTGAGAAACTCTCCAACCAGCTGCCGGAAACGTCCGGAGTGAAACAGAAAGGGGGCGTGCCCCGCCCCCGGAACCGTCTCCATCCGCGCATCTGGCATAAGTTGCACCATGCTCTTCAGCGCGGCCGGAGGAACCAGGGTGTCGCGCTGCCCCGCAATCAGCAGCGCGGGTTGCGTCAGACCGGGCAGCTCACGGCGCAGATCGGCCTGTTTCAACATCCGCAGTCCGGCCGCCAGCGCCGCGGGGTGCGGCTCTCCGTGAACGAACAGGCTCTCCCGCAACATCCGCACCTGGCGCCGCGCATCCTCGCTGCCCCACGCCTGCAGGGCGAGGAAGCGCTGCAGAACGGTGCGGTAATCCTGCCGCAGTCCCGCCGCGAATCCATCCAGCGTTGCGGAGGGCTGGGCGCGGGGCCAGTCGGGGCGCTGCACGAAACTGGCGTTTGCAGCCACCAGAATCAGTCGTGACACCCGTTGTGGAAAATCCAGCGCCGCCCGCATCGCCACCAGGCCGCCCAGTGACCAGCCCAGCCAGACCGCCCGCGCAGGCGCCACTTCGGCAACTGCCGCGGCCCAGCCGGAAAGCGAGGCGGCGTGCTCCGGCTCCAGGGCGGGACTCAAGCCGTGCCCCGGCAGGTCGACCGTGGTGACCCGGCAGAACCCGGCCAGCCCGTCGGCCAGCTCTCCCCACATGGCGGAGTGCATGCCCCAGCCGTGCAGCATGACCAGATCCACCCCTGTTCCCCGGCTCTCCGCGTGCAGTCTCACACCACCTCCTCCAGTGCGGTGAGCAGCCGATCCACGTCGGACTCGGTATGGGCCGCCGACAGGGTGATGCGCAACCGGGAGCTGCCGGCCGGCACCGTAGGGGGCCGGATCGCGCCGATCAGGATCCCCCGCTCCAGCAGCTTCCGGCTCAACCGCTCTGCCCGCTCCGGCTCCCCCACCAGCAGCGGCTGCACCGGTGTCTCCGATGCCAGCAGTGGCAGATCCAGCTGATCAGCGCCGCTGCGAAACCGCCGGACAAGGGCGTGCAGATGCCGGCGCCGCCACGGCTGCTCACGGATCAGGCCCAGGCTGGCGCGCGCCGCTTCCGCTACCGCCGGCGGCAGGGCGGTGGTGTAGATATAGCTGCGCGCCCGCTGAATCAGCGTCTCGATCAACAGCTCGCTGCCCGCGACAAAGGCCCCAAACACGCCAAACGCCTTGCCCAGCGTCCCCATCAGCACCGGCACCTGCTGCTGGTCCAGGTTGAAATGTTCCACCGTCCCGGCTCCGGTCGCGCCCAGCACGCCGAGGCCGTGGGCGTCGTCCACCATCAGCCAGGCACCGTGGCGCTCTGCCGCCGCGGCCAGCTCCGGCAGCGGCGCCAGATCGCCGTCCATGCTGAATACGCCGTCGCTGGCCACCAGCACCCTGCCCTCACCCGTCCCGTCGAGACAGCGCTCCAGACCGGCCGGATCCCCGTGGACATAGCGCCGCAGCCGCGCCCGGGAGAGCAGGGCGGCATCCAGCAGCGAGGCGTGGTTGAGACGATCCTCCAGCACCGTGTCGGCGCGCCCGCACAGGGCGCTGATGACACCCAGGTTGGCCATGTATCCGGTCGAGAACAGCAGGGCGCGCTCGCGCCCGGTGAAATCGGCCAGCTCCTCCTCCAGGGCGTGATGGGCAACAGAGTGGCCGGAGATCAGGTGGGAGGCACCGCTGCCCGCGCCGTACCGCTGCGCACCCTTTCGGAAAGCCGCCACCACTGCCGGATCATTGGCCAGACCGAGGTAGTCGTTGCTGCAGAAGGAGAGACACTCCCGGCCATCCACAACCACCTGCCGGCCCGGCGGCGTCTCCACGACGCGGCGGGCACGATACAGCCCTTCCCGTTTCAGCTGCTGCAGAGTGCCGGCGAGGGAATCACTCCAGCCCTGCCCTGCGGCCTCACCCATATCTGCCATCGACCCTCGGCTTGATCAGGATCGGGGCGTAGACAAACAGGAACAGGGCAAACGCGGCCATCCACAGCAGCTGGGAAGCCGCAATCCAGAGCTGATACTGCTCCACGGACAGCAGAGGAAACAGAACCCGGACCACCGCACCCGCTGCCAGCAGCAGGAACATCCACCACACGGAGGCGGGGGGATCGAACACATTTCTGCCGGTATGCCCCAGCGCGACCCGTGCCATCATTCCCAGCGTCATCATGCCGATCCCCCCCACGGTAAAGGCGTGCACGGCGAGGGTCGGAGAGTGCCCGAACAGGCCGGCAGCCTTCAGCAGGAATCCGCCGGTGATCCAGAGATAGGCGACATAGAGCACCCACAGCAGCGGCTTTTTCCAGATCCCCGGGGTGTACCAGTCGGCCAGGCGGAGAGTGTTCAGGATAAGCAGAACCGCTGCCAGCAGCGCGGCGAGCGTCGGCAGGGAGGTGAACAGATCCACGATGACAAACAGCGCATAGCAGGCCACGATGGCGATATCCAGCCAAGGCCGCTCGGTGAGCTGAACCGGGGTGTCGCACCCCCGTTCGATGAAGAAGGGGATCACCCGCCGCCCCACCAGCAGGATCATTGCCACCACCAGATAGAGACCGCCATACAGCCCCATCCGGGTGCCGTCCGGGAACAAGCCGGTCAGGCCGAGATAGAACAGGATGTTGCTGCAGGCCAGCAGAAAGACGATGGCGACCACCACCAGCTGGTTCCAGCTCCGGGCCTTGACCACCGGATGCAGCACAGCACCGGTGAAGGCGAGCATGAACAGCGTGTCGAACAGGAACGCAACCTCCGGCGAACCGGAAAAGGGGGCCACCCTGGCGGCAACCCAGAGCACAAACAGCGCCATCAGGCCGGGGCCGTGCAGGGTCTGCACGTTGGTCCAGTTCCTCACCGCGGTGAGCAGAAATCCGGCGATGACCGCCACACCGTAACCATAGATCATCTCGTGGGCATGCCATATCGGGGCGGCATAGCCGGCCGGGACCATGTTCCAGCCGAACAGGTAGATCTCCATCCACATGGCCATCAGCAGCACGGCGAACACTCCGGCACCCAGAAAGAAGGGGCGAAACCCGAGACGCCACAGCCCGATCCCGCCGTGGAAAGAGCTCTCCTCGATCTGCAGCATGGTCAGGAGCTCCTGCAGATCCGGTAGCTGATCTCGCCGGAAGGGGTCGTTGCCCGCCCGTCATCGGCCGGCGCCATGCGCCGCAGACCGAGACGCTCGAACAGCGCATCGTCCCCGCAGCTCTCCGCGTTGGGGGCGGTCAGCAGCTTGTCGCCGTAGAACACCGAGTTGGCGCCCGCCAGAAAACAGAGCGCCTGCAGCTCGTCACTCATGCTCTCCCGCCCGGCAGAGAGCCGCACCAGCGAGGCGGGCATCATGATGCGCGCCACCGCGATACAGCGCACAAACTCCAGCGGATCCAGCTGTTCCACCCCTTCCAGCGGAGTGCCCTCCACCTGCACCAGCAAATTGACCGGGACGCTGTCCGGATGTGGCTCCATGTTCGCCAGCTGCAGCAGCAGCCCGATCCGATCCCGGCGCTCCTCACCCATGCCGAGAATCCCGCCACAGCACACCTTGATCCCCGCATCGCGCACGTGTTTTAGGGTATCCAGCCGATCCTGATAGGTGCGGGTGGTGATCACCGTGCCGTAGAACTCCGGCGAGGTATCCAGGTTGTGGTTGTAGTAGTCCAGCCCCGCCGCTTGCAACCGCGCCGCCTGCTCCCTGTCGAGCATCCCGAGCGTCATGCAGGTCTCCATCCCCAGCGCCTTGACCCCGCGGATCATCGCCTCGACCCGGTTCAGATCGTCATCCCCCGGATTGCGCCACGCCGCACCCATGCAGAAGCGGCTGACCCCGGCGGCACGGGCGGCACGCGCCGACTCCACCACCTGCTGCACCTCCAGCAGCGCCTCCTCACCCAGCCCGGTATCGTGGTAGGCGCTCTGCGGGCAGTAGGCGCAATCCTCCGGGCAGGAGCCGGTCTTGATGCTGAGCAGGCTGCTCACCTGAATCTCGGCAGGATCGAAGTGGCGGCGGTGTACACTCTGGGCACGGAACAGCAACTCGCTGAACGGCAGCCGGAACAGCTCCTCCACCTCCTGCCTTTGCCAGTCGTGACGCAGTTTTTCGATTGTGGAATAATTCATAATCCGGTTCACTAAATGAATAACCTGGTTGTCCGGCATAGTAAAGCCTGCACCACACCTGTCAACCTGACAACATGACAACATGACAATGATTAACAAATGGGCAAATAACATTCGGACTGCCGTATTCCCGTCACGCTGCATTTTGTGCTGCGATCCGGGTGCCGAAGATCTCGATCTGTGCCACGCTTGCCTTGCCGACCTGCCCTGTAACAACCACTCCTGCCGCACTTGCGGTTTACCCCTGCCCGTGGAATCCGGCAACCGGCAGTGCGGCGCATGCCAGAAAAAAACCCCTGCTTACGACAGCTGCTTTGCACCGTTACACTACCAATATCCGGTTGATCATCTGTTGACCCAGCTCAAGTTTCACCGAAAACTGACTCACGCCCGCCTGCTTGGCACGCTCATGGCCCGCTGGCTTGCACAATCTGTGCAGCCTGAGCTGCTTGTCCCGGTGCCACTGCATCCCGCACGACTGCGTGAACGGGGCTTTAACCAAGCTCTGGAACTGGCCCGCCCCATCGCAAAACAGCTGAAACTCCCTGTCGACACACAGATCTGCCGAAGGGTAAGCGCAACCGCCGCACAATCGGGACTGCATACAGAACAGCGACGCATAAATGTACGAAATGCCTTCCGTGTAACGGGTGATCTCCGCGCAAAACATATTGTCATTATCGATGATGTGGTCACCACCGGCCATACCGTTAACGCGATGACCAGGGTGCTGCGCCAAGCTGGGGCAGAACGCATCGATATCTGGGCCTGTGCCCGAGCTTCTCTCCGAAGCTGATCTTGGCGGAGGCTGAAAAACCGGGTATCGTTACGGAAACCCGGACCAAAAAAATGATACCAAACAAATATATATCGAGATACTGGATCGCTCCCCTGCTCTCTGGTCTGCTACTATTGAGCAGCTGCGCCACCAACCCGGTAACCGGCAAGCGCGAGCTGCGTCTGGTATCCCAGACGCAGGAGATCCAGATTGGCCAGCAGAGCTACCTCCCTTCCCGGCAGTCACAGGGTGGTGCTTATCAACTGGATCCCGAGCTCACCCGTTACATCAATGAGGTAGGCCAGAAGCTGGCCAGGGTGAGCGACCGGCCGGAGCTGCCCTATGAGTTTATTGTACTCAACAACTCGGTACCCAACGCCTGGGCGTTGCCCGGCGGCAAGATCGCCATTAACCGGGGGCTGTTGCTGGAGCTCAATTCCGAGGCGGAACTTGCCGCAGTACTGGGACATGAAATCGTCCATGCGGCGGCACGCCATGGTGCCCGTTCGATGGAACGTGGGATGCTGTTGCAACTGGGGGTGATCGCCGCCCGCATGGCTTCCGCCGGAGAGCAGTACGCTGATCTGATGGTGGGAGCCGCAGGTATCGGAGCACAACTGATCAATACCAAATATGGCCGCAACGCAGAACTGGAGTCTGATAAATACGGCATGAAGTATATGGTCCGGGCGGGCTATGATCCACAGGCGGCCGTGACCCTGCAGGAGACCTTTGTACGGCTTTCAAAGGGGCGCAAAACCGGCTGGTTGGAAGGGCTGTTCGCTTCTCATCCTCCTTCACAGGAGCGCGTTGAGGCAAACCGGAAATATGCCGCCACCTTTCCCCGGGGACTGAAAAAAGGGCAACAGGAGTACCTGCAACGTATCTCCACACTGAAAGCCACAAAACAGGCCTATGCAGATTACGATGCTGGCCGCAAGGCCTTGTCCGAAGGGGATGCAAACAGGGCGCTGACGCTGGCTGACAAGGCCATCCAGCAGGAAAAAAGAGAGGCGCTGTTCTATGGCCTGCGTGGTGATGCCTTGCTGAAGCTGGGAAAACTGCGGCAGGCGAAACGCATGTTTGACAAGGCAGTCGGACAAAATGACACCTTTTTCGCCTTTTATCTGCAACGCGGCCTGATCGAGCAGGAGCTGGCAGATGAATCCAGTGCCCGTCAGGACCTCGAACGCAGCCTGAAACTGCTTCCAACGGCGACCGCACATTATGCCCTGGGTAACATGGCACTCAAGGCACGTGATGAAAAGAGCGCCATCGCACACTATCGGGCAGCGGCCGGCTCACGCTCTCCACTGGGTCAGCAGGCCGCCATTTTTCTGGCCAGGCTGGAGCTGCCGCAGGAACCGGGAAAGTATATCTCTGCGCGTGGTGGTCTGGACAGCAAGGGCCGCTTCCTTGTTAAGATCAGCAATCGTGCCCCGCTCGCTGTTACCCGAATCATGCTGGGGATCCAGCATCGCGCCGGAAAGATGGACAAAATCCCCGTCAATGGCACCATTCCACCAGGGAAAACAGTCACCTTGCGCTTGCCAAGACCACGCGATGAAGTACGCATCGGGGTGATTCGCGCCACCCCGGTTCAAACCAGTCAAAAGTCAATCAATAAGCGCCGCACTTTTTAGCTGGGCAAACACTTTCATTCCCGGCTTCAAACGCAGCTTGACACAGGATTTACGGGTAATCCGCGCCAGCAAGCGGGGGCTGTCCCGGCCGCTGTTACAGATCAGCCGTATCAACACCTGACTGCGGGACACTTCGCGGATATCCTCTACCACTGTCTGCCAGATATTGAGAATGCTGCTGTCACCGCTTTTCTCCAGGCTTATACTGACATCCCGTGCCGGAACATGAACCCGTACCGTTTGCCCCGGCTTCCTGTCCAGCCGGTTGATCCATACTCGCCCACAGCAGCCATCCAGCGCAGTTAAGTGGTAATTATCATCGTGCAGGGCAACCACTGTCTCCAGTATCGCACCAGCCTCATCACCGCGCTCCACCGACAAATCCAGCCGGGTAAGCACCCTCTGCAGCGAATCGGAAGCACGCACCCGACCCTCCTCCATCCAGACCATATGATCCGCTAGCCGCGCCACCTCTTTCAGTGAATGGCTGACATAGATTACCGGAATGGAAAGCTCGCTGTGCAGACGCTCCAGGCAAGGAAAAATATCCTGCTTGCTGCGCTCATCCAGCGCCGACAGTGGTTCATCCATCAACAGCAGCCGCGGACTGGTCAATAGCGCCCGGGCGATAGCAACCCGTTGACGTTCACCGCCGGACAATCGCACTGGAGCGCGCTCCAACAAGTCGGAAAGTCCTGCCAGAGCCACGGCATCATCAAAACTCACCTGACGCTGCGAGGCGGGAACGCGTTTCAAGCCGTACTTCAGGTTACGGCGAACCGACAGGTGGGGAAACAAGCTGGCCTCCTGGAACACGTAGCCCACTGCGCGACGATGGGTGGGCCGACAGATACCATTGGCGTTGTCCTGCCAAATCTCACTATTGACCTGCAAAAACCCCGAGGCCCTTCGCTCCAAACCCGCCAGACAGCGCAACAACGTCGTCTTGCCGGAGCCGGAGTGACCAAACAGGGCTGTGACGCCCTTGCCGGGAGCCTGAAATTCAACATCCAGGGAAAAATCTTCCAGTTCTACACTAAAGCGAACCCTGACCTCCGTCACTGACCCAACCCCTGATGGGTACGCTTGTTGACCAGATTCAACAACAAGATAACCAGAAACGAAAACGCCAGCAGACCCGCTGACAACATGTGAGCATTTCTGTAGTCCAGCGCCTCCACATGATCATAAATGGCAACTGACAACACATGGGTCTCACCGGGAATATTGCCACCAATCATCAATATTACACCAAACTCACCTACGGTATGGGCAAAGGCCAGCACGATACCCGTCAAAAAACCGGGGCGCGCCAGCGGTATAACAACAGTCAAAAACCGATCCAGGGCAGAGGCCCGCAGCGTCGCCGCCACCTCCAGAGGGCGATCGCCAATTGCAGAAAAGGCGTTTTGCAACGGCTGCACCATAAACGGCAGTGAATAGATCATTGACGCCACCACCAGACCAGGAAAGGTAAACGGCAATGTATCCAGACCAAGATCCAGCATCAGCGAACCCACCGGCCCGTTGGGTCCCAACAAAATCAACAAGTAGAAACCGAGCACCGTCGGCGGCAATACCAGCGGCAGGGCAGTTATGGCGGCCACCGGTTGTTTAAGCCAGGAGCGGGTACGCGCCAGCCACCATGCCAGCGGCGTCCCTACCAGCAGCAGCAGCAGCGTAGTCACGCTGGCCAATCGCAACGTTAACCAGATGGCCTGGATATCAGTCTCACTCAGCGACATGGCTCTGGTCGCCGCTCGCTACCACCTCATACCCCATATTCCGGATAATCTCCCGGGCCTCGCCACTTTGCAGATAATGAAAAAAAGTATTGGCCGCAGCGCTGTTTTTGCCTCGCTGCAACAGCACAGCCTGCTGCCGGATGGGCTGATACAGTTCGCCCGGGATCTGCCAGACAGAGCCTGGGCTTCCAGCCGCCCGAATCTGGGCAAGCGCGACAAAACCCAGCGAAGCATTTCCGCTGATAACGAACTGGAACGCCTGGGCGATGTTTTCGCCTTGAACCAAGCGCCCTTGCAAACCCACCCATACCCCCAGTTTTTTCATCACCTGCTGTGCCGCCAGCCCATAGGGAGCGAGCCGCGGACTGGCAAGAGCCAACCGTTTAAAGCTGCCTTTTTTCAAAATATCGCCATGCTCATCCACATAACCCGGGCGGGGACTCCACAAGACAATTTTCCCCAGCGCATAGGTAAAACGGCTACCGGATACCGCCTTGCCATTCTGCTCCAGCAGCCGTGGCCGCTGGCTGTCAGCCGCAAGAAACAGATCAAAGGGAGCACCGTGCTCTATCTGTGCAAACAGCTTGCCCGTAGAGCCGGAACTAATGACGACAGTGTGTTCACTGTTTTGCTGAAACGCCTCCGCTATCTGCCTGGCCGGGGTGACAAAATTGGCCGCAACAGCAACAGTAACGCTACCGGCCCAGGCAACCTGGGATATGCAGACAAGGGCAACGACGACAAGGTAGTTCAAACCTCCACTCTCTCCACATGATACAGGCTGGAGCTGAACGGCTTGAGAGTATAGACCTCGAGCAGGGCAGCGGCCTCGGCATATTCCTCGCTTGCCAACCACTGCTCCAGCAGCATATGACTGTCAAATTCCAGCAGCAAACTGCACCCCTCCACACCACCGGTGACCTCTTTCAGCCGCCGCAACCCCTGAAACCCCTGCTGCTTCTCCAGCTTCCCGGCCAGGTATTTCAGCCAGTCAGAAAAATAGCTGCGCCCTTCTTCATTCAGAAAATACTCGATGCATACCAGAATCATTTCTTGCAACCTCCCTGAGCAAGCAGCGCGGTACCATAAGCCGCTTCACTGAAAGCAGGCTTGATCATCGGCACTCCAAGGATCTGCCTCCGAATCTCCCCCCAGGCGTGGTTCGCCGCTCCCCCGCCCACCGTGCGAATCACTCCGGGGTACGGGGCTCCCAGCGCGGAAAGCAACCGATAACCACGCCGTTCTATACGCGCAATACCTTCCAGTATACCTTGAAAAAACCGCAGATCATCTTCAGGACGCGGGGTCAGGCGCGGTTCGAGAGACAAATCGGACACAGGAAAACGTTCTCCAACGGCGGGTAACGGATAGTAATCAAGGCAGATCCGGCGGGATGGGTTCAGTCTGACACTCATCTCTGCCATCTGTTCATCCGTAAAAAATTGCCGCAGCACCGCTCCACCACTGTTGGATGCGCCACCCACCAGCCACAACCTTCTGAAAGGCTGGCTATAGATCCCGTAACGCGAGCAAAAAAACGGCTTTTCAGCAACAACCTTCACCACTATAGTAGAACCCAGTGAGGTAACTGCATCTCCGGGGAGAGAGACACCGGTGGCAAAAACCGCTGCGGTACTGTCGGTGGTTCCCGTTACAACAGTGACAGTCGGAGGAAGTCCCAGCCGTTCAGCCAGCACCGGGCTGATACAGCCAACCGGCGTGCCCGGTGCAACAACTTCCGGCAGCAACCGGCGCTTCACCCCCACACTATCCAGCCACTCCGGCCAGCTCCTGTTTACCGGGTCATAGCCCAGCTTGAGACTGTTATTGCAGTCACTGAAACCAAACCGGTCACACAACCGTCCTGCAATCCAGTCGGCCTGATGCAGGGCATACCGCGCCTTGCTCATCCCCGGTCGACTCTGCAACCAAAGCAGTTTGGCAAGCGCGGAACCGGCACCCTGCGCCGCTGTATCAGACGGAGCTACTGCCGCGATCCGTGCCGCCTCATCCACGGCCCGCGCATCGTTATACATCAAGGCAGGAGCAAGGGGTTGCCCGGCAGCATCTGCCAACAGCAGCGAGGCCGAGGTTCCGTCTACCGCAACAGCCCGTACAGAGCGAGTACCAACATCGGCAAACAGCTGTTGCAACACGGCAATGACCGCCCGCCACCAGATTTCAGGATCCTGCTGAACCCCCGCTTGCTCCGTTCGCCGGGGCACCGGCAACGCTCGTACCGCCCGGCTCAGCAACTTACCACTGTCATCGATGATAACAGCCCGGCACCCCGATGTGCCAACATCAATGCCGACAAACAGGTTCAAGGCAACTGAACGGGTACCGGCGGTGCCCAGCCCGGCTGACGATGCGCCACAACCACCGTCGTATAGATCCCGCCGCGTACGTTGAACTTGCCGGTCAGACGCATGAACCGCGGCGAAGTGGCATGCACCAGATCATCCAGAATCCGGTTGGTGACTGCCTCATGAAAAGCCCCCTCATCCCGAAAAGACCAGACATACAGCTTCAGGGATTTGAGTTCTACACAGCGTTGGTCCGGAACATAGTCGATAGAAAGCGTGGCAAAATCCGGCTGCCCGGTCTTGGGGCACAAACAGGTAAATTCTGGTATTTCGATATGGATGGTGTAATCCCGCTCCGGAAGCGGATTTTCAAATGTATCCAATTGTTTGCTGGGACGGGTAGGCATGCAACACTCCATTAAGGTAATATTAGCGGTTATTATACTCAATCCGCATTCATCGCCACAGTTGCCAACAGGGAGTCATGCGTCTTAGCAAAATCAAGCTGGCCGGATTCAAAACCTTCGTTGATCCCACCACCATCCCGTTTCCCAGCAATCTGGTCTGCATTGTCGGGCCCAATGGTTGTGGAAAGTCGAATGTGATCGATGCCGTGCGCTGGGTGATGGGAGAGTCCTCCGCCAAACATCTGCGCGGTGATTCGATGAGTGATGTCATTTTCAATGGTTCCAGCACCCGCAAACCGGTAGGACAGGCCTCCATCGAACTGGTTTTTGACAACAGTGACGGAAGGCTGGGAGGCGAATACGCAAGTTATAACGAAGTTGCCATTAAACGCACCGTCACCCGCGAAGGGACCTCCAGTTACTTTCTCAACGGGGCGCGCTGCCGGCGCCGCGATATTACCGGCATTTTCCTCGGCACCGGGCTGGGGCCGCGCAGCTATGCCGTCATAGAGCAAGGCACTATCTCGCGCTTTATCGAAGCCAAGCCCGAAGAGATGCGGGTTTTTCTCGAAGAGGCCGCGGGGATCTCCAAATACAAGGAGCGCCGCCGTGAAACAGAAAACCGAATCCGCCACACCCGTGAAAACCTGGATCGGCTCAACGATCTGCGCGAGGAACTGGGCAAACAGCTGGCGCGCCTGAAGCGACAGTCCCAGACCGCGGCGCGCTACAAAACCCTGAAGCAGGAGGAGCGGCTGATAAAGGGACAGCTGTACGCCCTGCGCTGGCAGAGGCTGGACCGTCAATGCGGTGAGCAGGAGAGCCGTAATCGTGAACAGGAGACAGCACTGGAAGCCCTTGTCTCCAAACAGCGCAGCAACGAGGCTGAAGTTGAAAAACAGCGTCAGCTGCACACTGAAGGGCTGGAGATATTCAACCAGATTCAGAGCCGGTTCTACAGTGTAGGTGCCGATATCGCCCGGCTGGAGCAGGCCATTCAACACACCCGGGAGCGACGCCAGCAGCAGCAACAGGATTTGGCAAAACTGGAACAGGCCTGGCAGGAGGCCAACACGCACCGGGAATCTGATCAACAGACCATCGAGCGTCTGCAAACCGAACTGCAACAACAGGAGCCGGAGCTTGTCCGCGCGCAGGAGGCGGAGAAACAGTCCACTGCCGCACTGGCTGCTGCGGAACAGGCCATGCAGGAGTGGCAGCAGCAGTGGGATGAGTTCAACCAGCGTTACGCAGAACCGGCGCAAGCCGCCCAAGTGGAACGCACCCGGCTGCACAATCTTGAACAGCAATCCAGCCAGTTGAAAAACCGCATTACCCGCCTGACCCAGGAGCGCAGCAGTCTGCCACCCGACTCCGGGCAGACCGACATCACCCGGTTGCAGCAGGAGCTGGGGCAAAGTGAGAAACAGGCCGGCATACTGCAGCAAAGCCAGACCAGCCTTGTTGAACAGATCAACCAGCAACGCGAGAAGAACCATGAACTCGCCAGCCAGCTAGACAGCTTGCGCAGCCGTTTGCAAACCCTGCGCGGCCGGCAAGCCTCCCTTGAAGCCCTTCAGCAGGCGGCGCTGAACAAAAACCAGGGTAAAACCGCTCAGTGGCTGACAAAAAACCAGCTCCAGGATGCCGGGCGACTGGCAGAAGAGATTGAGGCGGAAAAAGGGTGGGAAAATGCCGTGGAAACCGTACTGGGCCATACCCTGGAGGCAGTCTGCATCGAGGGACTGAACAAACTGTCCGATGCGCTGAAGGAGCTGGATGGTTCCCTGGCGCTATTCGACACCGCTACGCTGCCCGGCCTGGACGTTGCCAATAATACCCTGCTGGCAAAGGTAAAGGCTCCCTGGTCACTGGAGCCGTTGCTGGGCTCCGTCCGTATTGCCGATGATCTGCCGCAAGCACTCGCCCTGCGCAGCAAACTGGCCGCCCACGAATCAGTCATCACACCAGACGGCATCTGGCTGGGAGTCAACTGGCTGCGAGTGGCCCACAATGTGGATGAGAAATCCGGAGTGCTGGAGCGGGAACAGGAGTTCAAGAAACTTGCAGACGAAGCGGAACAACTTGCCTCCCGGATCGAAACACTGCACACGGAAGTCACCACCGGCCGCGAACTGCTGAAAACCCTGGAGCAGCAGCGAGAATCACAGCAGCGCGAACTCAACGAGGTCAACCGCAAGGTAGCAGGACTGCAGGCAAAGGTGAGTGGCGCCAAAGTACGCCAGGAACAATTCCACCAGCGCACCCGGCGAATCATTTCAGAGCTGGAAGAGCTGGCCCGGCAGGCAACCAGCAACAACGAAGAACAGGAGAGCACCCGAATCCGGCTCAACGAATCACTTGCACTGATGGAAACCCTTGCCAGCCAGCGGGAACAACTGACCGCCAGGCGGGAACAGCTGCAGCAGACCCTGCAACAGTGCCGCGATCAGGCCCGCCAGAACCGCGAAACCACCCACAACATCAAATTGAAGCTGCAGACCCTTCACACCGAACTGGCTTCCACCCGCCAGGCGATCGAACGCATCGAGCAACAGAGAGTACAGTTCTCCACCCGGCGGAATGAACTGCAACAGGCGCTGGAAGAGGGCGACGCACCGCTGGAAAAAATGACAGCCGAACTGGAGCAGATTCTTGCCAAACGCAGCGGCATCGAGCAGGAGATGGGAGAGGCCCGGCGCCAGGTTGAAACCATCGAACACAGGATTCGTGAACTGGACAGCGCCCACAGCCGGATCGAACAGGAAATCGAGCAGAAGCGCAATGAGGTAGAGCAGGCACGAATGACCTGGCAGGAGCTGAAAACACGCCGCCAGACCCAGCAGGAGCAGCTGGAAGAGGCCGGACACAACCTGACAGCCCTGTTCGAGACCATGCCGGAAGAGGCGGACGAACAGGAGTGGCAGACCCGGCTGGCCACCCTGGAACAGAAAATATCACGGCTCGGCCCTATCAACCTGGCCGCGATCGAAGAGTATCAGCAGTCAGAAGAGCGCAAAAACTACCTGGATGCGCAAAACGATGATTTGATGAAGGCGCTTGAAACGCTGGAAAACGCCATCCGCAAGATCGACCGGGAGACCCGCAGCCGTTTCCAGAACACCTTTGACAAGGTCAACAGCGGCTTCCAGGAGATGTTTCCACGCCTGTTTGGCGGTGGCAAGGCATCTCTTGAGCTTACCGGAGACGACCTGCTGAATGCCGGAGTAACCGTTATGGCGCATCCGCCCGGCAAACGCAACAGCACTATTCATCTGCTGTCGGGAGGGGAAAAAGCCCTTACTGCCGTGGCGCTGGTATTCTCCATTTTCCATCTCAACCCGGCACCCTTCTGCATGCTGGACGAGGTGGACGCGCCACTGGACGATGCCAACGTAGGACGCTTCTGCGATCTGGTTCGCGAGATGTCTGCCAAAACCCAGTTCATATTCATCACTCACAACAAAATCACCATGGAGTTGTCCCAACAGCTAAACGGCATCACTATGAAAGAGCCGGGGGTTTCCCGGCTGGTCGCCGTGGATCTTGACGAAGCTGCCGCCATGGCCATCAGCGCCTGAGGAATAACAATGGATGAACTACGTTTAATCCTGATCATCGCCGGTATCATTGTTCTTGCGCTAGTCTATTTTTTCAGCCGCAGAGCAAATCAGGGCCAGGAATCAACAGATGAAGAGTCGCTGCAGGACGATACGGAATGGATGGAAGAGATCGCCAGGCAGCGGCGAAAACTGGCTGAAAACAAAGCCCGACAATCAACAGATGATGCTCCGCCCGACGTTCCGGTTCTGGATGACGTGCTCATAGACACTCCGGATGAAACCACCGCCCCGATCCTGCAGCCGGAGCCTGAGCCAAAAACCCGTTCCGATACGGCTCTGGCAGCAGAAAACCACTCCACCGAAGAAAAGGCATCATTGCTGCAGCTTCAGGAAGAAACAACAGCTCCCCCGCAGGAGAAAGCACTCACCACTGCCGCGGAGCCTTCTCCTCTCGCCGGGGAAAAACAGCCCGACCCGTCAGCTCTCCCCCCGCAGCAAGAGTTGATAGTTGTGCTCCATGTATCCGCCCCCAAGGATATGGTCTTCGTGGGAGCAAATCTGTTCAGTGCACTGGAGGAGATCGGCCTGCGCTTTGGTGAAGGCGGCATCTTCCACTATCACCATTCACAACACGATGAAGAGAGCAAAAACGCTGTACTGTTCAGCGTAGCCAACATACTTGAGCCGGGAACCTTTGAGAGTGAACAGATGGAGCAGGAGTTCACTACCCCCGGGGTAGTTATGTTCATGCGTGCCCCGGGGGCTGTTTCCACCCGGAATATGGTTGAGACCCTGCTACTCAAGGCGCAACAACTGGCTCAGTTGCTCGGAGGAGAAATCCGGGATGAAGCCCACAATCTGATAAATGAAACCACCATCAAATCACTGCTCGACCAGGCCATCGCGTTTGACAACAACGTTAACAACGCTACCAAACAGTAAACATGGCAGCCTCGCAACATACTTCATCCACCTCCGGCAAAGCCAAAAAACGCATTGAGGAGCTGCGGAAACAGATTGACCATCACAACTATCTGTATTACGCCCTTGACGCCCCGGAAATTCCCGATGCAGAGTACGACAGGCTGTTGCGGGAACTTCAGGATCTTGAACAGCAGTACCCGGAACTTGTCACACCGGACTCCCCTACTCAACGGGTAGGTGCCGCTCCGCTGAAAACATTCAGCGAAGTACGGCATGAACTACCCATGCTGTCCCTGAATAACGCCTTCAGTGACGAAGAGGTTTATGATTTTGACCGACGGGTACGCGAACGGCTGGGCGTAGAGAACGTGGAATACCACGCCGAACCCAAATTGGATGGACTGGCTATCAGCTTGCTGTATGAACGGGGCCGGCTGGTACGCGGCGCAACCCGCGGAGATGGCAGCCGGGGTGAAGATGTCACCCAGAATGTACGCACCATCGGAGCAATACCCCTGAAACTCCACGGCAGCGGCTTCCCGGCTCTGCTGGAGGTGCGCGGTGAAGTATTTATGACCAAAGAGGGATTCCAGCAACTCAACAGTCTTCAGGAGAGCCAGGGGCTGAAACCTTTCGCCAACCCGCGCAACGCAGCTGCGGGCAGCCTGCGCCAACTGGACCCCAGAATCACGGCACAGCGCCCCCTGACCATATACTGTTACGGCACAGGCATAGTAAAAGACGGCAAACTCCCCGATCGACACAGCATGATCATGCAAAAACTTCGTAACTGGGGTTTACGCATCTCACCAAAAGCCAAGCTGGTAAAAGGAGCCGAGGGTTGCCTGGAATATTACCGGCAAATGGCCACCGAACGAAACCAGTTGCCATACGAAATCGACGGCGTGGTTTACAAAGTGGACAAGATCGCCTGGCAGGAGCAGCTCGGACAGATATCCCGCGCACCACGCTGGGCGCTGGCGCACAAATTCCCTGCCCAGGAAGAGATAACCCGGCTGCTGGATGTAGAGTGGCAAGTAGGACGCACCGGGGCTCTCACCCCGGTTGCGCGCCTGGAGCCGGTATCCGTTGGAGGTGTGACAGTCAGCAATGCCACCCTGCATAATCAGGACGAAATCGAACGGAAAGACATCCGCATTGGAGATACAGTCATCATACGCCGTGCAGGTGATGTCATCCCGGAGGTGGTATCTGTGGTAGAGAGCCGACGCCCCACCGATGCCCGCCGTCCACAGCTACCCACTCACTGTCCCGTTTGTGGTTCCGACGTAGTACGTCTGCCCGGTGAAAAAGTGGCCCGCTGCAGCGGTGGCCTGTACTGTCCTGCCCAACGCCGTGAAGCCATCAAACACTTCGCATCCCGCCGCGCCATGGATATCGAAGGACTCGGTGACAAACTGGTAGAGCAGCTGGATGAAAAAGGCCTGATCCGTGATGTAGCTGATCTCTACTACCTGCGCCAGGAGCAACTTGAAACCCTCGAGCGGATGGGCAAAAAATCGGCGCAAAATCTGCTTGCTGCCCTGGAAAAAAGCAAAAAAACCACACTGGCACGCTTTATATTCGCTCTGGGAATTCGCCAGGTTGGTGAAGCTACTGCCAGAGAGCTGGCTAGCTATTTCGGTTCACTTGAGCGTATTATGACCGCCAGCAGGGAACAACTTCAGCAGGTTCCCGACATTGGCGCCGTGGTTGCCGAAAGCATTTACATCTTTTTTCGTGAAAAACACAACCGAGAGGTAGTCGACAAACTGATTGCAGCCGGTATTCACTGGCCGACCACAACCAACCGGAATAGCGGCCCTTTGCCTCTGGCAGGAAAAACCTTTGTACTGACCGGCACCCTGGAGAGCATGAGCCGTAATGAGGCGAAGGAAAAACTGCAGGCGCTTGGAGCAAAAGTGACCGGCAGTGTATCCAAAAAAACCGGTTATGTTGTAGCTGGAGCCGAACCGGGATCAAAATATGAGCGGGCCCTGCAACTGGGGGTTCCAATTCTGGATGAACCATCCTTTCTGGAGTTGATTGGCTGATGTACCCTGTCTTCGGTATTCGACCGGGAACCGGTCTGCCGGAGCAGACCAGGCACCAGGCAGGCAGAGAACCAACGTATGGGAAAACATAACCGTATTCGCATTAACGATATCCTCTACGCCCTGCTGGTACTGTTGTGCGTCGCCATTGTGCTGCTGGTGGCCGGAGCGGTCGCATGGCAGGATATGCAGCAAAGTGACCGGCGCTTCCAGCAATTTGGTCATGACTATGCCCGACAGCTACTACAGAAGGTGGAACGCAGCGAAGTAGTGGTCGAGGGGCTGGTCGCACTGAGCCAAATCACCGGAGTCAAAAAACACCGCTACCTGTCCCGCTATGCCCGCGAAATGAGCAGGCTGCACCCCTATATCCACATGATACAGTTCTATGAACGAGTAGGACGCAGGGAACTGAAACCCTACGAACGAAAAAAAAGGGCCTCAGGCCTGTCGGGTTTTTCCGTTCATGAACTGAATGCCGAACTGAAATCACAGCCAGTCGGCAAACGGTCGTTTTACTTTCCCCTGGTGCTGGTTCAACCCGATGGACCTTTTTTTACCAAATATCTCGGTTACGACATCTACTCCAATCCGCTGGCCCGAAAGGCCATCTTGCGTGTTATCAATACCGGCAGAAGTGCTGCCAGCGCCCCTGACAAACTGATCGGAGGCGGATACGGAAGCACCATTTTCAAACCCGTGTACTCCAGCAGGGTGGAAACCAATACCGAACAGGAGCGGCTCGCCAAAACAGTGGGTATCGCAGCGGCACAAATCCGTTTTGACAAACAGTTCTTCCCCGATAACTCCCTGCCGGGGCTGACTGTCCGGTTGACCTATGAAAGCACGCCCGTGAGTAATAAAACTGGCCCGGGAAAAGAGGTGTACCACCACTCAACTCCAGCCGATGATTCAACTGTCAGCTGGTTTCCACGTTTCTCCTTCAGCTCCACTATTCCTCTTTCCGGGGAAGAGCTGAAGCTGTCATTGTCCCGGCAGGCCGGATGGCAGGATTTCCGGTTGGGGATGATCACAATGATTGTTGCCCTGATAACACTTTTCTTCTGGTTGTTCCTGCGTCTCATAAAACGACCTCTCGACTGGTATGGCTCGGAACAGTATCAGCACGAAGTTCTGTTCCGCGAAAAGGAGCGCGCAGAAGTTACCCTGCACTCCATTGGTGATGGCGTAATAACCACCGATCTCGATGGCAACGTGGATTATCTGAACCAGGTGGCCGAACAGATGACAGGCTGGAGCGACAAGGAGGCTCATGGCCGGCCATTGAAAGAGGTCTTTAACGTAGTCAATGAAAACACCCGCGAATCCGAACTCGGCAACCTGGACAGGGTGCTGGCAGACGGGGAGGTGGTCAAAGTCACCTCCTCTCCAATTCTGATGCAACGCCGGGGTGAGGAGTATGTTATTGAGAATACCATGGCGCCTATCCGTCAGCACGGAGGCCAGGTTATCGGCGCTGTCATCGTGTTCCATGATGTCAGTCATGTACGCAGCATGGCGCGGCAGCTTGCATATCAGGCGACCCATGATCCGCTCACCGGACTGGTCAACCGAAGGGAATTCGAGCGGCAACTGGAGCATGCCCTGCACAGCGCCAAGCACCATGATCGGCATCACGCCCTCTGCTTTCTTGACCTCGACCAGTTCAAGGTGGTCAACGACACCTGCGGGCATATTGCCGGCGACAAGCTGTTAAAACAGCTCGCCATACTGATGGAGCCAAAAGTCAGCAATGACGGGATCCTGGCACGGCTCGGGGGAGATGAATTCGGCGTACTGCTGTTCAACTGTCCGCTGGAGCACGGCGTTGAAATAGCCCAGCAGATCCGTCAGGTAGTACGTGGCTACCGTTTTGTCTGGGAAGACAAGATCTTCGAGGTGGGCGTCAGCATTGGCCTGGTGCCATTCGATGCCCAGAGCGGTGGACTGCAGGAGATTATGCGTACTGCCGACTCCGCCTGCTACATCGCCAAGGATCAGGGCCGTAACCGACTGCACATCTATCAACCCGATGACAGTGCCCTTGCCCTCAGACAGGGAGAGATGCAGTGGGTTCACCGTATCAGCAAGGCATTTGACGAACGGCGCTTCTATCTGGCACGCCAATCCGTTCTGCCGCTGAATCCGGGAGTAAACAACCGGCCCCATTACGAGATTCTGCTGCGCATGCTGAGTGAGGATGGCAGGCACATCCTGCCCAGTGATTTTATTCCCGCCGCAGAGCGCTACGACATGATGCGGGATATCGACCGCTGGGTTATCAAAAGCTCTTTTGAACTCATCCAGGGGCAGACCCGCATGGCCTGTAGCAATAACAGAACCCCTCCCCTGTACAACATCAACCTGTCCGGGCACTCCCTGAATGACGAAGCCTACCGTTTTATTATTGCCCAACTGGAAGAGACCGGAATCGATCCCGGCGGAATCTGTTTTGAAATAACAGAAACCGCAGCGATCGATAATCTCGGTTACGCCACCAGCCTGATTCGACGCCTCAAAAAACTGGGATGCCGGTTTGCGCTGGATGATTTTGGCAGCGGCCTCAGCTCCTTTGGCTACCTGAAAACCCTGCCTGTGGATTTCCTGAAGATTGATGGCGGCTTTGTCCGGGACATTACCAACGATCTCATCAGTCAGGCAATGGTGGAGTCCATACACCATATCGGTCACGTCATGGGACTTCAAACCATTGCGGAAGGTGTCGAGAATGAGACTATCCTGACAAAGGTGCGCGAGCTTGGTATTGACTATGCGCAGGGTTATGCCATCAGTGATCCACAACCTTGGGGAAACGTTCCGATGATCGACCGGGCAAGCGGACAGTTCCAGGGATAATATGCAGCTCCCCCCTCTTGACGGAATTCTCTATCTGGTTCGCGGTCTGAAGCTGGTTTTCCGTCCGGGAATCCGGCGCTATGTCATAATGCCCCTGGCAATCAACGTAGCGGTCTTTGCCCTGCTCATCGGTGCAGGTGCGGCCTGGTTCAACAGTTTTGTCGACACCCTGCAACCTGCATTGCCCGGCTGGCTTGACTGGTTGGTATGGCCACTGTGGATAATTTTCATTCTCGCCATATTGCTGGTGCTGTTTTTTGGCTTCTCGCTACTGGCCAATCTTGTCGCCGCCCCTTTCAATGGCCTGCTGGCAGAGGCGGTAGAGCGACAACTGCGCAGAGAAGACCCACTACCCGAAACCAGCCTGTGGCAACTGCTGCGCGAGACACCTGCAATCCTGTATTCCCAGCTGTTAAAGATGGGCTATACTGTACTATGGGCCATCCCGCTGTTAATCCTGTTCCTGATCCCCGGCATTAATGTCATTGCCCCTTTTCTGTGGCTCGCTTTCGGCGCCTGGATGCTGGCGCTGGAGTATCTGGACTACCCCATGGGAAACCATGGCCTTATGTTCCCGCAACAGCGCCGTCTTGCAAGAGAACAGCGCCTTCTGGTGCTTGGCTTCGGCGCAGCGACAACCTGGATGACGATGATCCCCGTAATAAATTTTCTGGTTATGCCGGTAGCCGTTGCCGGAGCCACTGCTCTCTGGGTAGAACGTTTCAATAGCCCCACAACTGGCTCAGACTGAAAGGCAGCGTTCCGGGAGATGGGTGGATATCCCTGATGGCATATTGCTCCTGCTCACTGGAATCCCGATACAATGGCTGGGCGTAGTGCTCTCCCTTGCCGTTGGCAATACAGGCCAGCATCGGCCCGGCCATTTCGGCCTTGCGCCGGACAACAACCGCCGTTTCACCATTTTGCAGCCGTACAACTGACCCGGGGGGATAAATGCCCATCTCCTTGATAAACATCTGTGCAAGACTGCTGCCCACCTCCTGACCCACATCCAGAAATATTCTGCGCAGAGCGTTCTTGACCAGTATCCCGTTGCGGTAGGAGCGACCGGTCACCATGGCATGATATCTGTCGGCCAACCCCAGCAGGCGAGCCTCGGGAAGCACCTCATCGCCTCTTGCTCCGGCAGGATAGCCCCGGCCATTGATGCATTCATGATGCTGCATTACAACCCGAAGCCATAACTGATCAGATACTCCGGTGGCATACAGCATCTCATAACCCCGTTGTGGATGCTGCTGGATTGCATCCCACTGCATATCATTCAGCGGTTCGGCCTGCTCCACCAGTTCCGCCTGCAACTCTGTCATGGCAACATTGCAGCTTAACGCAGCGGAAACCACACTGAGGCGCTTCAACAGGGACCAGTTCAGCCGCCGCGCAACCAGTTCGCATAACAGGGCCGTATGAATGCTGTGGCGGAAAGGATAGGAAGCATCATGCTTCAGGTGCGTCGCCCCCAGCGAGGCATCAGCGTCATAGTCACAGAGAGCCTGGATTGCCCGTCCCAGCTTGCGAATACGGCGTTCTGGAGCAACAGCAGTACTCTGCTGGTGAACCATGCCAAGAACGCCTTCCAGACGCATGGTCAATTGATCAATTGTTACGAACGGGTTACCACCGATCTGTGGCGAGCCATCAGCTGCGGTACGATCTGTCTCCGAAGTCAGCTGAACGGTAGAATGCAGACCCTCCTCCAGAAGCCTCCGCCGCTGACGTTCATTAAGGATAATATAGCCCTTGCCAAGCAGAAGTTGTCCGCTGTCATCATAAACATCCCATAACAAAGGCCGGCCGATGGCAATATCGCCCCGCCGGACACGTACCCGGTCATCCTGATGGCCAGTTTGCCCACCAGAATCATCCATATCAGTCAGACCCGGGATAACAAGCACCTCATCAAAGGCACATCCAGGTATTCGGCATCACCCGCACTGCCCGACAATACAGAAAACGGCTGGCCGGGATCCCCAATCTGATCAACCACCAGAGCCGCCCCGGAGAAATCATCATCCCGCGTATACATATTGACTGTAACTACTGTCTCGATCGCGGCAGCCAGGGAAGACTTGACGCCGTTTGCCGAGTCCTCCAGCACCAGACACTGCTCCGGCTTCAGTTTCATCTGCTCCAGAACATAATCATAAATGTCCGGAGCCGGTTTTTTTGCTGAAACAATATCGCCTGCACCAATGACTTCAAACCACGATTCAGCCGCAGGTTCCAACGCATAATGCAACAAGGCTGATACGTTTTCCGGACTGGTGGTGGTGGCAATCGCCAACTTCAACCCCTCGGCACGCGCCTCTTGCAACAAACGCTTTACCCCGGTTCGCAGCGGAATAGCCCCTTCCGCCAGCAACTGTTTGTAGTGGCGGTTTTTCTCCACATGCAATTTGGCTGCAAAACCGGGCAAATCATCAGCCGGACGTTCTGCATCCGGCCGGAACCGTTCCAGATAGTAGAGAATACGCTCCTTGCCACCGGAAACCGCCAGCAATTCACCATACAGCTGTTCCGACCAGCTCCAGTCAAGCCCCACATCCGCAAAGGCTCGATTAAAGGCGACCCTATGACCGTTTCGCTCTGTATCTGCCAGTGTCCCATCAACATCAAACAACACTGCGGCCAGCTCACCCATAAAATCTACCCTTGCTTGTTTTGTCAAAGCCTAATAGAGTACCCGGTTCTAGTGCTCCGTCAAGGCGATAATTCGGGATTCGGTCTGCCTGTCAGTGGCCTATGGTTTTTGCCATGCAAATACCACAAAGAAACTCCGAACCTGAATAATTGCCTTTACGAAGTAGATGGTTGCGTTGCCTTATCATTTTCTGGTAGAAAAAAGTGTAACTGCTCAGCTTGCTTCTGAAATGCGCCATCTCTGCGTTGGAAAATGGTCATTTACCCTTGTAAACTCCCGTTTTCCGCCTTGATTCCGGCCCGTTTCAGAAGCAATCCGGGCAGTTACACGACATATTCACTACTCGCTGGGTAGTTATGGAAAAGTAAACATACTTGAATGCAGGCGACAGATGTCAGGAGAACCATTCAGATGGCAGGTAGAAAGAAAAAAGCAGTGACCGAAGGATTCAGCTCATTCGATCCCTACAAGGAGAAAAAGGGTGAAGAGTATATGGGCACCAAACAGAAAGAGCACTTTCGCAACATCCTCAGCGCCTGGAAAAAAGAGTTGATGGAGGAGGTGGATCGCACCGTGCATCACATGCAGGATGATGCCGCGAACTTCCCCGATCCCAATGATCGCGCTTCACAAGAGTCGGAATTTGCCCTGGAACTGCGTACCCGTGATCGGGAACGCAAGTTAATCAAAAAAATTGATGAGGCTCTGGAACAGTTGAATACGGGGGATTACGGTTACTGTGAGTCCTGTGGCGTGGAGATCGGAATTCGCCGCCTGGAGGCCCGTCCAACCGCCACCCAGTGCATCGACTGCAAAACCCTTGACGAGATACGTGAAAAACAGATGAGGTAATGCTGCCTCATCTGTTTACCACTCCCCGGAAAAAATTAACTCTTTCTGCGATCATGCTCCACTGGCAGCTCTTTTCTGCGCCGATCCGGCTGGATACGCAGGCCATTTTGCTCAGCAAAATCCATCACATATCGATACCCTTCCGGATCTTTCTCCTGCAGATCCGGTGCAATTACCAGGCATTTCTGTCCATCAATCACACAGGGATGGACCCACGGAGAGTAGTGCAGCCGGTGATCTGAACCAAACCTGGCCAGCGTAGAGGAGATACGCTCAATCCAGTCACTGGGCCGCAGTTTACTACCATCTTCCCGTACACCTTCAATCACCATTGCTTCAGCACTCATGCTCGATTCACCTTTTATTACCATATTATTAGATATTAACACTCACTATAGACCAACTGCGCACTCAGACAGATTTTTCTCTTTATTGGTGCTGTCCGGTGCCTCTTCATTCAGATGGATAACCAGATCATTGTGCCGGGCAAAATGCAGGATATATTCATATAACTCCCGGTTTTTTTCCTCCAGTTCCGGTTCCACCAGCAAACATTTCTGCCCATCAACTACACAGGGATGAACACTGGCAGAGTAGTGCAACCGGTGATCCGGCCCAAACTCGGCTACAATTGATGAGATACGTTCAATCCAGTCACCGGGACGTAACCGGCTGCCATCCACTCTTACCCCGTCAATAACCAGCTTCTCTTTATTCATTATAATTAGCCCTTGGAGTAATATGCTCACTTCATTGTCGGCAGCTGCTGCTGCAAGTTTAGCTATTTCCACTATTTTTTATTGTGACCCCCACAACAGACTACGTTGGCCGCTTTGCCCCTTCCCCGACCGGGCCGCTCCATTTCGGCTCACTGGTCAGCGCCGTGGGCAGCTATCTCCAGGCAAGGAAAGCGGGAGGAAAATGGCTGGTGCGCATGGAAGATCTCGACCTGCCCCGGGTTGTCCCCGGAGCCGCCGACAGCATACTCTCCACCCTTGAGGCTTTTAGCCTGCACTGGGATGGAGAAGTGCTCTACCAAAGCACCCGTTTCGCGGCCTACACAGCCGCACTGAATGAGCTGAAAGAGAGCATCTATCCCTGCGGCTGCAGCCGTACGGAAATCCACCAACAAACGGCAGCCAGCGGCACACCGACAGGCATCTACCCCGGAACCTGCCGCAACGGCCTGCCCGCCGGGAAATCTCCGCGCGCACTGAGGGTATCAACACAGGGGCAAACACTCTCTTTTCAGGATCCCGTACAAGGACTCTACCGGCAGGATCTGGAGCTGGAGGTAGGGGATTTTGTCATCCGACGTGCCGATGGGCTGTTCGCCTATCAACTGGCGGTTGTCGTAGACGATGCGGAACAGGGCATCACCGAAGTGGTGCGCGGCAGTGACCTGCTGGACTCCACACCGCGTCAGCTGCTCCTGCAACAGTTGCTGGGATACCGTTCACCAAACTACATCCATCTGCCCATTGTCACCAATGCAGAGGGACGCAAACTCAGCAAACAGACCCGCGCCAGCCCCCTGGAGTGCAGCCGGCCGCTGCCGGCCTTGTGGCGGGCTCTCTGTTTTCTGGGGCAGCAACCTCCAGTTGAGTTGCTGGAGGGCGAACTGTCCAGCTTCTGGTGCTGGGCGATTACTCACTGGGATGTTACTGCCATACCACGTCTCATCGCCCGACCGGAAAGCTGTGCCATAATAGGAGAATCCGTTAACCACTTTAATAAACATCAACAAACTGGGGAAACCAATGTCTGAAACCAAAGTTTATGACGTTCCGGCATCCTTTGCGGCGCACGCTCACATCAACGAACAGCAGTACCAGGCCATGTACCGGCGCTCCATCGACAACCCGGAAGCATTCTGGGCTGAGCAGGCAGAAAATTTCCTTACCTGGTACAAGCCCTGGGACAAGGTTCTGGAATGGGATTACCACCAGGCCAATATCCGCTGGTTCGAAGGGGGCAAACTCAATGTCAGCTACAACTGCATCGATCGCCACCTGGAAAATCGCGCCAACCAGACCGCCATTATCTGGGAAGGCGATGACCCCGGCAGCGACAAGAAAATCAGCTACCGCGAACTGCATGAACAGGTCTGCAAGCTGGCCCATGTGCTAAAAAGCCATGGAATAAAAAAAGGCGACCGGGTCTGCCTCTACATGCCGATGATCCCCGAAGCCGCCTATGCAATGCTGGCCTGCACACGTATTGGTGCCGTCCATTCGGTGGTATTCGCCGGCTTCTCTCCTGAAGCACTGAAGGATCGAATCCTCGACTCAGACTGCCAACTGGTCATTACCGCCGACGAAGGCCGCCGTGGCGGGCGCACCACCCCGCTGAAAAACAACGTGGACAAGGCGCTGTCAGGCTGCCCCAACGTACGCACCGTATTGACCGTGCAGAACACCGGTGGCGACATCCAGTGGCATGAGGGACGTGATGTCTGGTATCACCAGGCGATGGCTGAATCTCCGGCTGAATGTGAACCGGAATGGATGGATGCCGAAGATCCGCTGTTTATCCTCTACACCTCCGGCTCCACCGGCAAGCCCAAAGGGGTACTGCACACCACCGCCGGCTACCTGCTCTACTCTGCCATCACCCACAAATACATCTTCGACTACCACGATGGCGACATCTACTGGTGTACCGCCGATGTAGGCTGGATTACCGGTCACAGCTATATCGTCTATGGCCCGCTGGCCAATGGCGCCATCACCCTGATGTTCGAGGGAGTACCCACCTGGCCGGACGCCTCACGCTTCTGGCAGGTGTGCGACAAACATAACGTCAACATTTTCTATACTGCACCCACCGCCATTCGCGCCCTGATGCGAGAAGGGGACGGACCGGTTAAAAAAACCTCCCGCAAGGATCTGCGCCTGCTGGGCAGCGTTGGCGAACCCATCAACCCCGAAGCCTGGGAGTGGTACTACCGCGTGGTCGGTGAACAGCGCTGCCCCATCGTGGATACCTGGTGGCAAACCGAGACCGGCGGCATCATGATCAGTCCCCTGCCCGGTGCCACCCGGCTCAAGCCCGGCTCCGCCACACGCCCCTTCTTTGGCGTATCACCCGCCATTGTGGATGAAAGTGGCACGGTTCTGGAGGGGGAGTGTGAAGGGGATCTGGTGATGACCCATCCCTGGCCCGGTCAGATGCGTGGGGTGTACGGCGATCACCAGCGCTTCATCGACACCTACTTCAAAACCTATCCCGGCATGTACTTCAGTGGCGATGGCGCCCGCCGCGACTCCGATGGCGACTACTGGATCACCGGCCGGGTGGATGATGTGCTCAACGTCTCCGGCCACCGCCTGGGCACTGCTGAAATCGAAAGCGCCCTGGTACTGCACGAAGCGGTCGCTGAAGCCGCCGTTGTGGGCTATCCGCATGAGATCAAGGGACAGGGGATCTACGCCTATGTCACCCTGGTGAAAGGCATTGAACCCAACGAAGCGCTGCGCCAGGAGTTGATCCAGATGGTGCGCAAAGAGATCGGCCCCATTGCCTCACCGGATATTATCCAGTGGGCACCTGCCCTGCCCAAGACCCGCTCCGGCAAAATCATGCGCCGCATCCTTCGCAAGATCGCCGCAGACGAACTGGACAACCTGGGTGATACCTCAACCCTGGCAGATCCGGAAGTGGTGGATGATCTGATCCGGAATCGTATCCGCACCGGCAAACAAACCTGATCACAGATACTATTAACCCGGGCAACCAGAACCGGAGTACAAGGTACACTGTCCAAGATACAGATACAGTGTACCCTGCACTCCACCATAGCGAAGTAAACCCATGAGCCAGTTTTTTCATATCCATCCGGACAACCCCCAGCAGCGACTCATTGTCCACAGCGTCGAGATCATTCGTAAAGGCGGGGTGATTGTCTACCCAACCGACTCCGGTTACGCACTGGGATGCCATCTGGGAGACAAACAGGCCGTAACCCGCATCCGCCAAATCCGCCGCCTCGACGATCGTCACCACCTCACGCTGGTATGCAGCGATCTGTCCCAAATTGCCACCTATGCGCGGCTGGACAACAGCAATTACCGCCTGCTCAAGGCTCATACTCCCGGTGCCTATACCTTTATTCTCGAAGCCACCCGCGAAGTCCCCCGCCGTCTGCTGCATCCAAAACGCAAAACCATTGGACTGCGTGTACCTGACAACTCCATCGCGCAGGCGCTGCTGAGAGAGCTGGGCGAACCCCTGATGAGCACCACCCTGATTCTCCCGGGCGAAGAGCTGCCGCACACCGATCCCTACGAGATCAGGGAGCTTCTGGAACATGACGTGGATCTGGTGATCGATGGTGGTTTCTGTGGTTTCGAACCCACCACAGTGGTGGATCTGACCGGCGACATACCTCAGGTAATCCGTGAGGGAGCCGGAGACATATCTCCCTTCAAAATATAATTTTCCCCCAATATATCTGGCAACAAGGCATCCCGGACCCAAAAACGGTTATAATTCCGCGATGCAGGATTTAACGCTGATTCAACTTATCGCCGTCGCGGTCTTGCCGCTGCTGTTCGCCATCACGGTACACGAGGTTGCCCACGGCTGGGTAGCACTCCAGCTCGGTGATCCCACCGCCAAGATGATGGGCCGGCTGACCCTCAACCCGATACGTCACATCGATCCGTTTGGCACTGTGTTGCTGCCAATCATGCTTATCATACTCAGCAAGGTGGCAGGTACACCACCGTTCGTATTTGGCTGGGCCAAGCCGGTACCAATAACCTGGGAGAATCTGCGTAACCCCAAGCGGGACGTGGCGCTTGTCGCCCTGGCCGGCCCGTTGTCCAATCTGCTGATGGCAATCTTGTGGGCGATGATTGCAAAAATCGGTTTCCTGCTCGGTGCAGGGCCACTCGGCCTGCCGCTCATTTTGATGGGCACATTTGGAATCCTGTTCAACCTTGTGCTGATGGTGCTGAATCTGGTCCCCATCCCGCCACTGGATGGTGGCCGCATTCTTACCTCAATCCTGCCGGGACCAATGGCATGGCAGGTAGGACGCCTGGAACCCTACGGCTTCATGATCATCCTGCTGCTGTTGGCCACCGGCGTATTATGGAGTGTTCTGGGGCCCATCATAGACTGGTTCTACACGCTGTTACATGTACTGTTTGGAATATAGGAGTCACTCTTGACTGGTTTTGCGGCACAACAACGACGGGTACTGTCAGGTATGCGATCGACCGGACGGCTGCATCTCGGCCACTATCATGGCGTCCTGAAAAACTGGGTACGCCTGCAGCACGAGTATGAGTGCTTTTTCTTCGCCGCTGACTGGCACGCCCTGACCACCCATTATGAACAGCCCGGGGATATCACCGCCAATGTTTGGGATATGGTCATCGACTGGCTGGCCGCCGGGGTCAATCCCGGCTCTGCCACCCTGTTCATCCAGTCCCAGGTACCGGAACACGCCGAACTCCACCTGCTGCTATCCATGATCACCCCGCTGGGCTGGCTGGAGCGGGTTCCCACCTACAAGGATCAGCAGGAGAAGCTGCGCGAACGGGATCTGGCCACCTACGGTTTCCTCGGTTATCCCTTGCTGCAGAGCGCCGATATCCTTATCTATCAGGCCGGTGTGGTACCGGTGGGCGAAGACCAGGTCTCCCACGTAGAGATGACCCGCGAAGTGGCCCGCCGCTTCAACCACCTCTACGGACGGGAACCCAACTTCGAGGAAAAAGCAGAGGCGGCGGCCAGAAAAATGGGCAAGAAAAACGCCAAACTCTATTTTGATCTACGCAAACGCTACCAAGAGCAGGGCGATCACGAGGCACTGAACACTGCCCGTGCACTGCTGGAAACCCAGCAGAACATCTCCATCGCCGATCGCGAACGGCTATTTGGCTATCTGGATGGTGAGGGAAAGGTGATCCTGCCCGAACCCCAGGCGCTGTTGACCGAATCCGCCAGGATGCCGGGGCTGGATGGGCAGAAGATGTCCAAGTCCTACGGCAACACCATCGCCCTCAACGATCCGCCGGATGTGGTCGAGAAAAAACTGCGCACCATGCCCACCGATCCGGCACGGGTACGGCGCACCGATCCCGGCGAACCTGAAAAATGCCCGGTCTGGCAGCTGCATCAGGTCTATTCCAACGACGAGACCAGACAGTGGGTGCAGGAAGGCTGCCGCAACGCCGGTATTGGTTGTCTGGACTGCAAGAAACCTATCATCGACGCTGTACTCGATGAACTCCGGCCCATCCAGCAGCGCGCCAGCGAGTATGAGTCCGATCCCGGCGCCGTGCACGCCATCATCCGTGAAGGGTGCGAAAAAGCACGGGAAGAGGCACGCAAGACCCTGGAAGAGGTGCGCCAGGCAATGGGACTCACCTACCGCTGATGATAATCCCGAAACAGCAGGAAGCGGGACAGGAAAGACGCCCCCATCTGGCTCTGGTCAAGGGCGAGGCGATCACCAACCTGCCCAAGGATCTCTATATTCCGCCAGATGCTCTGGAAGTATTCCTGGATACCTTTGAAGGGCCGCTGGATCTGCTGTTGTACCTCATAAAGCGTCAGAATCTCGATATCCTGGACATTCCCATTGCCAAAATCACCGGCCAATATATGGAGTATGTGGAATTGATGCGGGAAGTGCGCCTCGAACTGGCCGGAGAGTACCTGCTCATGGCCGCCATGCTGGCCGAGATCAAATCACGGCTGCTGCTGCCCCGTCCCGCCGAAACCAACGAGGACGAGGAAGATCCCCGCGCTGAACTGGTACGCCGGCTGCAGGAGTACGAACGCTACAAACAGGCCGCCGAGGATATCGACGCCCTGCCCCGCCTGGGCCGCGATCTGTTTGAAGCTGTCATCCAGTTCCCCGATCGGGACACCACGCGGCCAGAGCCGGAGGTTAGCCTGGAGGAGATCCTGCGTGCCTTCAGTGAAGTACTCAAGCGCGCGGATATGTACACCCATCACCACATCGAACGTGAGCAGCTTTCGGTACGGGAACGCATGTCGCAGGTACTGGCCGCCGTCAACGCCGACAGTTTTACCGAATTTCCCAGCCTATTCCCATGCGAAGAGGGTCGTGCCGGCGTCGTCGTCACCCTGCTGGCTATCCTGGAGCTACTGAAAAACAGCCTGCTGGAACTAATCCAGACCGAGCCTTACGGCCCCCTCTATGTCAAGAGCATGGATAGCCTGCATGAATCCTGAACTCCACGGCCAGGCCATGACCACCTATTTATCGATCCGGCAACCCGATATAGAATTTTTCCTGTTTGAAGAAACCGAATGGAATCCAGGATGAGTGAATCAGCCGCCCGTAACATGGAGAACTCCCTGCCTCAGCAGCAGATCAAACATATCATCGAAGCCGCTTTGCTGGCGGCGGGCCAAAACCTGACCATCGACCGCCTGCTGGCACTGTTTGCCGAAGAGTCCGCCCCCCCGGGGCGCGAACAGATCCGCGAAGCGCTGGCGCAACTGGATCGGGAGTACAGCGGGCGCGGCATCGAGCTGCGGGAGACCGGCAGCGGGTTTCGTCTCCAGGTCAGACAGGAGTTTGCCCCCTGGATAGGACGGTTGTGGGAAGAGCGTCCGCAGCGCTACTCACGGGCATTGCTGGAAACACTCGCCATCATCGCCTACCGCCAACCCATAACCCGCGGCGAAATCGAGGATATCCGCGGCGTGGCCGTCAGCAGCAACATCATCAAAACCCTGCAGGAGCGCGAATGGATCCGCATAGTAGGACACCGCGACGTACCCGGCAAACCCGGACTCTACGCCACCACACGCCGCTTTCTCGACCACTTCAACCTGAAAAGCCTGAACGATCTTCCCACCCTGGCCGAACTGCGTGATCTCGACGAGATCAGCGCCGAGCTGGAGCAGCCCCCTCCCGCTGCCGACAAAAAAGGAGCAAGCATCCCCAAATGGGGATGCCCGCCCCCCGGCAGAGCAGACAACCCCGGATAGCCAGAAAGCCCCCCCGAATGAGTGAAAAACTGCAAAAAGTCCTGGCCCGGGCCGGTCTGGGTTCGCGCCGCATGATGGAACAGTGGATCCAGGCCGGGCGTGTTACCGTCAATGGAAAAAAAGCGCATTTGGGAGAGCGGGTTACAGAAGAGGATATCCTGCGTGTTGACGGTCGGGCTCTGACTTCGGAACAAACCACCCAGGATCGCACCAGAATACTGGCCTACCATAAACCCGCCGGAGAGATCTGCTCCCGCAATGATCCGGAGGGTCGCCCCAGCCTGTTTGAACACCTGCCCCGCCTGCGCAATGGCCGATGGATCACCATCGGGCGACTGGATCTCAACACCACCGGCCTGCTGCTGTTGACCAACAACGGCGAACTGGCCAACCGCTTGATGCACCCCTCCAGTAAAATCGAACGGGAGTATGCGGTCCGCATCCTGGGCGAAGTTGACGATGAGGTTCTGAAACGGCTGCGCGAGGGGGTGGAACTGGAGGATGGGCCTGCCAGGTTTGAGCATCTGAGAGACGCTGGCGGCACCGGCGCCAACCGCTGGTATCACGTCATTATCCGCGAAGGCCGAAACCGCGAAGTACGCCGCCTGTGGGAGTCCCAGGGATTGACCGTCAGCCGCCTGACACGAGTCCGTTACGGGCCAGTCACCCTGCGCCGCGGTCTGCCACAAGGGCGCTGGGACGAGCTGGACGACAACCAGACCGCCGAGCTGTTGAACCTGGTCGGACTACAACAGCACGCCAGCAAACCACGCCCGGGCAAACGCCGGGCAACAAGGACACCGCGCACTGCCCGCCGCAAATGAAACATATCTACGATACCCTGTATCGTAACTACGGCCCCCAGCAGTGGTGGCCCGCCGACACCCCTTTTGAGGTCATGATCGGCACCATCCTCACCCAGAACACCGCCTGGAGCAATGTCGAAAAGGCAATCGCCAACCTGCAGGAAAACAACTGCCTTTCTGCCGAACAGATCACCGCAACACCACCCGAACAGCTGGCCCGGTGGCTCAAACCCTCCGGCTACTTCAACATCAAGGCCCGGCGCCTGCAAAACTACTGCCGCTGGTATCTCGATCAGGGAGGCTGGAGCAGCCTGTCAAAAAAACCGACTCCCGAACTACGCAGCGCACTGCTGTCAGTCAACGGCATTGGCCCCGAAACCGCCGATGATATTCTGCTCTACGCTTTCGAGCGACCGGTATTTGTTATCGATGCCTATACCCGGCGCCTGTTTTCACGATTGGGAATAATTCAGCAAAAAGACACGTATGAATCCCTGCAAACCAAATTCGAAAAGATGCTTGAGGAACAGCCGAACTGTACTCAATTATTCAATGAATACCATGCCTTGATTGTGCATCACGCGAAGCACTACTGCCGCAAACAACCACTCTGCCAAGAGTGTTGTCTGAAACAGCAATGCACCTGCCGAAAGATATAGCCAACATTACTATCGTCCGGTCAATCCGTTTCTCACCACTATCTCACTAAACAACAGGACACCTGTGAATACCCCATCGGCTAATCCGGGCTTCCCGGCATCCGTTGCCGCATATCACGCAGCGAATAGATGCAGCCGCAATATTCCTGGCGATAGAAGTTCTTTTCTCTGGAGATCTCGATTCCACGCTGCTGCCTGCCGCCCTTCCGCCAGTTGTAGGTCCAATAGGCGAGACCGGGATAACGGGCAGCCGCCCGCTCACCACTCGCGTTTACCTGCTGCAGATCCTTCCAGCGCGAAAATCCCAGGCTGCTGGTGAAAAAACGGAAACCGTTTTCGTGGGCAAACAACGCACTGCGTTCAAAACGGAGATCGAAACAGCGACTGCAGCGCTCTCCACGCTCCGGCTCGTGCTCTAGCCCCTTGGCTCGCGAAAACCACTCCTTTACGTCATAATCCCCGTCAAAGAACGGAATACCGTGCTCCCCGGCGTAACGAATATTCTCTTCCTTGCGGATCTCGTATTCACGTCTGGGATGAATGTTGGGATTGTAAAAAAAGATGGTAAGCTCGAGACCGGCACGACGCATAGCCTCGATCATTGCCCCGGAGCAGGGGGCACAACAGGTATGCAGCAACAGCCGCTTCTCCCCACCGGGAGGGATCAGCGGCTCGCTTTCTTTTCTTCGTTTACCCAATATTATGCGTTGTCTTCCACGACCGGTTTATCTGCGCCGTCGTCCTTGCCTGGCAGCAGTTGTTCCCTGATCCTGTCATCGAGCTCCCGGGCAATATCCGGATTCTCCTTCAGGAAGTTGCGCACGTTGTCCTTGCCTTGGCCGATACGGTCACCGTTGTAACTATACCAGGCACCGGCCTTGTTGATGAGTCCCTGCTGAACGCCGAGGTCAATCAGCTCCCCTTCGCGAGAGATCCCCTCGCCATACAGGATCTCGAATTCGGTCTGCTTGAAAGGTGGCGCCACCTTGTTTTTTACCACCTTGACGCGGGTCTGGTTGCCGATCACTTCGTCACCCTTTTTGATGGCACCGATGCGACGGATATCCATTCGCACCGAGGCGTAGAACTTGAGCGCGTTGCCGCCGGTGGTGGTCTCTGGATTTCCAAACATCACCCCGATCTTCATCCGGATCTGGTTGATGAAGATCACCAGGGTATTGGAGCGCTTGATGTTGGCGGTGAGTTTGCGCAGCGCCTGGGACATCAGCCGCGCCTGCAGCCCCATATGGGAGTCGCCCATATCCCCTTCGATCTCGGCCTTGGGGGTCAGCGCCGCCACCGAGTCCACCACGACAACATCCACCGCGCCGGAACGCACCAGCATGTCGGTAATCTCCAGTGCCTGCTCGCCGGTATCCGGCTGGGAAACCAGCAGGTTGTCGATATCAACACCAAGTTTTTCAGCATAAACAGGATCCAGGGCATGTTCCGCGTCAACAAAGGCACAGGTGCCCCCGGTCTTTTGCGACTCGGCGATAATCTGCAGGGTAAGTGTGGTCTTGCCGGAGGATTCCGGCCCGTAGATCTCGACTACACGACCTTTGGGCACCCCGCCAATCCCGAGCGCAATATCCAGTCCCAGTGAGCCGGTGGAGATCGCTTCTACATCATGCAGCGCCCCCGAATCACCCATGCGCATTACTGAACCCTTGCCAAACTGCTTTTCAATCTGGCTGAGTGCCACGCTCAGCGCCTTTTTCCTGTTGTCATCCATTGCTGTAACCTCGATTATAACCCTACTCAGCGAGTGGTAAAGTCGTGTAACTGCCCGAATTGCTTCCAGAACGGACCAGATCAAGGCGGAAAACGGACGTTTACAAGGGTAAACAACCATTTTCCAACGCTGAGATGGCGCGTTTCAAGAGCAAGCCGGGTAGTTATGATCTGTCAATTATTTCACAGTTCCACCAATCGACCAACCATATTATCCGGACAAACTCCAGCTGCGTACTACTTTGTACTGTACGCCCTCTGGCAGAGTAACAGAATGCACCAGAACAAAGCGATCCGCCTGCCAGACAATAGGGGTAATTGTTGATGGCAAAGCATCCGGACAGGCCTTGCGCAGAAAGGTAAGATGCGGCTGATAAAAGCGGGACTCCGGCTCCAGAGCACACGACTCCAGTCCGGTTTCAAGCGCTTTGACGAGATTGAACAGTGTTAGAGGAGCATTGCTTGCACCCAGCCAGACAACTCCGGAATCGCGCCAGTAACCAACCTGATCCAGTACAAGCTGAAAACTATCGGCATGAATGTTGTCGGCAACACGTTCAGCACACTGCCGCTGCGACTCGGGAAGGGAACCCAGATAGCGCAAGGTAATATGAAAATTTTCCGGCGGAACCGGCCGGGCACCAATAGCCTGAAACGGCTTCTTTACCAGCAGCTGTTTCAGCTGCCGCCGCAACGTCTCGTCAGGCCACAGTGCGAAAAACAGACGCTGCCGCTTATCCTGCGACATCCCGCAGCCCTTCCAGGGCGACCCATACGGCTTTCTGGCGTACCGCTTCACGATCCCCGCTGAAGCACTCCATGTAGGTCTCTACTGCCCCACCAGCTAGAGCCCAGGCAAACCAGACCGTGCCAACCGGCTTGCCGGGTGTCGCTCCACCCGGCCCCGCAATACCGCTGACTGCTACGGAGAGCTGCGCATGACTATGCGCCAACGCACCTTGAGCCATTGCCTGCACCGTCGGTTCGCTTACCGCACCATACGCTTCCAGCATCTCGGCGCTGACGCCCAGCATCTCCTGCTTGGCGATGTTAGTGTAGGTGACAAAGCCGCGCTCAAACCAGCGGGAACTTCCCGGAATATCGGTAATAATCTTGGCAATCCAGCCACCCGTGCAGGACTCGGCCGCAGCCATCATCATCTGTTTCTGTAACAACTGCTCACCCAGCCGGCAAGCCAGGTGCTGAACCTTGTCCATCAGCTTTTTAACTGGTGAAACTGGCAGCTGACTATACACCTGCCATCAGCGGAAGACTCTACCCGAACCACTTCAGCAGTAGCCTCCAGTGGTGGTGTCAATTTCTGCTGCGGAGAAATCACGATCTCCAGCACAGTCCCCATGACTATCTCCTCCTCCGTTTCGAAACGCACACCACCTGCACTCAGGTTATGTCCTGCGGCCTGCTGCATTTCGGTCGCATCTGGCAGCTTGTAATCCACTACACACTCCACTTCCATACGGGTAAAATTGCGCTTTTCCTTATAATCCAGTCGCATTGTCATCAACATCAGCCTCGCTCGTTTATCATTCGGGCACCTAAAAAATGTCCTTTTTCCGCGATAGCGGCATTAGTCCCGTACCCGAATCCTCATGTATTACCTCATAACACTGCGATTCTTTACGGGGTTTCCTTGCTCTCGCGAAAATCGCTGTTTTTTTAAGGGTACTACCCACTGTCTTACAATCAATACCAGACCACAATAATATTCGCAAGCGCCTATCAGTTAAAAAGTAATGAACCAGAAGCCGGAAACAGTCTGTGCAAAATCAGCCATAATGACAATTTTCGCTACACCTGCTTCTTCCGGAACAAGTGCCAACGGCAGCCACTCCTGTTAAAATCAGAATTCGTAACCACATCAACCCCCGGAGTTATTTATGAATCGAATAGTTATCAGTTTGCTGGGCGGTCTGCTCTGCCTCGCCCCTCTGGCGGCATCAGCTGCCGACCCGGTGCAAAAGAGCATAGCGGAGCTGTATCAGGAGAAAGACAAGCTCAAAGGCCAGCAGGTGCAGTTACAAGGGAAAGTAGTAAAGGTCAACAACGGCATTATGAACCGGAATTTCATTCACCTGCAGGATGGCAGTGGCAAGGAGGGAAGTAATGACCTCACTATCACCAGCGACCAGACAGCAGAGGTTGGTGATGAGGTTACAGTAGTCGGTACTGTCACCGTGGATCTCGATTTTGGCTCTGGCTATCTCTATCCGCTGATTGTGGAGAAAGCAACCATTACCAAGACCAAAAAATAGCATGCCGCGACAACGCAGGCTGAATGCAGATCCATTCAGCCTGCGTTATTCAGTGCACCTGTTCAGGCATCCACTCGGCGCCATACACACTCTCCACCACAGGATTTATCAATAGCGAGCAACCGCTCATCATGCCGGTGCCGCTCTTCTTCGCTGGCGCGAAGCACCTTGAGCGCCGGGCGGTTTTCTGCAAGACGCCGCAAACCCTCGTCACTCTTTTTGCCGCTCCCGGCCTGTTGCTCTTCACTACTGAGGGCCAGTTTGGTCTGCCCTCCGGTCATCAGCAGATAGACATCGGCCAGGATCTCGGCATCGAGCAGGGCACCATGCAGATCTCGCTGGGAGTTGTCTACCTGATAGCGTTTGCACAGGGCATCCAGACTGTTCCGCTGGCCTGGATGCAGCTTGCGCGCCACCACCAGCGTATCCAGCACACTGCAGTACTCCTCCAGCTGGCCATACCCGGAACCCAACAGACGCAGTTCATGGTTGATGAAACCGACGTCAAAAGGCGCATTATGGATAATCAGCTCCGCACCTTTTATATAACTGAGGAAATCCTCTGCAATATCAGCAAAACGAGGCTTGTCAGCGAGAAACTCGTTGGTGATCCCGTGCACCTCCACCGCACCGGCATCAATCTCCCGATCCGGCTGCAGATACTGATGGTAGTTATTTCGGGTCAGGCGGCGCCGCTCCAGCTCCACGCAACCAATCTCGATGATTCGATGCCCATCCTTTGGTTCCAGTCCGGTGGTTTCGGTGTCCAGTACAATTTGCCGCATTAGCCGTTCCTCATCTCTTCAATGGCCCGATTGGCCAGTGCATCGGCCCGCTCATTTTCAGGATGCCCGGTATGCCCCCTGACCCAGTGCCAATCCACCTTGTGACGGGCAACTGCCTTGTCCAGACGTTGCCACAAATCAATATTTTTAACGGGCTGCCTGTTTGCCGTTTTCCAGCCGCGCCGCTTCCAGTTTTCCATCCACTCAGTCACCCCTTTCTGGACATAGCGGGAGTCAGTAGTAAGGGAGACATTACAGGAGCGCTTCAGCGTCTCAAGGGCCACAATTGCCGCCATCAACTCCATGCGGTTGTTGGTGGTTTCAGGCTCCCCTCCCCACAGCTCCCTCTCTTTTCCGCGGTAACGCAACACGGCACCCCATCCACCGGGCCCGGGATTGCCCTTGCAGGCGCCATCGGTAAAAATATTCACTGTTTCAGTCATACTGTTTCATTGTTTGTACGGAGCAATTACTGCGCACCGTTGGTTCAGGAACTCCTCCTGGCAGCAGTTTGCCACGAAGACGCCAGCGGGGGGTAATGGGGGTCAAAGTCGCCACCCGCTTCTTGGCCACCAGAACATATACCGCTCCCCAAAAAGGCTGGAAACGCCTGCCCAGATGCTCAAACAACCGCAAGCGCCGTATCAGCGCACCATGCTGAACAGGTGGATAGTAAACAAAAGAGCGCGTCATCAGAATATCGAAACCCAGCAGGCCTAACCAGTCCTGTACCTTGGCAGAACTGTAAAAATGCCCCGACCAGGGCGGATTTCTGCGCCGCCACCCTATCCAGCGCCACAATGTCCACAAGCTCCAGGGGTTGAATCCGGTAACAACCACATGCCCCTCGGGCACCAAGGTGCGGTCAACCTCCCGCAACACCTGATGCGGGTTCGGTGAAAACTCAAGAACATGTGGTAAAACAATCACATCCAGATTCTCCGTAGCAAATGGCAATGCATCTGCCTGACCAAAGAGATCCACATGATTCGCCCCCCCTGTCCTGGCCCGCGGCTCCAGTGACATTATTATACTGTGACGAATACGGCTCGCCGACAACATATCAACCCGGCCGGGATGGCCCACTTGCAGAAGGTAATACCCGAAGAGATCCGGGAGTATGGACTCCATCTGCGCACGCTCCTGCTCCAGCAGCAATCGCCCGGCAGGAAGCTGGAACCAAGCACGCAGACGACGCCATATCCGCACCGCAGCCTCATAACCTTGTTGATTATTCATTGTTTTTGGTAATACCGGGAAAACCGTTACGAAAAAGGTATACTATAACTGCTCATGCCGAAAATAACCGCACTACCCGCACTAAAGGATAACTACATCTGGCTGCTCCGGAATAAAGGCGGCAGGCATGTGGTTATCGTCGACCCGGGAGATGCCCGGCCGGTACAGGAGGCTGTGGCTACCAACAACCTGGAACCTGCCGCCATCCTGATCACCCACTGCCACTATGACCACGTAGACGGAATAGCCGGACTCGTTGCAGAATATGATATTCCCGTCTATGGCCCCGCCAACGAATTCGTTCCGACATTGAGCCATCCCGTGGCAGAAGGAATACATCTTCACCTGGACGCCATTGCAGCCGACTTCCGGGTACTGGATATTCCGGGACATACGGCAGGACATATCGGCTTTTACGGTCACGGCCTGCTGTTTTGCGGTGATACTCTGTTTACCGCGGGTTGTGGAAAGATTTTTAATGGAACGGCAAAACAGTTGTTTCACTCCCTGGAAAAAATCGCCGCCCTGCCGGACGAAACGCTTATCTACTGTGCCCACGAATACACAGAAGAGAACCTGCTTTTCGCCAGAATGGTAGAACCGGGAAACAGCGCAGTCGTTCAACGGCTGAAAAAAACCCGTCAGCTCCGAAGCACGGGAGCCGCTACCGTACCTTCAACATTGGCGGAGGAAAAACGAACCAATCCATTTTTGCGCTGCAATACGAAGGAGGTCGTCAATTCAACCGAACGCTTTGCCGGTCATGCCCTAAACAGTACCGAAGAGGTGTTTTCAGCACTGCGGTACTGGAGAGACTGCGCAGATTAACCGATATATCATTAATTTCTTAACAGGTGAATCAGTTTGACCCATGGCGCAGGCTCAAATACCATTAGCCTCCATGTACTCCACAAAAGCAATTGTTGCCACCCTGATGGCTTTCGTCACAGTCAGTTGCAGCCAGAATCCCCCGCGCCATGTAGAACTCAATCTCCCTGTGCCTCAAACACTGGCAAACCTATCATCAACAGCTGGAGTAGATAGCGCATTACAACCGGAAGAGATAACCCAACGAGCGAAAGCAAGCACTCCTTCTGTTACCGAGGAGTGGTTTCCCGACGATCTTTGGGATCGTATTCGCGCAGGATTTCAGCTCTCCGACTATACGCATGACACCCTCCCAAAAACATTGAGCTGGTACAGGCAGCGCCAATATCACATGGATCGTGTTGTTGAACAGTCCGCACCCTATCTGCATTTCGTGCTGGAAGAGGTTGAGAAACGGGGCATGCCCACCGAAATTGCCCTGCTACCGGTGGTGGAAAGTGATTACCGGCCGTTTGCCTATTCGCGAAGTGGCGCTGCCGGAATATGGCAGTTCATCCCCAGTACTGGCAAACATTACGGCCTGAAACAGAATGAGTGGTATGATGGCCGCCGTGATATCCATGCATCTACTCACGCTGCACTGGATTTTCTGCAGGATCTTTACGAGCGCCTTGATAACGACTGGTTACTTGCGCTTGCCGCGTACAACTCCGGCGGCTTCACAGTCGAGCGAGCCATACGAACAGCTAGAAAGAGCGGGAAGTCTGGTGATTTCTGGTCCATCCGCCCCCTGCTGCCGGAAGAAACACGCCACTATATCCCCAAACTGCTGGCTATCTCCGCAATAGTCAGGGATCCGGAGTTTTATGACGTTTCGCTGAAAAAAATCCCCAACGAGCCGCACCTGACCCGGCTCCGGATTGATAGTCAGATCAGCTTGACCGTGGCAGCAAGACTTGCACAACTATCCATTGACGAGTTCCGGCAACTTAATCCGGGGTTTAACCGCCTGGTTACACCACCGGACGGACCACATGACCTGCTGTTACCGATCAACAAGGCTGCCCGCTTTAAATGGGCTCTCTCCCAACTGCCTTCCGACGAAAGAACGGGCTGGTTCTATCACACTGTTGCCTCGGGTGAAAACCTGGGCAGCATTGCCCGAAGGTACGGTACAACTGTAGTAGCACTGGTGAAAGCCAACGAACTGCGCAGCTCCATCATTCATCCGGGAGACAAACTCAAGGTCGATATTGCGGGAGCCCCATCACTGCATACCAGACGAACCTCACCCGTCACGCCAGGCGCCAATCAGATAAGCACCCACACCGTTGCAAATGGCGACACTTTGTGGGAACTGGCAAGGCGCTACCGCGTAACCATTACCCAATTGGCAGAATGGAATGCGATCACTGCAAGCTCACCATTGATGCCCGGACAAAAGCTGGTCATCCAGCCGCCAAATAACACCTGATCCCCTCCATTGCCAACCTGACGCATCTCCGGCAAAACTCCCTGCTGCACCCCGGCCGAATGTTTCAGCCCGTAAATGGCTACTAGCCAGCTTTGCCGCCACCGCCAAGGAGCGTTATCATAGCGGCACCATGAAAAACCTGCTCACCGGGTACCACCATTTCCAAAAACGGCAGACTTTTCTGTTCTACCCTGTCAAAACATAAACCGCCACCATACATAACTGACACATCCATGCCATCGACCACCCACGGTAATGCCCGCCACTTCGCAGCTGTGGCGATATTTCTCTATCCGGCACTTATTCTGCTACTGGCCACCGTCGACAGTATCGGGCTGGTTCTGTTCGCCCTGGGAGGGTTTTGGGTTCTCTATAGGCACGGAACCGAGCCCGCGGGCCGGGACGAGAAGCTGTTCTATTTCGCATTCAGCGTTTTTTTTCTGGCAGCCCTGGGCACAACGTTGCTTGGCGGCATCGACAACGATGGGGTCAAGAAACTCAACAAATTTCTCCATCTGTTGCTGGCAGTTCCTGCCTACCTGTTCTTGCGTCGTGCGGGCATCAGCCTGGCGGCGCTCTGGTACGGGCTGGTCGGGGGTGCCGTGGTTGCAGCTGTTACAGCGCTGATTGAGGTGTGGGGCCAGCCACCGGGGTTTCGTGCCAGTGGCGTAACTCATCCGATCATCTTCGGAGATCTGTCACTGGCAATGGGAGTAATGTCCCTGGCTGGGCTGGGGTGGTTTGCCTCCCGCTCCCGATGGCAGATTGCACTACCGATTCTGGCCGCACTCTGTGGGCTGCTGGCCAGTTTGCTGGCTCATGCCCGTGGCAGTTGGGTGGCAATCCCCTTCCTGATGCTGGTGTTCCTCTGGTTTGCCCGGAATCATATTCCCCTCCGCCAGCGATGGACGGCCGTTCTGCTGCTGGCTGCCGTGCTGCTTGCCGCCTACCTGATTCCTGCAACGGGGGTCAAAGACACCGTTGAACGCACTGTAAACAATATTTCAGGTTATTTTCACAGCGATATAGATGCCCCCATTCGCGAGACATCCATCGGCACACGCTTCGAGATGTGGCAAGCGGCATGGCAGATCTTCCGGGAGAATCCGCTGTCCGGGGTAGGCTGGGGAAACTACAAGGAGCACGCGCAGCTACTGGTGGATACCGGCGTGCGCAATCCCTCAGCAGCCGACTGGGGACATCCACACAATCAGTTTCTTTCGGCACTCGCCAACGGGGGGCTCATCGCCTTCGTGGCCATTGTGCTGCTGTTTGCCATCCCCATCAAACTGTTTGCCGATGTCCGCCGACAGGGGAAAGACCCCGTTGTCAGTCAGCTGGCTCTGGCCGGTATCCTGCTCCTGGTGGCCTTTGTCTGTTTCGGATTGTCGGAAGCCATCTTCGAACGCAACCTGCCGGTGAGCTTCTTCACCTTCTATATGGCGGTACTGTTCGCAGCAGTACAGATACAACGCCAGACGAACCGCAATACGCCCGCCGAACGCCGACAGACCCTCTCGGCTATCATCATTGCTCAGGATGAAACTGATCGCATCGAGCCCTGTCTGCAATCGGTCGCTGGCTGGGCCGACGAGGTCATTGTGCTGGACAGCGGCTCTACCGACAATACCGTGGAAATTGCCCGTCGCTATACCGACAAGGTATTCCAGACCGACTGGCCCGGATATGGCCCGCAGAAACAGCGCGCACTGGAGAAGGCCGGCTGCGACTGGGTGCTCTCCATCGATGCCGACGAGCGGGTGACGCCCGAATTGCGCCACGACATCGACGCAGCCCTCGGGGAACGTCCCGAGTATATCGCCTATCGCCTGCCGTGGGCGGTAGTGGTCTACGGCAAACGACTGGACTTTGGACGCAGCGCCCGCGCGCCACTGCGTCTCTTCAGACGCGAGGGCGCACACTTTACCGATGCCCAGGTACATGAGCACGTGGTGCTCCCGCCGGGGAAGACGGGAATCCTGAGAGGACGTTTGCTGCACTATACTCATCGCAACTACGGCCACGCCCTGCAAAAAAGCGCAAAATACGCATGGCTGGGTGGACAGAAGCGGTTTGCAACCGGGAGATGGGGCGGCGGCCTGCCAGGAGCGGCGTTACGCTCGGTGTTGACCTTTATCCAGATCTATCTCTTTCGCCTCGGATTCCTGGACGGAGCACCGGGGTTCGTCGTAGCGGTGACCTACGCCCAGGGAGCCTTCAATAAATATGCCGCCCTTTGGGCACTGCGCCGTGAAGCCCGTCTCAATACGCGTTCACGGCCTCACTGAGCAGAAGTCACCACCGATAGTAACCCAGCTCACGACGTATAGCCAGTTTGCGCCAAAGGTTCAAAGGTTTCCTTTCAAGCTTCCCATATTCCCCGTGGAGAAATCCTTCCGTGGCGTCCAGTACCCGCTCCGCAGATCTGCCATCCCGGTATGGGTGAAGCCAGTCGGAATACCGGCGCACTTCGGTCATCAGCTTTGCGGGACGGGCAAGCGCGATTTCAATTGCCTCTTCCAGCTCACTGGCTCTCTGAATATCCAGAAGATGAGGCCCAGGACGCCGATGTCGAAAGGTAACCACCGGCTTCTCCTGAAGCATGAACTCAAATATGATGGATGAAGTGTCGGACACCATAACGTCAGCCGCCTTAAGCAAGGGGATGACATTGTCCGTTTCAACGAAGGTCAGATTCTCCCCCGCCATCTCCCTGTATGAAGCCACGATGGCAGGATCCATCTTAGGATGCAGGTTGACCAGCCAGTGCCAACGCCCCTTTTTTGACAACTGCGCAATGGTATCCCGTAAATACGGTGCTGCCGTGAGCTGTCGGCTGAAAGTGGATGTATAGAGAACAACAGGACGGTCAATTCCACCGTTTCCACGAAACTCCAACAGATTTTCTTGCTGAAAAAGCGGATCCATTTTTGGCCAGCCGGTCTCGATGGCATGGAAATGAGCGTGCCGTAGCGCCAGCTTTTGAAATACAGGCGTTGTACTGGGACCCTGAGTACAATACAGATCGAACCAACCACGAATGCGAAAATGCCCCACATCTCCATTCCGCTTTTGGGCATTGAAGCCGTGAAACAGCTGGATCTTGGCACCAGGAAAAAAATCGGGCACCCAGTTACTGCATGCAAACACGGCATCCGGATGATAGCCCATCACCTCCACAACACTCTGCAATCGTTTTTCCGAATCACGAAGATGACCGGCATCTACACCAAAAACGAACCAGGCAACCTCGTCTCCGCGACGAAGTGCCGCCTCTTGCACAGGCCGGGCAATGGCATAACCGTAGAGTTTGGTCACAAAAAGAAGGTACCGCATCAATTCGCCGCCTTGCGCAGCCGGGGAAGCCGTTTCAGAATCTCCTCCGCTGCCCGTTTTCCAGCCTGTCCATCCAGTTTGTCGAACATGATCTGGTTGGCGGCAGCCCGCTGAGCCTGTTTTTCCCAAGGGGAATCAAGGCATTGTTGAATGGCCTCTTCCAGTTGTGAAAAGGTTTCGATCTGCAGGGTGAAGTCCCGAATCATCTCGTGAACATGGGAGACGGTCCGTTTTCCGGGAGGAACTTTGAAACTGATAATCGGTTTGTCCAGAGCACAACACTCACCGAGAATGGAGCTGGTGTCACCGATGCAGACATCGGCCAACATGATATGCGCCACGATATCGTAACCACGGATAAAGAACACGCCGGGAGTTTTCTCGATTGCAGCAACAAAACGGACAGAGGTCCAGGGATGGAGCGTTACCATAACATTGTACCGGTACGTAAACTGTTCCAGCCTGTCTGCCCATCGTTCGATGGCGGATTGTCCAGACCTGTCCCAGGTTGCGGTGAACAGGAGGGTTTTCTTCGCCGGATCGAGTTTCAGTTTACTACGCAGCCGGTTCAGGTATGTCTCGTCATAGGTACCATCGAATGCAGGATCGAGTTTCGGATAACCCACGGCAACGGCGCTGCGAATACCCGCCTTACGGGCATTTTCCACATCGGTACTGCTGGTCATGAAGTAGCAGTCCAGCAAATTGTGGCTTTCGGCGCTGGCAAATGGCTTGAAATTGTAGGCACCATGACTCACGCCGATCTTCACGATGGCCTTCGCAGGAAACCGATACGCCGCCTGCCGGCACATGATAACCCCTTCCGGGAAACAGGGAAGACGCGAAGCCTCCACTCCGATAGCACGCAACTCCTGCTGAGCCTTCCTGTTCCTGGCAACAACCGGCAACGGTTTGAGATGTTTCTGTATTGGGGCAAATATATGATAGTCCAGCGTATTGGCGCAGTAGAGCACGACGCCTTCGCCCTTCCCCAACCAGCGCTTCAAATGCCAAATCACGCTGTAGGGATGCTTGATCAGATAGTATGAAAGAACCATGGGCGTACCGGCAGCATCACGTCAACGAGCATAAAACCGGCTCATCTCCTCCATAACTGAACGCATCCGTTCCGTGGGCAAAGCAGCGCCAGGAATTTCACGGTAATCCTGCCCCAGAATGTCCACGTTACCGAACTCATCCACCACGGTGATGCGATCCGGCTCCATTACCGCAAACTGGCCGTAACTGCTAAGCAGCAGATAGGGCTCCGGTTCGTCCTCGAAAAGATGCTTGCCGCTGCTGTACTCCTGCATCTCATTACTGCACCCCAATATATCATGCATCATGGTGGGAGTGATGTCGAAGTGGCTGGTCTGGTGCCGGATATGGCGCGGCTCTTTTCCGGGCCAGTGTATCACCAGCGGCACGCGGGTCTGCCAGGGAGAGAAGTTACTGTTGTGTCCCCAGTAGTTGAGCTTGTTATCATTGAACTCCTGCCCATGGTCACCGGTGATGACAATGACAGTTTTCTCCAGCATTCCCCTATGCTCCAGCCGCTTGAACACCCGCCCCACCAGACTGTCCACATAGTGGACCGAATTCTTGTAGCGGTTGAAAAACGGCGTACGGTCGAAGTCATTGTCGAGCAACAGGTAGTTCACCGCTCCCCAACTGGGCTGGAATACCAGCGGATAGTCGGGCGGAAAGTCGTAGCCATGCGGTGAATCATAAAACAGGAAACCGAAAAAGGGCTGTTCAGTACCATCCAGGAAATCAATGAATTCGTCGGTGATGTTCTGATCCCGCTCCCGCGGCGTATCTCCACTGGAGCGCACCCGCAGATCCTCCACTGCAGCGAATACCGTTCGGTCGAACTCCGGGCTGAAAAGCTTGGCGCTGGCGAAAATCCCCAGACGGTAGCCCAGTGCCATCAACTGCTCTACGAATACCGATCCCCGCTGCTCGGCCAGCATGGCGTGCCAGTAGGTTCCAGGCAGACCATAGAACAGAGTAAATATGCCGGTGCGGGTGGAGTTGGCGCCACTGTAGTGATCTTCGAACACCAGACTCTCCTGCGCCAGCCGGTGGACATTGGGCGTAATGCGCTCGGTCATCGCGTCAAAACGCCACGAATCGATAACGAGATAAAGGATGTTCAACGGCTTGGCGGAAGCCTCACAGCGCAAGGGGTGCTTAGGGTAATCCAGGCTGCTGGATTTATCGATACGGGAGAGCACCGGTCTGGCATCGAGATCCACCCAGCCATGCTTCACAAACCAGCGCTTGGCGGTGAGCGGCTGGTAAGCTGGCAAAAGCCGGATCTGCTTGGTGATAGGGGTATAGGAGGTGGCATCGGCCCAAGCATACATGATGTTCTGGGCCAGAAACACTGTAAACAAAATGGAACCCACCAGATAGCCATGCGGACGCCCCGGAGTAGCCTGTACGAAACGCCACACACTCCGCGCCAGCCACCATTCGGCAGCAACCAGAGCCACAAGGAACAGCAGTGCGATTCCCCACATAATCCCGGAGAAGGTAAAGATCTCCTCGGCAGCTCCACCCAGTAGCAGATTCAGTACCATGCCGTTCAGGTGAAAGCGGTACTGGCTGAAGATAAAGGTATCAATGGTGATCCCGAGAATGAACAGCGTGGCCAGGACGATACCAAGGAAAAAGGCCAGCCTCCGGTAAGGCAGAATCAAAATGGGCAGAAAAAGCAGCAACGCCCCGATGAACCCCAGCGAGGCGAAATGGCCGATAAACGCCAGCACACTAAACAGCAGCGCATACTCCCCATCGGGAAGGCGAACTGCCCCCAGGTAACGCAGCGAAATCAGCAGCGCGATACCCGCGTTGCCCAGAAAAAACCATCCGGCCCAGCGCAGTAGCGCAGCACGGCCAGAAGAGGAGGAACCTGGATGAGAGTCGGGAGAAATTTTGGCGTGCGACGATAACATCGGGAGACGTCAGAGATTTGTAAAACAGTGCTGTTGCTTGATACTTCTAACTATACCATACAACGTATCTCAGAGTCGCCACTCACTCCCCTTCCAACGGGAAACAGTGCTCTGGAAACCTGGCACCAATCTCAACCGTTGCCGGGACAACCAAGCCCCACCTCCGCCATTATCTGCTCCAGTTTTTCCTGAATATCCTCGACAGTGATCCTCTGCATAGCCTCGGGATTGCGCACCCGTTTACCCCAGGGAGCCTGCTCGACATCCATGCCCAGCTCCTCCCGCAATGCCTCGGGATACCTGTTCACCACCCACTGCCGGCTCAGCCAGGGACCGGTACGATCCGGATTGGAGGTGGCATAGAGTCCGATCACCGGCGTACCTGCGGTGGTGGCCATATGGGCCGGACCGGAATCCGGAGAGATAAGCACCGTAGCGCGCTGAATAATGGCCAGCAGCTGTTTCAGGCTGGTCTTGCCAACAAGATTGACCGGGGTATGCTGCGCCAGCGCGCAAATCTGCTCACCGTACTCCTGCTCCAGCTGAGTGGGGCCGCCGGTAAGCAGACTCTTCATCCCGTATCTTTCCGCAACATGATCCACCACACGGGCATAACCCTCGGCGCTCCAGTTGCGCCAGTTGCGAACTCGGTTGCTGGAGCAGGGACTGATAACCAGGGTCTGCTCTTTATCAGAGATCCATTTGCGGGCAAAACCGGCAGCCTCGGCGGGAACAGGAATATCCCAGACCGGGGTCAGATCCGACACCCCCAGCGTCTCGGCAAAACCGAACAGACCATCCATGACGTGCTGGCGGGATCGGGTGGGGATACGTGCGTTGGTAAACAACCACTGAAAATCCCGGGCGCGCGCCCGGTCGAAGCCGAGCCGGACAGGAGCTGGAATCAACAGGCTGGCGATACTGGCGCGCAGTGACACCTGCATCTGCAACAGGGCTTCGTAACGGCGCCCGCGCATGACACGGCGCAGATCGGCATAGGCCCGATACCCGCGGCTCTTGTCGAAGATGATAAACTCTATACCAGGGATATCACCCACCAGACCAGCCTCGAGCTTGCCGATGACCCAGGTAATACGGGTTTCCGGCCACTGACGCTGGATACTGCGTACCACCGGCAGGGTGTGGCAGATATCCCCAACGGCAGACAAGCGCAGAATACACAAACTATCGGGGGCCGATGCAAACGGCAGCAGACTGGATCGACTGATGAACAATAATCTCTTCCCTTTTTGGACCTCTTGAATGAATCCTACCGAAAAGCAGTGTGGTACGCAGCACATTCTCTACGATGCGGAGCTTCTACCCAATGCCGGACCCCACCTGTTTGAACCCCGGCAACTGAAACAGGCCGGCGCGCTGCGCGGTTCGGCAGAGGGGCGCGGTACCACCCATTTTATCGAGCTGGAAGGAGAGCAATACGTACTGCGTCACTATCGCCGCGGCGGTCGGATTGCTATCCTGCTGGGAGACCGCTACCTGCGATCCCCCCTGTCACAAAGCCGCGCCTGGCGCGAATGGCACCTGCTAGCGAAACTGGTTGAGCTGAATCTGCCGGTTCCCCGGCCAGCGGCAGCCCGAGTGATAACCCGCGGGCCATTCTACCAGGCCGATCTGATCACCCGGCGTATTGAATACGGCCAACCGCTGTCACAACGGTTGCAGACCGCCCCGCTGAACGAAGGAGAGTGGCACGATGCAGGCAAATGCATCCAGCGTTTCCACAAACGGGGGGTGTACCATGCCGACCTCAACGCCCATAACATCCTGCTGGACCCCACAGGGAAATTCCATCTCATCGACTTCGACAAGGGGGGGATCCGCACGGACAACAGCAACTGGCAACAGGGCAACCTCACCCGCCTGCACCGCTCACTGGATAAACTCTCGCGCCAACACCCCCGGTTCTACTTTGATGATGATGGCTGGCAGGCCTTGCTGGCAGGTTGGCGCGAATGAAAGGCATCTCTGAAAACAGTAATTTTTTCGCGAGAGCAAGGAAGTCCCGCGCGCACGACTGCATGGACACAGGAAGGTACGAACCCATGGATGGACGAGGTAGAACAAAGCAGGAAGCCAGAATCGAGAGCAACGCATGGAGCAATTGCGGGGAACCGCAGTGTACAGGGGAATACATGAGGATTCGGGCACGGGGCGGGGGCGGATGCCGCTATCGCGGAAAAAGTGCATTTTTGAGATACCCTGAAGCACTACTCCCTATTGCAGTAATGCCCAATCACCTCCAGATAACGTTCCAACACATTCCCCTGACGGCTCATAACCCGCCGGGCATTGGTACCCAGACGCTCGATCGACACTTTGCCATCCAAAGCCCATTGCAGAACAGACGCCAGCTCATCAACCGTATCCACCTGAAGCGCCGCTTCTTCCTGCAGCAACAGTGCACTCTCCTGGCGAAAATTGTCCATATGCGGACCAAACAGGATCGGCCTGCCCAGGCGCGCCGGTTCCAGAATATTGTGTCCCCCCCGCGCCACCAGCGAACCACCCATAAACACCAGCCGGGCACCCGCCATAAACCCCTCCATCTCCCCCAGCGTATCGACAAGATAGATCTCCGTAGTAACGGTTACCGGCTCTCCCCGGCTGCGCACGGCCACCTCCATCTTCAACGACCGCAACTCCTGCAGGATCGCTTCCCTCCGTCCAGGATGACGGGGGGCGATGACCAGGAGGTGGGCACCACGCTCCAGCCCCTGCCAGACAGCAGCCAGTTGGCGCTCTTCATCATCATGGGTGGATGCAGCCAACAGATAGGGCCGGCCCAACTCGACGGGCTCAGTCTGCCCGTGCTCAGGTGGCGGGGCAAATTTGATGTTGCCGAGAGTCTGCACCCGTTCCGGAGCTGCCCCCAGCTGGATATAGGCATCGGCATCCTGCTCGCTTCGAGCCAGAACAGCGGTCACAGACTGAAGACAGCCGACATAGAGGCGCCGGATCCAGCCCCGCGTACCCGAGGTACGGGAAGAAAGGCGTCCATTGATAATGAGTAGTGGAACCGCCTCATGAAATGCACGCGCAAACAAGTTGGGCCATAGCTCGGTCTCCACGATGAGAGCGGCACGGGGCCGGACAGCGCGCAGAAAACGCCGGGTGGCTCCGGGCCAGTCCAGGGGAAAATAGAGGTGTGGCACTCCGGACGGCAACCGGTCAGCGGCCACCTTGGCAGCCGTAGGAGTGAAGGTGGTCACCAGCAGGGGAACATGGGAATAACGTTTCCGAAGAGCGGCAATCAGTGGCAGAACCGCCATCAACTCCCCCACCGAGGCAACATGCAGCCACAGCGGTGCATCTCTCCGGGAGGGCAGCGCCAGCCCCAGACGCTGCCAGAACAGACGCACCTCCCCCGCCCGGAACGCCTGCCAGGCATTGGCCGTCAGCACCACCGGAGTCAACAGATACCACGCCAAGCGGTAACCCAACAAACTCCGAGAGCCATATTGACCCATGCAAGCACATCTCCAATCGGTAACAATGGCTCATTATGCCATGAAGAGAGGCAAACCGGCGGCTATCGGAAAGGATACCGGACCACTTCCCTCACTGGGCTTGGACTCGCAAACCGGTTTTGGCTGGTATATAGTATCCGCGCCCCAAGGGGGAAAATAATAACTTGTTAAATTACAAATAAAAGGTAGGATACAGATGAAAATTGCTGTTGTCGGAACGGGTTACGTTGGCTTGGTAACCGGTACCTGTTTTGCGGAGATGGGCACCACGGTTACCTGTGTGGATATCGATCAGGCGAAGATTGATGGCCTGAAAAACGGAGTGTTGCCTATTTATGAGCCAGGTCTGGAGCCTTTGGTGCTTAAAAACCATCAGCAAGGACGGCTGCACTTTACCACCTCACTGGCGGAAGCGATGGAAGGCTCCAACGTCTATTTTATCGCAGTCGGAACTCCACCCGGGGAAGATGGTTCTGCCGATCTGCAGTATGTTCTCGGCGTCGCCCGCGAAATCGGTCAACATATGAGCGATTACTGTGTGGTGGTGGATAAATCCACCGTTCCCGTTGGCACCGCCGATAAAGTACGTGCGGTCATCGAAGAGGAGTTGAAAAAACGGGGGGTGTCTATCGATTTTGATGTGGTAAGCAATCCGGAATTCCTCAAGGAGGGCGCCGCCATCGACGACTTCATGTACCCGGATCGGATTGTCATCGGCTCCGACAGTAAGCGGGCCAGCAAGATCATGCGCGACCTGTATGCTCCCTTCAATCGCAATCACGAACGCACTGTCATAATGGGTGTGCGCGATGCCGAAATGACCAAATACACCGCCAACTCCATGCTCGCCACCAAGATCTCCTTCATGAACGAGATTGCCCGGCTGTGTGATGCAATGGGCGTGGATGTGGAGAATGTGCGCCGCGGAATCGGCTCTGACAACCGCATCGGTTTCTCCTTTATCTATCCGGGTGCCGGTTATGGCGGCTCCTGCTTCCCCAAGGATGTCAAGGCACTGATCCGGATGGCGGAAGAGCATGAGATCGAACCGAAGGTGCTGCGTGCGGTAGAGGATCGCAACAACCTGCAGAAACACCGGCTGTTCGAAAAGATTACCGATTACTACGGCAAGGATTTGAGTAGACTGACCTTTGCGTTATGGGGGCTGGCGTTCAAACCGGGCACCGACGACATGCGCGAAGCACCTTCCAAGGTACTGCTGCATGATCTGATCGGCCAGGGCGCAAGGATAAAGGCCTATGATCCCGTCGCCATGGATGTCGCCCGCAGGGAGCTGCCCGCGGAGTGGTTCGAACACAACCATCTGCAGCTGGTGGACAACGAGTATGACGTCTTTCCGGACACGGATGCGCTGATCCTGATCACCGAATGGAAACCGTTCCGCAACCCGGACTTTGCCCGCCTGAAGGAGCTGATGAAAGGCAGCGCCATCTTCGATGGCCGCAACCAGTATGATCCGGAACAGGTAACCTCGATGGGATTCGACTACCGCGGAATCGGCAGGTAGATATTAACCCGGCAACAAGATATATCGGATTCAGCCGTGGCCTGTCGTTGAATATCATACGGTTAGGGGCTTCAGGCAGGCACCGGCCCCGCGTTCCAGCACGCTGGACAGGGATGTCCGAGTGTCGCGAGTGCATGGATGCACTGGAGCGACCTTGACAAGGGAATGACCCTTGCCTGCGCACTGCACCTTGTTCCAGCGCCTGCCTGAAGCCCTGAATGCGACATATCTTGTTGCCGGGTTAATAAAATGCGGGGTGAGTTGTGCCAACACACTGCTCATCCCGCACGTTTCAAAACCTGTTCAAGGTAAAAATCGCTCAATCCTTGCAAGCCGAGTAGTTACTCCTCGAGAATATACTCCGTGCCGCAGTAGGGGCAGACGGCCCGCCCCCCCTCGAACGTCAGGAAAACCCTGGGGTGGGCAATCCCCTCTCCGGTCAATTCGTTGGGACAGGCCAACGGGAGTTCGCTGCGTGATACCTTGTACTGGCGGGGTGTCGGTGTCGCCTTGCTGGCTGTTTCAGACATTGTCCATCCTCCTGAGAATTTGCTGCACGGCATCAAGCTCGCCCAGACTGTCGATAATATACTCCGCCGCGGTGGCGCTCTCATCAATCGGGTGGCCGGAGCGCACCAATACAGTTTTTCCCACCCCGGCCGCATGACCCGCCTGGATATCCGCCTCCTTGTCCCCGAACATCAGAGAGCGTGACAGATCAATTTGATGCTTTTGCACCGCCGCCAGCAGCATACCTGGTTGGGGTTTTCGGCAGTCACAGGCCAGCCGGTACTCCCCTTCTGCCCGCTCGGGGTGATGGGGACAAAAAAACACATCGGTAATGACTATCCCCTGCCCGGAGAACTGCGCCACCATCCACTCGGTCAGCCGGGCGTACTCCTGCTCGCTGTAGTAACCACGACCGATCCCGGACTGGTTGGTGACGATGATAATCCGGTAGCCCTGGTCACGGAACATCCGGCAGGCGTCGAATACGCCATCGATAAATTCAAAATCCTCAATGCGGTGCAGATACTCTTTCTCTCTGTTGATAACCCCGTCACGATCGATAAAGACGGCTTTGCCAGTCACCACTGTTACACCAGGGTCAGCCAGTCCGCATTCTGCTTGCGGCGACCATGTACCACATCGAAATAGAGTGTCTGCAGCTGTTCGGTAACGGGACCACGGCGACCGTTACCGATGGTGCGGTTATCCAGCTCCCGAATAGGCGTCACCTCGGCAGCAGTGCCGGTGAAAAAGGCCTCGTCAGCCACATAGACCTCATCGCGGGTGATGCGTTTTTCATGGACCGGCATGCCCAGCTCAGCCGCCAGTGTACAGATGGTCTCACGGGTGATCCCCTCCAGCGCAGAGGTCAGATCGGGAGAGTAGATAACCCCGTCACGCACGATAAAGATATTTTCACCACTCCCTTCCGCCACATAGCCTTCAGGATCCAGCAGCAGTGCCTCGTCGTAGCCGCAGGAGAGCGCCTCCTGCAGCGCCAGGATGGAGTTCATGTAGTTGCCATTCGCCTTGGCCTTGCACATGGTGATGTTGACATGGTGACGGGTGAAAGAGGAGGTCTTGATGCGGATCCCGCGCTCCATACTCTCCTCGCCCAGATATTTTCCCCAGTCCCAGGCGGCAACCATGACATGAACCCTGAGGTTGTCCGCCCGGATGCCAATCCCTTCGGAACCATAGAAACACATGGGGCGAATATAGGCCGACTGCAGCTTGTTGTCGTGCACCGCGGCACAGATGGCGCTGTTGATGGTCTCCTTGTCATAGGGGATGTTCATGCCGAGAATATGGGCTGAGCGGAACAGACGATCAGTATGATCCTGCAACCGGAAGATGGCGGTTCCCTTGTCACCCTGATAGGCACGCACCCCCTCGAACACACCCATCCCGTAATGCAGCGTATGGGTCAGCACATGCACCTTGGCCTCGCGCCAGGGAACCATCTCCCCATCAAGCCAGATAACACCATCGCGATCAGCCATCGACATAAGTTTTACTCCTTGCCTTCCTGTAATTCAGTTGCATTAATCTAAAGTCGCTTTCGCCGTTCAATCTCGTTCCAGCCAACAACCTGCCATAGTATGCTGGATGCCTGCCAACACTGCAGACTTCTAGTACTCTCTTTCTCTGCCTTCCCTGATTGCATCTACAATCTCCGACGAGGTGATACCGAGATCAACCCCTTTTACATCCAGGAGAGACTGTTTTGGGGTAACAGGCCTGATATAAAACGCCTCACCATCCCTCTTTTTCACACAAACAACACCCTCCTTTTTTGCTTCTTCCAGAATGGATGCAAAGTGCTGTCTTGCCTCGGTAAAGCTGTACTCTCTCATGGCCTTGCCTCCAATACCGAAATGCCCATTTTTTCCGCTACGGCCTTTAGCCCTTTATCCAGGGTCAGCAATGCTGTGCCGGTTTGCTGGGCGCATTGGATGAGATAGGCATCATAGACATACATGTTTTGTGCATGGGCTATTTCCAGCGCTCTTTCAATCGGAACATCAATATATTTGACGGGTATTTCACGATAAACAGCAAGCGCCTGTTTTGCCAATGCAATGCTTAACTTTTGCCTTTTAAACATGGCAGAAAATGCGTTGCCAATTTCCCAGTGGACGGACGCGGGTGCGCAAAGGGAGCAACCTTTTGTTACTTCTATGATTTTCTGCTTTGACGCTTCATTGCCAATAGCGGCAATCAACGCTGAGGTGTCTATCGTGATATACATCTAATACCGCTTTCTGTACATATGTACACATGATAGCCGATCCACCCGTTTTTGTACAGCCAACATCCGCTCGACCGCATTGGATACCACTTTGGTATCAAAACCGAGACGAGCAGTTACTCAATCAATTTTTTCCACAAGCGGCTCACTCCCGCCCGATACTCCGCAAACTCCTCCGCCGGCACAGCTGGTGCAGCCTCCCGCAGTACCAGCCGATGCAGACGCGCCCGGTAGGCCCGATAGGCATCGCCCAGCAGCCCGGCCTCCGCTTCGGTCAACAGTTCTGCCTGGGCGAGACGCTCCAGAATACGGATGTTATCGGTGTAATCAAGCAGATCCGGGTGTTGATGCGCCCAGGCGAGTACCGCATATTGCACCATAAATTCGATGTCAGTGATACCTCCGGGATCCTGTTTCAGATAGAACAGATCCCTGTCCCGCCCCGAATGGGTCTCCACCATTTTGCTGCGCATTTCGGCCACCTCCCTGCGCAGGGCTGTTTTGTCCCGAACACGGGAAAGCACCTGGCGTCGCAGCCGGGAGAACTGCTGCCCCAGCGATTCACTACCGGCCACAATCCGCGCCCGTACCAGCGCCTGATGCTCCCAGGTCCACGCCTTCTCCTGCTGGTACCGGGCAAAGGCCTCAAAACTGCTCACCAGCAGCCCGGAAGCGCCACTGGGCCGCAGACGGGTATCCACCTCATAGAGCATTCCGGCTGCGGTCCGGGTGGCAAGAATATGGATGATGCGCTGCGCCAGCCGTGCATAGAACACAGTACTGGCCACCGGTCTGGGTCCATCGGTATCCCCCGAATCACTGTCATGGATAAACACCAGATCCAGATCGGAACCGTAGCTCAGCTCGATTCCACCCAGCTTGCCATAGGCGATAATCGCGAACCCCTTTCCATCTCCACTGCAGGGTGGCGCACCGTGCCGTTCGAGCAGATGATTCCAGGCCAGTTCCAGCGTCTGCTCGAGCACCACCTCGGCGATATCGGTCAGATGGTCGCTGACCACCATCAGCGGGATGGCATCAGCTACATCCGCTGCCGCCACCCGCAGTACATTACTGTGGCGGAAGTGGCGCAGCAGCTCCATCTGC
>JALSHD010000127.1 GCA_026982395.1 Chromatiales bacterium | reverse complement strand
AGTCTGGGTATGGACTATCCCGAGCTGGGCAATGCCTTGCTGGTGTGCTGTACCGAAACCAAAAGCGATGACGATCTGGAGCAGTTTGTAGCCCTGCTTGATTGGGCGATGGCTGATTTGAGGAGATCCCGATGCTGATATTTGAGCACTCCCGCAGTGGCAGAACCAACCCTGTCCAGGCCCCCCTCGCTGAAAAAACCGCAAACGATATTCCGCAGCGCTTTCGTCGCCGCCAGCCTCCATTGTTGCCGGAAGTTTCGGAGATGCAGGTGGTGCGCCACTATACCCGGCTGTCCCAGCAGAACTACTCCATCGATACCCATTTCTACCCGCTCGGCTCCTGTACCATGAAATACAATCCGCGGGGCTGCAACACACTGGCCAGTTTGCCCGGGTTTCAAATGCGTCACCCGCTCGCCCCGGAGCAGACACATGGTCAGGGTGTGCTGGAGTGCCTGTTTGAGTTGCAGGAGATTTTGAAACAGGTGACCGGCATGCAGGGGGTTTCACTGACGCCGATGGCGGGCGCTCAGGGTGAGTTCGCCGGGGTGGCGATGATCCGCGCCTACCATGAGTCACGCGGAGATGTTACCCGTACCGAACTGCTGGTGCCGGATGCTGCCCACGGTACCAATCCGGCGACGGCGATTATGTGTGGTTACAAGGTGCGCGAGATTCCCACGGATGGTGCCGGGGATGTGGATATCGAGGCCCTGCGTCAAGCGGTGGGACCACAGACGGCGGGTATCATGCTTACCAATCCTTCCACCCTGGGGGTTTTTGAGCGTCGCATCCGTGAAATCGCTGATATTATCCACTCGGCCGGCGGATTGCTCTATTACGACGGGGCCAATCTCAACGCTATTCTGGGCAAGGTGCGGCCTGGCGATATGGGGTTCGATGTTATTCACCTCAATCTGCATAAAACCTTTGCTACGCCACACGGTGGCGGTGGTCCCGGTTCCGGGCCGGTCGGGGTAGGCGAGCGTCTGTTGCCCTTTTTGCCGGTTCCCGTGGTGGGCCGGAAGGGGGAGAGTTACCTCTGGCTGACCGAGCGGGAGTGTCCGCACACTATTGGCCGATTGTCGGCCCATATGGGTAATGTGGGGATTCTGTTGCGCGCTTATATCTATGTGCGTATGGTGGGAGCCGAGGGGATGGAACGCATCGCCGAGTTTGCCACCCTGAACGCCAACTATCTGATGAAAAGGCTGTCGCAGAACGGGTTTGAGATGGCATTCCCCGAGCGCCGCGCCTCCCACGAGTTTATCTTGACGCTGAAGAAAGAGGCTAAACAGACCGGGGCGAATGCCATGGATTTTGCCAAGCGGCTGCTGGATTATGGCTACCATGCGCCGACCACCTATTTTCCGCTGCTGGTACCCGAGTGTTTTCTTGTCGAGCCGACAGAGACAGAGGACAAGGCCACACTGGATGGTTTTATTGAGGCCATGAGCGCTGTCCTCCAGGAGGCCAATACCACCCCGGAGAAGCTCAAGCAGGCTCCACATACATTACCGGTCAAACGGCTGGATGATGTCAAGGCGGTGCGGGAGCTGGATGTAGTATGGAAGGGGTAACGTGACCGAACCATCAATCAACAAACCGGATCACCGGGGGCTGACTCATGTCTTGAAGGCGTTTCAATACTCGGTTCAGGGGCTGCGAGCGGCATTCAGATACGAAGAGGCGTTCCGGCTGGAGTTGCTGGCCTGTCTGTTCATGATTCCGTTTGGCCTGTGGTTGGGGCGCAGCGCCGTGGAGCATGCCCTGCTGTTCAGCAGTCTGTTGCTGGTGTTGATTGTGGAGCTGGTCAACTCGGCTATTGAGGCTATCGTTGACCGGATCAGCGTTGAACAACATCAGCTTTCCGGCCGTGCCAAGGATATTGGATCAGCCGCGGTTTTCCTGAGTCTGTTTTACGTAGCGGTGGTATGGGGTGGGCTGCTGTTGGGGAGACTGGTTGAATAAGCCCATAGCGCTGTCAATGCTGCTCTCAACGGCCTGTTACAGATGCAGCCCGCACTCTGTCTTGGGTGAATCCACCCAGCGTCCGTCCCGATCCTGACCGGGGACGGTGCAGTGGGTGCAGCCAATGGATGAATAGCCCTGCGCCACCAAGGGATGGAATGGCAGCTGGTGCTCCCTGATATACTCATCGCGCTCTTTTTTGGTCATGTCGATGAGCGGATAGAAGCGGACAATGCCGTTGCGCTCTTCAAAAATATCCAGAGTGGCGCGATGTTCTGTCTGCCAGCGCATCAGGCTTGAAATCCATACATCAAAGTGTGTCTTTATCTCATCGAATGGCTCGATTTTGTTGATGGTGCAGCAGAAATCCGGGTCGGTTTTGTAGATCTGCTCCTTTTCGGTGAATTCATGTTTCCAGGCTTCTGCCCGCACATCCACAACATCCAGATTGTATAGTTTGGTGAGTTTTTCCTTGTACTTCAGGGTCTCCGGAAAATGAAATCCGGTATCGATGAAATGCACCTTCTGTTTGGGCGCCAGCCGGGAAAACAGATGCAGGAAAAATGCAGATGTGGCGGCAAAGGAGGAGGTAAGCATCACCTTTTCCGGGTCAAAATCCAGATACAGTTGCCTGACGCGCTCCTCGATTGATAAATCATGATATTTTTCATTGAGCGCAGCCAGCCGGGTGGCTGTATCGGAAGGGGCAGAATCTTTACTCATGGTTGCTTGCAGTACGGGGTCTTTCTTTCATGAATCGGACTCTATACTCTATACGTTTCTTTGGGGCGGGTAAATTCATTTCTATGACAACAGAGCACAATAACAGGTTTCCGTTGCTGGTCGGTGATGTTGGTGGAACCAATGCGCGTTTTGGTCTGCTGCAGGAAGAAGGTGAACAGCCTGCCTTGGTCAAGGTGTACCCCTGTGCTGATTTTGCCGGTATCGCGGAAGCGCTGGAGAGCTATCTGTCCGGAATTTCCGGGCAGCGGCCAAAGCGGGCGGCTATTGCGGTGGCTACCGCCGTTACTGGTGATCAGGTACAGATGACCAACCATGTGTGGCAGTTCTCCATTGAAGCTACCCGCCGGATATTGGGGCTGGAGCAGTTGATGGTCATCAATGATTTTACTGCCCTGGCGATGGCGCTGCCCCATCTCAAAGCAAACGAGGTGCGGAAAACGGGTGGTGGTGAAGCGGTCTCCTCCGCCCCCATTGCCCTGCTGGGAGCGGGCACTGGATTGGGTGTGTCCGGCTTGATTCGGGGGGGAGGGCGCTGGATCCCGCTACAGGGGGAGGGGGGGCATGTTACCTTTTCCCCGGTTACCGGGCAGGAGATCGAGATTTTGCGGTTTCTGCGGAAGCGTTATGAGCATGTGTCGGCTGAACGGCTGCTTTCCGGACCTGGCCTGGTCAATCTCTACCAAGCACATGCGGCGCTGGAAGGAGTACAGCCGTTTCCCTGTAGTCCGGCTGATATCAGCAGCAGGGGGCAAAATGGTACCTGCGGAATCTGCGCTGCGGCACTGGAGAGTTTTTGTGCGATATTGGGGACTGTTGCAGGAAATCTCGTTCTGACCCTGGGGGCTCGGGGAGGTGTTTATATCGGAGGAGGAATTGTACCCAGGCTGGGTGATTATTTTGCTGACTCTCCTTTCCGCAAGCGCTTCGAGCAGAAAGGTCGTTTTTCCGGCTATCTTGCCGCAGTTCCTTCCTTTGTGATTATGGCAAAATATCCCGCCTTGATCGGGGCAGCCAGTTTTTTACTCCAGCAAGATGGTGTTGCAGAGGAAAAATAACCAGATGAACAAGAACAGAGTTGTACTGCCGGGCAAACCCTATCCGCTTGGCGCCACCTGGGATGGCCACGGGGTGAATTTCGCCCTGTTTTCTGCACATGCGGAGAGAGTAGAGCTGTGCCTGTTTGATGAAACAGGGCGCCATGAGCTGGAGCGCATTGTGCTACCCGAGCAGACACATCAGGTGTGGCATATCTATCTGCCGGATGCCGGGCCGGGTACGCTCTATGGCTACCGGGTGTATGGTCCCTATGAGCCGGAGCGGGGACACCGTTTCAATCACAACAAACTGTTGCTGGATCCCTACGCGAGGCAACTGCACGGGAATTTTCGCTGGATTGAGGCCCATTATGGTTACCGTTTTGGCAGCTCCCGGGAGGATCTCTCGTTTGACAAACGGGACAATGCGCAGGCGATGCCCAAGTGCCAGGTGGTCGATCCCGCCTTTACCTGGGATGGTGATCGTTCTCCAGCTGTCCCCTGGCCGCAGACCATAATCTATGAAACACATGTGCGTGGTTTCACCATCCTGCATGAAGGGGTTCCTGTGGCCGAGCGGGGCACCTTTGCCGGAATGGGGCACCATGAGATTGTGGCCTATCTGAAGGCGCTGGGGATCACCTCCGTCGAACTGATGCCGGTGCACGCTTTTCTGGATGATCATTTTCTGGTGAAAAAGGGGTTGCGTAACTACTGGGGCTACAACACGCTGAACTTCTTTGCTCCGGAGATGCGCTACATGAGCCGCCCCGATCTGGCCGAGTTCAAAACCATGGTGCGGCGTCTGCATGATGCCGGCATCGAGGTGCTGCTGGATGTGGTCTATAACCATACTGCCGAGGGTAACCAGTTAGGCCCGACGCTCTGTTTTCGTGGCATCGACAACGCCTCCTATTACTGGCTGGATCAGGATGATCCGCGTTACTACATCAACGATACCGGCGTAGGCAACACCCTGAATCTCACCCATCCGCGGGTGCTGCAACTGGTGATGGACAGTCTCCGTTACTGGGTAACCGAGATGCATGTGGATGGTTTCCGCTTTGATCTGGCGGTGACGCTGGGACGGGAGAGACACGGGTTTGACCCTCACAGCGGATTCTTCGATGCCATCCACCAGGATCCGGTCCTCTCCCAGGTCAAGCTGATTGCCGAACCCTGGGATATCGGTCCGGGTGGCTACCAGCTAGGGAATTTCCCCATTGGCTGGACGGAGTGGAATGATCACTTCCGTGACACGGTAAGGCGGTTCTGGCGTGGTGACAAAGGGGTATTGCCAGAGGTGGGGCGGCGACTGCTCGGTTCCAGCGATCTGTTTGAAAGCAGCGGGCGCAAGCCATGGACCAGTATTAATTTTGTCGCCTGTCATGATGGTTTCACCCTGGCGGATACGGTCAGCTATAACGAACGCCACAACGAGGCAAATGGAGAAAACAACCGGGATGGTCATCACGAAAATTTCAGCTTCAATTACGGTGTGGAGGGTGAAACCGATGATCCGGAAATTGTTGCATTACGCCGTCAGCAACGCCGCAACATGCTGGCCAATGTCCTGTTTGCACAAGGCACACCCATGCTGCTGGCCGGGGATGAGTTCGGTCGTAGCCAACGGGGCAACAACAACGCCTACTGCCAGGATAACAAGATAAACTGGATTGACTGGTCGGCAATTACGGATGAAGAGTCCCGATTCACCGATTATGTGCGTTACCTGATCTCCCTGCGCCGTAATCATCCGGTGCTGCGCCGTCAGCATTTTCTTCATGGCAGACAGGTTTCAAAACGTACCGGATTGCGTAATATCGAGTGGCTGGATCCGTTGGGTGGAGAGATGAGCGGGGAGCGCTGGCATGATATAAACCTCCACTGTATCGGAATGCTGTTGACTGGTGATGCGCTGGAGGGAGCAGTAAAACAGTTCCCGGTAGAGATTGATGATACGTTGCTGATTATTCTGAATGCCGATGACAAGGAGGTCTCTTTCAAACTGCCCGAAGTCAGCAGAGAGAATGGTGATGAGTCTTACTGGATCTATCTGCTTGACACCGCCCAGCCCAATCAGCCTGTTGACGAAAAGCGGGTGATAACCTCTGAAGAGGTGACGGTCAATGCGCGCAGTACTGTACTGCTTACGTTATGCAACAGCGTAGATTCCCTGCACCGTTGAGTCAGGCTGCACCTGCTTCTGTCCGGCTTTTGCTGTTTCCTGAACCGGGGTAGGGAGCGGGTTTGCCTATCCCGTAACCCTGAGCATAATTCACCCCCATTTTTGTTAACAGTTTCAATGTTTCATTGTCTTCAACAAATTCGGCAATGGTCTGGATCTCCATGGCGTGGGCAATCTGGTTAATTGATTCAACCATGGTGTGATCCACGGCGTTATGCACCATATCCTTGACAAATCCACCGTAAATTTTCAGATAGTCCACCGGCAGGTTTTTCAGATAGGCGAATGAGCTGAAACCACTCCCGAAGTCATCCAGAGCAAAGCGGCATTGCAGCTCCTTGAGACGGCATATGAACCGGACAGCTTCAGAGAGATTGGCAATGGCCGCTGTCTCTGTGATTTCAAAACAGAGCCGCCGTGCATCTACGCCGCTCTGTTTGATCTCTTTGACAATATACTCCATAAATCCTTTTTCACAGATCGACTGGCCGGAGAGATTGATGGTGCAGAGGGTAATGTTGGTAGCCCGGGTAGTCAGTAGAATCAAAGTGTTGCGCACTACCCAGCGATCCAGCGTGGTAATGAGATTGTACCGTTCGGCGCTCGGAATAAAGGCCATGGGGGAAATGATCTCTCCCTGTTCACCTACCATGCGGATCAGCGTTTCATAGCAGCTGTTTTTTTTGGTCTCTTCGGGGCAGAGTGGCAAAATGGTCTGGAAATAGAGCCTGAAGCGCTCTTCCTCCAGTGCTTGACGGATACGGGGAACCCACTGCATAAGTCCCTGGTGGCTTGCCAGTGCGCGGTCATCGGAGGCGTATATGTGTATCCGGTTTCGTCCCTGCTCTTTTGCCACATAACAGGCTGATTCGGCTGAGCTCATGATCGCGGCAGGATTATTGTTGGTGCCGTCGATTGCAACCAGCCCGATGCTGACCCCGATATCAATACCTTTGCCTTTCCAGCTGAAACGAAATTCTGCCACTGTTTGCCGCAATCTTTCGGCGATCTCCCTGGCGCGTTCAAGTGAGCATCGCTTCAGCAGTACGCCAAATTCATCACCGCCCAGCCGTGCCAGGGTATCAGCACCGCGTACCTTTCCTTGCAGCATGCAGGTCAACTGTTTCAGCAGCTTGTCACCGGCACTGTGACCGCAGGTATCGTTAACGATCTTGAACTGATCCAGATCCAGATATAACAAGGCGTGGCCTTTGTCTTCAGGAATATTTTCCATGGCGCGGCGCAGGCGGGCTTCAAACTCCTGACGGTTGACCAGACCGGTCAAGGCGTCATGACTGGCCTGATGTTCCAGCTCCCGGGTTATTTTATGAATGGTGGTAACATCCAGGGTATAGATGTGCAGTACGTCGATATCTGCAACGTAGGTGATGTGTTGCTGGTAAACCGAACCGTCTATTTCAAGTTGGCGGACAACGGGATTCCTCTCTCCTTTCCTGAAGTTTTCCATAATCATTCCGAGCCCGGTTAGTAACGGGTGTTTGAGTCCCTTGCTGAGCAGTTCCGGAAATTCTTTTTCGGCGGCCCGGTTGCTGTAACTGACCGAATATTCAGCGTTGATCTCCATGACAGGTATCGGGCTGTGCCGGATAAAGGAGGCCAGTCGCTGATGTTCCCGTTTTTCCTGTATGCGTCTGGAGACATCCCTGATAATGGCGGTGACCAACAGGCCGCGGGAAGTTTTTCGCGGACTCAGGCTGATTTCCACCGGAAAAGTTGAGCCGTCTTTTTTCTCTGCCAGCAGCACATCCTGTTTTTCCATCGACCGGATTACCGGGGCGGTTATATAGCCGTTCCGTTCTCCAATATGGGAAGCGCGAAAAGCCTTGGGTATCAGGATTTCAACAACCTGACCGACAAGCTCATCCCGCTGATAGCCGAACAACTGCTCAAGCTGTTCATTTACCAGGATGATTCTCCCGTCAGTATCGGTGACTACGATGGCATCGGGTGCTGATTCCAGCAGACCACGAAAAAGGATTTCACTATATCTATAGGCATCTTTGCTGCTCTGGTTGATGAGAGGGATAACGGTTTGTTTCTCCGTCATGCGGATGGGTACTCCCGATATGTGTATTATGCTGGCTATATCGGCAAGTGACTGTTATTTCATTAAGGGCATCTCTATAAATGCACTTTTTCCGTGACAGCGGCCTCAGCTCCGTGCTCGAATCCTCATGTATTGCCTTTATACACAGCGGTTCTCCGCGCAGAGCTTCCTCGCTCTCGCGAAAAAAATACTATTTTTTGGGGTGTCTTCAAGAGGTTGGAGACGAATTTTTTGGCGAGTGGGAAAGAGGACATTGTTTCCAGTGTTGCGTACCGGGCGGGGTTTCTTGAGCAGAGAACGACAGACAAAAAAAAGCCCCATGCATCCAATCAGGTAGGGGGGGATGAGGAAGGGGCACGGGGCTTTATAAACTTTTGAACATCTAAATTCTTATATAACCATACAGGATAATACCGGGGCGGTCAACCATCCATTTCGATGCCGGTTCAATTTCAATGGGATGAGTTTATCACAGAGATTATCCCTTTACCTAATGCTGCTCCCAGACGTTCGGCAAATCGATCGAGGTAGTTCGGATGTAAGGTATAGTCAACGATTTCTTCAACCCCTATGACTTCACGGGCAACGTAACTGGTACTGCCGAGAGCATCTACCAGTCCCAGAGCAACTCCTTCCTCTCCAGTCCAGATCAGGCCGCTGAATATTGCCGGATTATCTTGAAGGCGGTCGCCTCTGCCGGTGCGCACAGCGTCGATAAACTGGGAGTGGATGTTATCGAGCATTTTCTTGATATGCTCAGTCTCTTCGGGTTTGAGAGGGGAGAATGGATCCAGCAGGCTTTTGCTTTCGCCGGAAGTAAGCAACCGCCGCTGGATCCCCAGTTTTTTCATTGCCTCGGTAAAGCCGAAGGATGACATGCTGAAGGGACTCATGGTTACTCCAATGGAGCCAACAATGCTGGCCTTGTCCGCGTAGATGCTGTCGGCAGCAGCGGCGATATAATATCCTCCGGAGGCTCCTATATCGGTGATTACGGCATATAGCGGTATGTCGGGATGCTGTTGACGCAAACGCCGGATCTCGTCATACACATAGCCGGCCTGCACCGGGCTGCCTCCCGGGCTGTTGATGCGCAGAATTACAGCGGCCGTATTTCCGCTTCCGAAAGCTGCCCGCAAGGCAGTGATAATGCTGTCTGCACTGGCTTGCGCATTTTCATCAATGACCCCTTGAATCTCGACCAGGGCGGTGTGCTTGCCGGTGCTCGTTTCCAGTTCTCCCCATTCGCCGGAAAACAGGAGAAAAAGCAATAAAAACAGGTAGCTGAATCCCAGTATCTTAAAAAAAACCCCCCACCGGCGGGTGCGGCGTTGCTCGTTGAGACTGGCAAAGGCCAAGCGATTGATAATATCCCGCTCCCAGTTTTCCGGGGTGCTCGCTGATTCGGGTGGCCGGGTTTGTTTCGATTCTTCCATTGCTATCTACCTTACATCACATCGGGCTACAGCTCTGAAACCAGTGGTCCAGTATCAGAGGTTAAGTCAAACCAGTCATGCAGTTCGGGAATGCTGTCAATACATCCAACAGGATCGTATTGTAACAAGCGTTTTCGCTCATGTACTCCATAGCTTACAGCAAGAGCCGGCATATTGGCATATTGGGCCATTTGCAAATCATATACGGTATCACCAATCATCAAGGCCTGTTCGCTCTCGACACCCAGCTCGTCAAGTAGCTCAAACAGCATTTGCGGGTTGGGTTTGGATGCGGTATCACCAGCACAACGGGTTGCCAGAAACATCTGTTCCAGCCCGGTGTCGTCAAGAACTTTTTGCAATCCCGGTCGGCCTTTCCCTGTTGCGACAGCAAGCCAGTAACCACGCTGTTTCAGATCACGCAGCATGGGCACCACGCCGGAAAACAGTGGCGACGGAGTGGAGTCCGCAATCAGAAAATGGTAGCGGTAGCGTTCAACAATCTGTTGTTGTGTCGCTTTATTGTGGCTGGGAAACAGGGTTCGGACCGCTTCATCCAGCCCCAACCCTATAATGTTGCGAATGGCGGCTTTTCCGGGGTTTGGAAGTTTCAGATCAAGGCTTGCCGCTTCCATGCAGGCGACAATCCGGGCTTCTGAATCCATTAACGTACCATCCCAGTCAAATATTAAAAGTTGATACTTCATGTTGATGGACGGCTATTGCCCTTCAAGCCGATCCAGTACAGCTGACAGCTCGTCCTCCAGCGGCGCTGTTACCCGGACAGGAGTGGCATCCGGGGCCAGCTTGAAGTCCAGTGAATGCGCATGTAAAAACAGTCGTGACAACCCCGTTGCGCGTATTATCTTGTTGAAAGCCGGATTACCATATTTTTCATCTCCGGCTACCGGGTGACCGATATGCGCCGCGTGAACCCTTATCTGGTGGGTGCGACCGGTAATCAATTTGACCTCAACGAGGGTGGCTTGCCGGTACCGCCATACCGGTTTAAACAGGGTTACGGCGGATTTGCCTTGTGGATCGACGCGAACAATTCGCTCACCGGAGGAGAGCTGGTTTTTCCGCAGTGGTACATCTACCTGTTGCTTTCCCCCTTGCCATCTCCCTTCAACCAGTGCCAGATAGCGTTTATCGATGCCATCGCGACGTAACAATTCATGAAGGATGCGTAGTGTACTGCGTTTTTTGGCAATGATCAGGCAGCCGGAAGTGTCCCGATCCAGCCGGTGAACCAGCTCAAGAAAACGGATCTCCGGCTGTGCAGCTCTCAGGGTCTCGATTACACCCTGACTTACTCCACTGCCACCGTGTACAGCTACTCCTGAAGGTTTATTGAGGATCAACAGGTTTGGATCCTCATATAAAATGCCTTTACGCAACCGTTTTTCCAGTGCCGGAAGCCGCTGGTTTTGCGGTGTTCCACCCTCGGCAACGCGTATCGGCGGAATGCGCACAATATCCCCCGGTTTAAGCCGATAATCGGGCCTGATTCGCCCTTTGTTGACCCGTACCTCTCCTTTACGAACGATGCGATATACTCGGCTTTTGGGCACGCCTTTGAGTTTGGCAAAAAGAAAATTATCGATGCGCTGCCCTTCGTTGTCATCATTAATCTCAATTTGCCGGACGCGGGAAGGTGGAGTGATATTATTTTCAGTCATCGGACAATAATATCAGGTAACTGCTCGGCTCACCCTGAAACACGCTGCTTCTGCGTTGAAAAATGACTATTTTGCCCGTGTCAGCTCAAATTTTCCGCCTTGCACAGGTAAATTGCCATGGAAATTCGAGCTGTTACACAGGATCCTCGTGAGCCGGGCGGATAATTCTGAATCAGTTTATTATGTAATTGATGTACTTAATGCAAGCTGTTATAATTCTTTGCTACCGCCTAGGCAAGGCGGGTTTTATAAAGGAATACACGGTTTTCTTGTTGTTCCGGATTATCCGGAACAACAAAGAGGGGTTGCCTGGAAACAGGTTGAACTTGAATGCATTTGGAGCCGAACCGCGTTTGTTTGGACTGATTCGGGGCTGGAACCGGGCATAAGATATTCATTGTTCAAGTTGTTGGCACTCAACTCCGGAGGGCTTTTTTTCGCTCGGCCCATCTATGAGCGATCCGGCAGCGCACGCTCCCGTACAGATGATTCGGTTGAGCAGAGCTGGTCAGGGCCTAATGCAGGAACCCCGGTTTATTCGGGTTCGGACTATTTGATTATGTGTATGGCAGCAACGCCTTGTGAGGAATGCAGCCAATACCAAGGTACATTCAAACAGAAGGCAGGAGAGTAATACTTTTGAACTGTTATTACCGGCCGCAAAAGAAAAGTGTGGCAGATTATCCTGTGATTTAATTTAGAGTGTTCACCCGGTTTCGATATTGTTTTCGAACCGGGGAAAACCTTGGGTCGCACAGGCCTTGGTGCAGTGCTCCCGTAGTTGTGTAATTGCAGCGGAGGGCGTGCAGAGAACAAAAAACATGAAGAGAATGTTGTTTAACGCAACTCAGCCAGAGGAGTTGCGCGTCGCGTTGGTGGATGGCCAGCGCTTGTATGATCTGGATATTGAAACCACAACCCGCGAACAGAAAAAATCCAATATTTACAAGGGTAAGATTACCCGTATCGAACCCAGTCTTGAGGCAGCTTTCGTTGACTATGGTGCCGAACGCCATGGCTTCCTTCCGCTGAAAGAGATCTCCCGCAGTTACTTCACGTCCACTCCTGAAGGGAGCGGGCGTGTGCAGATCAAGGAGGTTCTGAAGGAAGGCCAGGAACTTATTGTTCAGGTTGACAAGGAAGAGCGGGGCAACAAAGGTGCGGCACTGACCACTTTTATCAGTCTGGCCGGACGTTATCTGGTTCTTATGCCCAATAACCCTCGTGCAGGAGGTGTTTCCCGGCGCATTGAGGGGGAAATGCGGAACGAGATCCGGCAGGTGCTGAGCGAATTGACCATCCCGGATGACATGGGATTGATTGTTCGTACCGCCGGCGTGGGAAAAAGCGTCGAAGAGCTGCAGTGGGATCTCGATTACCTGGTGAATCTCTGGCGTTCTATTGAAAAGGCCGGAGCAGAACGTCCTGCCCCTTTTCTGATTTACCAGGAAAGCAATGTCATTATTCGTGCCATCCGGGACTATATGCGCCCGGACATCAACGAAATTCTTATCGACGAGCCAGGAATCTACCAACAGGCCCGTGAATTCATGCAGCAGGTTATGCCGCACAATCTTCAGAAGGTGAAACTCTATGAAGATCCTGTCCCGTTATTCAGTCGTTACCGGGTAGAGAGTCAGATTGAGTCGGCTTTCCAGCGTGATGTCAGGCTTCCCTCCGGTGGATCTATTGTCATTGACCACACCGAGGCGCTGGTGTCCATCGATATCAACTCGGCACGGGCCACGAAAGGAGGGGATATAGAGGAGACTGCGCTCAATACCAATCTGGAAGCTGCTGAAGAGATAGCCCGCCAGTTACGTTTGCGTGATCTCGGTGGTCTGGTTGTGATTGATTTTATCGATATGAATTCAAGTCGCAATCAGCGGGAGGTGGAAGGCCGGCTTAAAGAGTCTCTTAAAATGGATCGGGCTCGCGTCCAGGTTGGACGTATCTCCCGTTTTGGGTTGCTGGAGATGTCCCGGCAACGGCTTCGCCCCTCACTGGGAGAGTCCAGCCAGGTTGTATGTCCGCAATGTAACGGGCAAGGAACCATTCGTAGTGTTGAATCATTGTCGCTTTCCATTCTGCGTATTCTGGAAGAGGAGGCGATGAAAGACAAAACTGCTCGGGTCATTGCCCAGCTTCCCGTTGATGTGGCTACTTTTCTGCTCAATGAAAAGAGGCAGATCATCAGCGCTATTGAAGAGCGTCTCGGTATTTCGGTGACCCTTGTTCCCAATGAGCAGCTGGTAGTTCCTCATTACGAGGTGACGCGTATGCGCATTGAGGAGGCCCGGCTGGCAGCGGATAATAAACCCAGTTATCGAATGGCAGAGAAGCCGGATAGCAAGGCAGCTCTTTCCGAAACTGTTACCTCGTACAGGAGTACTGCTGTTGAGCAGCCGGCGGTAAAGGCCGTTGTTCCACCAGCGCCACAACAGAGAAAGGGAGCACCGGAACCGCGGGTCAGTGAGAGCAAGCCCGGGCCGATAAAACGGCTGTTCTCGCTGTTGACCGGCGTTATCTCTGATGAAACTACCGGGGACAAAGAGGAAAAAAGCCATCCTCCCGCTGCCAGGGAGGGGACAAGAGGCCGTGGTCGGGGGCAACCCCGGCGTCGCGGCGGTGCATCCCGAAGCCGGCGTGATTCATCAGCCAATGGACGCAAGGGCGCGGAGAAAAAGCAGCAAGGTTCTAAATCTTCTGTTTCACGAGACAGGGAACAGGAGCATCCCGAGGCAACAACCAAAAATGCCGAGCAAAAACCGGCTCGTTCAACAGGCAACCGCGGTGGTCGCAGTCGGGGTAGCCGCCGTCGCCGTCCGGCCAGCCAGGAAAACCGGGATGACAAGGCAGCAAATACCAGCAACCGGCAGCAGAAAGATGTAACACAACAAAAGGAGAGGCAACGCTCCTCCGGAGAGTCGGTTGGCGGCAAGGAGAGCAATGAGTTATCACCGAAACCGGTCAAAGAGAAACCGGCGGCTCAAAAGACAGAACAGCCTGTAAAGCCGTCGTCATCTCCCGGTTCTGCCCCCGTCAGTCCAAGAAGCAAACCCGCATCTGAAACTGCCCCGGTTGATGGGGATAATTCAGCCACCAAGGAAAAACAGTCTCCCGGGCCGGAGCAGAAAAGAGACAAAAGTCGCAACAGGAGCGTTGCGGGTAAGGCGAGAAAAAAAGCGGGAACCAACCCTGATGGTGGCAAAAGGACCAATAAAAGCCTTTCCGAGGCAAGTGGTTCTGTAGCGTCCCGCCAGAAGGCAAAATCGATATCTTCTGATGAGAAAATGGCTCCGTCAGAAAATCAGCCAGTAAAACCTGCGGCGGCAGAGAATAACGTTGTTATCTCTTCCCCGTTAGCGACTCTCCCTGCGGCAACAAAGAAATCGCCGGAATTGAAGGAAACTAAAAAACTCTCTCAACAGGCAAAGGCTGTGAAAAATTTCCCGGACAACAGAGCAGCAAAACAGGAAGAGGCTGAAT
>JALSHD010000126.1 GCA_026982395.1 Chromatiales bacterium | reverse complement strand
CCAGCATCACCATGGTCAGCGACTTGCCGGAACCCTGGGTATGCCAGACGATGCCACCCAGGCGGCGGTTCTCGATATCCCGCTGTTTCACATGCCCGAGAATGCGCCGGATGGCGAAATACTGCTGGTAGCGGGCGATCTTCTTGATGCCCCCATCGAACACGGTGAACTTGTACACCAGTTCCAGCAGGCGCTGCGGGCGGCAGAGGCTGTGAATGGCCCGGTCCTGTTCCGTAACCTCCCGATCACCATCAGCCTCCAGCGCATCGAAAAACCGGCGGGCGGTGGCGAAGTCGCCCGAGAACAGGGCGTCCTTTTCCAGATCCGGCAGTACGCAGTGAATGCTTTTTGCTACCCCCTCTTCCTTGTCCTGCAGCTCCTTCCACAGCGACCAGAACCTGGCGGGCGTGCCCACCGTGGCATAACGGGCGGCGTTCTTGTTTGCCCCCATCACCAACTGGGCATAGACGAACAGTTTGGGGATATACTCATCGCGCTGGTTGCGGATGGACTGGGAGACGGCCTGCTCCACCTCCACCTTCGGCGACTTGCACTCGATGACTGCAAAGGGGATGCCATTGACGAAGAGCACGATATCCGGCCGCGCGGTCTCTGTGCTGCGGCTGCGCGCCACGCTGAACTCCACCGCCACATGGAAGCGGTTGTTGCGCCAGTCGTCCCAGTCCACGAAGCGAAGATTGAAACTCCGGGTATCGCCCTCCACCGTCTGCTCCAGCGCCGTGCCCAGGGTCAAGAGATCATAGACAGCCTCGTTGGTCTTCAACAGGCCGTCGTACTTGACGTTCTTCAGCTTCTGAATCGCCGATTGGATATTCTCCTCGCTGAACAGGTATTCCCGGCCCTTGTGCTGGATGCGGTTGATCTTGCGCAACTGCTCGCGCAGCACATCCTCCAGCAACACGTTGCCGGTCTTGCCCTGGCGCGCGGCCAGCGCCTGATCCGGCGGCAGATACTCGAAGCCAAGGTTAATGAGTTGCTGCAGCGCCGGGATCTGGGAGAGGTATTTTTCGTTGAAGCGGAAGCCTTCCATATACCCTCCTACAGGTTCCATTGAGGGTGCTTAATAGCCTGATAGAAATCGACGCACTCTGCCTTTGGTGTGAGGCCAATGCGGATTCTCTTCTTATCAAGCTTCGCTGCTAGTTGGTCGTAATACGCTTTTTCGCCAGCGTAAGCTTCCTTCTCGGTGCCTAGCTCCAGCCAGCGCCGGTAAACATAGCTGACAGAATCTGCAATCTGAATCAGCGATGAATGTTCCGACTTGATGGCAAACGCGGTATTGATGATATGGTCAAATCGCCCAATGGGTTTGACGGGCAGCCACTGGGATTTGCCACGAATCTTGCCGCGTTGCTGACAAAGAGCATCGAACCATGAATTTGCCATATACAGGCCATCTGACACCTTTGGCATGTGAGCACGGTTATCGTCGAAAATCAGGACGGTGAGCCCCTTGTTGTTTTTCTCGTTTTGCACCTTCTTCTGAATCAGGGCCGCTACAAACATCCCACACAACGCCCAATAGTTGCCAGCGCAGGGCAAATGGTAATCGTCTTTTTCAGTGGATTCCGTGAACGCCTTGAAAGATATGGCCAAGCCAACAATCTTTGAGCATTCGAGAGCGATGTTGCACATCTCGGAAAGGAATTGCTTTCGGTCATCGGGCGAGACCTTATTCCACCCTCCCCTCCCATTGATGAAGGCCTTTGTCTTCATCTCTTTGGGGGCAGACGGATGATTCGACAGAAATGTGGTCAGTGCTGTATCGAATTCGGCGGTATATTTGCGGAGCCGATAGGCGTCTATCAGAAGCCCAGCCATGACAAACACATCGCCCTGACCCTGATCGCCCGACTCGTCAATGTATGCGAATTTCATGCGGCTTCCCCCTGTTTTACCCGCCACTGCCCGGTTAATAGCTTTTGCATCAGGCCGCGTTTTTGTGTTCTGTATTTTTCTGCCGTTTGTTTGAGTAAACAGATTTCTTTGTGAACCGCAGACAATGCCTCTTCAATTTTCCGCTGTTTGTCTGCAGACGGCCAATAGATAACCTGAAATCGGTTTAAGGACAGGGTAGAGCAATCGCTTGCAGCTCCGCCATATCGTTTTCCGATAAATTGATAGCAGGTTTGTTGTCCTTCAGGCAATAGGCAATCAAGCCACCTATCAGGTTCAGCATAAAC
>JALSHD010000125.1 GCA_026982395.1 Chromatiales bacterium | reverse complement strand
TGCAATCGAGGTAACCATCGCCGCTTACCTGAAACTGAACCCTGCAAACAGAGGTGGCAAATCTTATCCGAAGGTGGATGTTACGAAGTGGCTGCACAATTTCCACACCCGGCTTGATTTCTTCTTTTATGAGAACAAGGGCAGAGGGCTACCCGAACACAAGTCAAAGGAAGAGATTGTCTGGGAGCACGATCAGAGAAACGAGCATTATCACGGGGGCGGCGCAGCGGTTCCTGAGCAGACCACGCTGGAAGGCGTGCGCCAGACTGCGCTTTGGGTTTTCTCCGTACTGTTTGACGTGCCGAATATCGAGCTGATCCTAGAAGAGGAACTGGCGAAGAGAACAGCAACTCCGACCATACCGGATGATCTTGTCGTTCCTGAATACCCTGAGCCTTCGACCAGGGAGTATTCACCGGCTCAGGCAAAAGCGATAGCGGCGGCCGCGCTGATTGGTCAGTGGGATGAGAGAAAGGAAGCAGATCTGGAGATAGTCAGGAGGATCGTCGATGAATTTTGACGAATGGACGGGCATCCTGCGCGATGAAATCCAGGAGGATGAGCGCTACATAGATTATCGCGATAACCGCTGGAAGATTGTTGAACGTCTGGCGGCCTGGCAGCAATTCGGGGCACGAATATTCGATAGTCATCTTGATGTATTTAAATCATGTGCCCTTGATGTCCTGGGGGAAATGGACCCTCAGTTCGGAATGAATACGGGTGAGAGATATGCTGCCGGAGTGTACGGGAAAGGTTTAAGGCATTCTCAAAACCTGAGAGAAGGCATCGCGCAAACCATAGCACTGCTTGGGAACAAAGGCGATGAGCTCAAGAACTGCTCACGAAACAAGGCGCATTCGACCGCGGTTTTTATACTCCGCGAACTGTTCGAGAAGAACGATTGGCGCATCTGGGCAAGTGTCGGCCAATTGCTGCCAACAGTGGCGGAAGGCGCGCCCGACGAGTTCCTTGACGCAGTACAGAATGCTCTGCTTGGTGATGACCCGCCTTTCGATGAGCTATTCCGTCAGGAGGGTGATGGAGTTTTTGGGGGTAACTATATCACCGGTCTTTTGTGGGCGCTGGAGGGCTTGGCCTGGAGCGAAGACTATCTGGTAAGAGTCGCTACGCTATTGGCTGATCTGGCCGCCCGTGACCCGGGCGGCCGATGGTCAAACAGGCCGGATAATTCTTTGGTATCGATTTTGTTGCCCTGGTACCCACAAACCTTCGCACCGTTCGAAAAACAGTTGGCGTGCATGAAGGCAATCCTGTGCGATCATCCGGCTATTGCCTGGCGGGTGCTCGTGCGCCTGTTACCCAATCAACATCAAACAACATCTGGCACGCACAGACCATCCTGGTTCATGGATATTACTGATGACTGGGAACCATCGGTGACCCACGCCGAGTACCGTGAGCAGGTTTCAAAGTACGCGGAAATGGCCGTCGAGATGGCTTGTGCAGACATTGGCAGGCTGACCGAGCTGGTTGATGAAATGGATAATCTTCCGCAGCCAGCATTTGACAAGGTCGTGGATTACTTGTCATCGGATGCTATAAGGAATTTGGGTGAGGAGAGTAAGCTTCCAATCTGGTCGAGCCTTATGCGCTTCTCTCGAAAACATCGCAGATACCATGATGCAGACTGGGCGCTACCCTTGGATGTGGTCGAAAGGCTGGAGGATGTAGCAAAAGCCATTTCACCAGAATCTCCGGAAAGACGTTACCAGCACCTGTTCACCGACAATAGCTTCGATCTTTTTGAAGAGGACGGAGACTGGAATGAGCAGGAGCACTTGCTTGAAGAAAAGCGGAATCGGGCAGTGTCGGAGATCTGGAATGGCGGAAGCCTGGAGTATGTACTGGCTTTTGCTGGGATTGTTGCTTCACCCTATCAAGTCGGCCGGGCTTTCGCGAATATTGCGGATGCAAATGCCGAGTTGAAGATACTACCAGACCTGCTTGAACAGAATGACAAAATAGGCCGATTCCTTGATGGATTTGTTTGGAAGAAACACCAAAACCTGGGTGCGAAGTGGCTGGATCAACTACCTGTGGAGCAATGGAATGGGAAGCAACGAAATCAGTTTCTGATTCGTCTCCCGTTTGATAATAATACATGGGAGCATGTCTCTGCTTGGTTGGAGGAAGAAGAAGCATCTTATTGGCGGCATGTGAACGTCAATCCGTACCTTGACAAGGAAAACCTCATCTATGCCGCTGAAAAGTTACTCAGATATGGCCGCCCCATTGCGGCCTTGGATTGCCTGTATGCCCGTCAGCATGTAAAGTTGCCGCTAGATCATGCCTTGACCATAACCGCCTTGATTGACTCCGTCTCTTCCAATGAACCCCGCAATACTCTAAACCAACGTTATGCTCTGAAACTTATCAAGGCTCTGCAAGAGGATCCAGATACCGACCCTGAAGGCTTATTCAAGGTGGAGTGGGCTTGTGTGGCGTTGATGGATGGCGATACCAGACCAAAACTCCTGGAGCAGAAACTGGCCAGCGACCCAGATTTTTTCTGCAAAGTAATACGGTTGCTTTATCGACCAAAAGGGGCGGATAGACAAGAAACAGCCGATGAGGAAACCAAATCCATAGCCATGAACGCCTGGCGTCTTCTACGTGAGTGGAAACGCCCACCCGGGCTTCACGATGACGATAGTTTTATTGCTCAAGAATTTATTGCGTGGTTTGAGGAGGTAAAAGGGCAGTGCGACAAATCTGGCCATCTGGAGGTAGCGAAGATTAAGGTTGGCGAGGTTCTGTTCTATTGCCCTGAAGATCCGGGCGGCTTGTGGATAGATGAAAAAGTTGCAAAACTACTCAATGCGAGAGACGCCGATGATATGAGGAACGGGTTTCAGTCAGAAGTTTACAACTCCAGGGGCGTCCACTGGGTCGATCCGACCGGGCGACAGGAAAGGGAGCTGGCTCAGCGGTGGAGGCAGAAGGCAGAAGCAGTTGAAGAAGCTGGTTACGCTCGGTTCGGCGCTACATTAAGGAAACTGGCTGACTCATATGACCGGGAAGCTGACCGAAAGCAGGCCAAGCATGCTCGTGACGATGATTAAAGTGTTGCGAGAGCTCAAGGGTCGGGACAGAATATGGGCTGTCAAGCCACTACCGGAAAGTCTTTGTGCCACGGCTGGTTGAGCGTTGTGCGGCAACGGGAGTGGCGCTGGCCCCGGCGCCCAAGGGATGCCCGGCCAGCGGTGCGACCCGTTGGTTATCGCCCGACAAGGCGTTGCTGATGCTGAGCCTGCGCCACAAGACCAACGATCATCTCTGGTTCGCATTTTTTCACGAGGCAGGCCATTTGCTGCTCCATGGCAAGAAAATGGTGTTTCTCGAAACCAAAGACCTCAATGGTGAGCACGAGCGAGAGGCAGACAAATTCGCCAGTGATTTGCTGATTCCTCCCCGATACGCCAAGGAGGCGGCATCCATTGGCAACACCTATTCGAGTGTCAAGAAATTTGCCGGAAAAATTGGCATTGCTGCAGCAATTATAGTTGGCCGCATGCAAAAGGAGGGATTTCTGCCGTGGAAGATGCTGAATAAATGCAAGGTGCATTATCGATGGAAGTAAACAGCTTCCCGGTAATTGGCTATCTTCACAGGTGGTGAAAATCGAATAACTCACCTGAACAATCGCCACCTTCAGCGTGGGAAACAGATGCTCCTTTTCCTGATCGACGATGGTGTCGCCGGGAGAGCGGCTATCTTCCTCCTGACGCATCCAGTCCGATACTCATGCCCGCGTCCGCTGGCCAGCATGGGTGCCAGAAAAGTTCGCTTGGCATCAACCACTCTTGTTCAGATAGGGATCAAACGCATCCCGCAGCGCCTCGCCGATCAGGTTGTAGGCGAACACGGTGAGAAAGATCGCGCCGCCGGGGAAGGCGGCCATCCACCAGTTGAAGGTGGAGGCCTGTACCGCCTGGTTGAGCATCTGGCCCCAGGAGGGGTCGTCCACCAGCCCCAGACCGAGGAAGCTGAGGGTGGCTTCGGCGAGGATGGCGGAGGCGACGCCGAAGCTGGCGGCTACCAGGATGGGGGCGACGCCGTTGGGCAGCATGTGGCGGAACAGGATGGAGCGCAGCGGCAGTCCGCAGGCGATGGCCGCCTGCACGAACTCCTGCTGGCGCAGGCGCAGGAATTCGGCGCGGATGTAGCGGGCGTAGCCGGGCCAGCTGGTGAGGCCGATGATCACCATCAGCATGTAGAGGCTGCTGCCGAAGAAGGCGACGAAGGTGAGCAGCAGGAACAGGGTCGGCACCGCCTCGAAGATCTCCACCAGGCGCATGCCGATGATGTCGGCGATGCCGGAGAAGTAGCCCATCAGCCCGCCGATGATGATGCCGATCAGCATGGCGATGCCGGTGGCGACGAAGCCGATCCCCAGCGCGATGCGCGAGGCGTGGACCATGCGGCTGAATACGTCGGCGCCGTTCTCTTCGGTGCCGAACCAGTGGGTGCGCTCGGCGCTCGCCAGCGGCGGCTCCAGGCCGGTGTCCCCCATGTCGCGCAGGTAGTCCTTGGGTGACCAGGGAACCGGGGCGTTGATGACCCAGTCATATTTTCCCGCCGCCAGGTTCTCCCGGTACTGCTCGTAGATGGTCAGCTGGGGAGGTGAGATGAGTGCGTAGCTGAGCAGGCTGGTGGTTGCCAGGACGGCCAGCAAGGCAATCAGTTTGTAGCGCGTGGCCAGCGGCAGCAGGGCCAGGACGATGGCGCTGAAGAACAGTACCAGCAGGATCACATCCGCCGGGGTGAGGAACTGCAGCGCCGGGCTGTGCAGCTCGCCGTTGATGCTGAGCAGCAGCGGATGGCTGGTGGCGATGAACGGGGCGAACACGGCGGCGATCACCAGCAGTGCGATCCAGCTCAGGCCGATGCGCGCCCCCCAGCGGCGGAAGGTCTCGCGCAGCAGCTGGGCGCTGTAGCTGCGTCCGGAGCGGGTGGGTGATTCGACCATATCACTCATAGCTCACCCGCGGATCGGCGATGGCGTAACAGAGATCGGCGATCAGGTAGCTGAGCAGGGTCAGCAGCCCGCTGATCAGGGTGATGGAGAGCACCAGCTCGCGGTCCCGCCCCTTGACCGCCTCCACCGCCAGTTTGCCCATGCCGTCGATGCTGAAGATGGACTCCACGATCACCGAACCGGCCAGCAGGCTGGGCAGCAGGCTGGCGGAGACAGTGATCAGCGGCAGCAGGCTGTTGCGGAACACATGCACCCACAGCACCTCCTTCTCCCCCAGCCCCTTGGCTCGCGCGGTGCGGGCGTAGTCGGCCATCAGGTTCTCCAGCACCGAGGTGCGCATCAGCTTGGCGAGAAAGGCGAACCCGCCGTAGGTGAAGCAGAGCACCGGCAGCACCAGATGCCAGAGACGGTCCAGCAGGAAGCCGCGCACGAACTCCCCCTGCATCAGCTGGAAGGAGAGCAGGACCCCCAGGGTGACGCCGATCAGCCCCATGAAGCCGCTGCGCATGGCGCGGTAGTCGCTCCAGCCGATGGCGCCGAACAGCACCCCGCCCGCGGCGCCCAGCAGCAGATGCAGCAGCGACAACCCCTCCGGCCGCACGCTGGCGGCCATCATCACCCCCAGCCCTGCTCCCAGCGCGGCCATCAGCAGCCCGCGCAGCCGCGCCCCGCCGCGCTGGCTGAGCAGGACGAACAGCAGCAGGCCGATCACCATGCAGGCGAACAGCAGCAGCACATCCAGCATCGAGCCCCAGTGGGGCAGGAACGGCATGTCCAGCGCCTCGCGCCGGTTCAGCCCGGCGGTGGGGAACCAGCGCCAGTACTGGTCGCTGGCGAAGAAACCGATCAGCAGCACCCCGGCCAGCATGGTGGGGATCGACCACAGCCCCAGCATCACCACCCCGGAGGTGACATCGAACGACTTGCCGCGCTGGGTGGCGGCGCGCACCCCGACGGCGATGGAGAGCAGGTAGATGATCGGCAGGGAGAGCAGGTTCAGCAGCAGGGTGATGGGCACCCGCTCCTCGATCAGATCCAGCACCGGACGGCCGTAGCGGAAACTCATGCCAAGATCGGAACCCTTGGTGAAGGCGAAGCCGCTGATGTTGTTCTGCTCGTCGAACACAAAGCCGATGGGGGAGACGTTGTTCAGCCAGCGCAGATACTGCATCGGCAGCGGCAGGTCCAGTCCATAGAGGCGGTTGTAGTAATCCTCCATCGCCTTCTTCGCCGCCGGCTCCAGATTCTGCCCCTCGATCAGACTCTGCACACTGATCCCCCCCGGCGCCGAGGCCATCACCACGAACACCACCAGGGTGATGCCCAGCAACGTGGGCACCATCAGCAGCAGGCGGCGGGTTATGTAGCTGTACATCTGAACGATTGCAGCAGGTAATCAAACCGGCATGTCGAATATCCAGGCGCAAAACCTGTCATAAGCGGTTCTCCCTGTGATGCCAGACACGCAGAATATAGATGTCACTGGAGCGCAGCAGGTAACGAACCGTATATTTTCCGATAATCAGATCCCGAACCATTTTGGGACTCGGCGCCTGCGGAACCTCTACCCCCATATGGGGAAACGTCTTGAGCTGGCCGATTCCTCTCTTCAGGGCTGTTGCCACGCACCGGGCGGCATCCGGATTATTCACTTCGATAAACTCCCTGAGGCGAACCAGATCGGCAACTGCTTCGGGTGAATAGGATATTTTCATCACCGGGGCGGTTCGAGTTCGTTCTCTCCGCCCCAGCTCTCGAGCCACTCATTGACCGCCCTTTCATCGATCGACCGTCCTGCCCTGACGGAATCGATCGCCTCGAGGGTCTCCCCCCAACGCAGCTCCTCCAGCGACTGCCGCGCAAGAAACTCCTTGATTGCCTGATTTATCAGGTAGTTCTTGCTTCTGTCCAGTTTTTTCGACAGATGCTCCAGCGGATCCTCGATTTCAGGTTGCAGTCTTACACTTGTTACGCCCATCTCACCATCTCCGCGAAATTACTTTGTATTACATTGTAGGCGCTCGGGTGGATGGCTGCAACGAAGGCACCTTTAGTCATACAATTTGTGTTCTGGATCCAGCCAAATGATAAAAAAGACGTTCTCTAGTATGAAGCCATGAACTCGACCATGCTCATTTGCAGATATCTGGAATTGATAAGCTGGTACTTGTCGGAGTTGCTCGTTTAAATGCTCAAAACCACCTTGCTCAGTTGTATCGCTCCATTCGATAGGATGAGCTCTAAGAGATGGAGATCTACTTGAGAATACCTCTGAGGCTTTAAGAGAAGATATGCTTTTTAATCGTTCTAATACTTTTTTAAAGTATTCGTGCGTTTTACGTTCTAGTGAAAATTTCGGATGGTTAAGAGATAAATGTTTAAATGAGAATCGAATGGTTTCATTATCTATAGTGAGCGGTGTTGGGTGTATAGCTGACTTCTGTTCAATTCTTGTAGGTTTGATTTTTTTTCGCGCCACAGAAGCTACTCACCAGCAAGTTTAGAATAAAAATCCTTCATTGATTCTTTGGAGATAACAGCATTAGACGCTTCATCCAGAGGGATGCCGTCGCGAGCATCAATCCAAGGAGCCTCTGCATGAGTCATTTGTTCAAGTTGATATCCTGAGTATCGTTCATAGGCCTCAAAAACATCTATCAAGTGTTTTTTAACGTTTTCAGGAATTTCAGGCAAATCTGGCTGCTCGGTAATTGGCTTCCATCGATAACCCTTAAACCTAGCATATAATTCAGGACAAACGGGGCCATGAACCCATGCCTGAAAATCGGATTCAAAAAGGGGCTTGTCGTAAAGCGCCAAATTCCATGCTTGAGCATAATAAACCAGCTTCTGGAGTTTTAAGTTAGTAAGGCAATCGCCATGTTCGTGTGCGAACTTAATAAAAAAGTCAGCAACTGTGTCATGTGTTAACGTATTCATTCGCTTAACCTTCTCCCTCGTTTTATTTAGAATCAGTGGGTTATGGTTGTTATTGCCTAAGGCACTCAATTTTAATTCTAGTATATATACTAGACAATTGCATCAGCCAATACGGTAAATTGCTCATAGTTACCGGGAATATTTCTGCAACGGTCCCGGAACATACCACTCCACCGGAACGCTGTGCAGGTTGAGCCCCAGTTTGGTGACCTGGACATTCTTCATCCGCCTGTCGATGAACACCATGGATTTGCGCCGCATCAGGAAGGTATAGGGCTGGTCCTCATAGAGGATCTGTTCGCACTGCTGCCAGAGGGGCATACGCTTCTCTTCATCCACGGTGGCGCGCGCCTGATCGATCAATTTGTCGAGCCGCCCGTTTTTGTAGTTGATAAAGTTGTCACCGCCCGCCACGGTCTGGCTGCCGTGGAACATCTGGTAGATGTCGGTCTCCACGCCGCTGGACCAGCCGAGGGTGATGGCGTCGAAGTTCTTCTTGTCCAGCAGATCCAGCATCACCGACCATTCGGTGGGTTTGGGATGCATCAGGATCCCGGCGCGGGCGTACATGTCTTTCAGGAACAGGACGATGCGCTTGGTGTCTTCGCTGTCCTGGAAATAGACCAGCTCGAACTCGAACGGCCGACCGTCGGCATCCTCCAGTACGCCGTTGTTGTCCCGATCCAGATAGCCCGCCTCGGCCAGCAGTTTTTTCGCCCTGGCCGGGTCGAAGCTGCGCGCCTGCAGGGCGGGGGCATGCTGGCGGCTGCGCGGGTTGAACGGGCTGATGGCCGGTTCGGCGTAGCCCAGCATCACCTCTTCGATGATGCGTCGGCGGTCGGTGAGCCAGGTCATCGCCTGACGCACCCGCTTGTCGGCGAAGCGGGTGGGCTTGCCGTCGCGCAGCTGGTTCCAGCCGATGTATGAGTAGCCGGCGGTGGGGCTCATGTACTCCAGGTTGCGGGTGCGCTCGGCCAGCGCCTGGTCGTCGAGCAGGGTCTTGTACTCCCGCGGCCGGGCGCTGTAGACATCGATGTCGCCGTTGCGAAAGGTGGTCAGGCGGGCGCTGTCGTTCTCGATCACCTTCCACAGCAGCTTGTCGAAGGGAGGCTGCACCGGGCCCCAATAGCGGGGGTTGCGCTCCAGCTCCACCATTCCCAGATCCGGGGTCCAGTTGACGGGGTCCTTCAGGCGGTAGGGCCCGGAGCCCAGCAGCAGCCCCTTGGATTGATTGAACTTCTGGGGATCCTTCAGATAGGGCTCGTAGAAGTGTTGCGGCAGGATGGACATCCCTCCGGCCAGCGCCAGGGCGTCGAAATAGGGCTCCCTGAAGCGGAACACCACCTCATGTTTCCCGGTGGCGGTGACGCTCTCGATCTTCTCGAAATAGGCGCGGGCGCGCGGCACGGCGATGGACTCGTCCATGATGAAGGCGAAGGTGAACGCCACGTCGGCGGCGGTCAGCTCGCGGCCATCGGAGAACCTCACCCCCTCGCGCAGCTGGAAGGTAAAGCTCAGACCATCGTCACCGATCTGCCAGTCACGGGCGATCAACCCCTCCCACTCCAGCGTCTCGGGGTTACGCAGCAGCAGCGACTCCTGCACATAGCCCTGCACCTGAGAAGCATACACGTCAGCCGAAATCAGCGGGGTGATGGTTTTCAGCCCGGTACCGAAGGCCAGCACCCGCCAGTCGCCCGGCTGGTAGTCCGGCTGCTGCGCTGCCTGCCAGGCGCGCTGGAAGGCGGCGGGAATCTGCCCGGCAGGTTGCGCCGGGATATCGGTCGCGGCGCCCAGCTGGCCGTTGCCGATGCGCTGCTCGAGGAGACGCACGGTATCGCGGACGCCGCGCAGGTCATCCGCCTGCTCCTGCATGGTACGCTGAATCTGCTCCAGCTTGAGCCACTGGCGATCCACCATGTACATGGCCAGCAGGATCATCCCCGCCAGCACCACCAACGAAACAAACAGCAGCAGATCTTTTACTGTAAAACGCCGTTCCATGCCTCGATCCGTTCAAAAAGGGATTACTATAGAGCGAAACCTAATATAATGCATCTCTTTCAAAACCGCAGGAATTTCCCATTGATCCCCATTAAAAAACGCCGTACTGTATGGCTGCATCAACCAGCAAGAAAGGAATAGCATCATGGGTTTTATGACCGGCAAACGTGCGCTCATCGTTGGACTCGCCAGTAACCGCTCTATCGCCTGGGGCATCGCCAAGGCAATGCACCGGGAGGGAGCAGAACTGGCCTTCACCTACCAGAATGAAAAACTCCAGTCCCGCGTGGAGAACATGGCCGGTGAACTGGATTCCGACATCACCATCCCCTGCGATGTCAGCAGTGACAGCGAAATCGAATCTGTATTCGAACGGCTGGACGACTACTGGGACAGCCTCGATATCATCATCCACTCAGTCGCCTTCGCGCCGCGCAGCGAGCTGGAAGGCCCCTATCTGGATTGCGTTTCCCGCGAGGGTTTCAAGATCGCCCACGAGATCAGCTCCTATAGTTTCTCCGCCCTGGCAAAGGCGGGCCGGAACATGATGACTGGCCGTGACGGCGCCATGCTGACCCTGAGCTACCTCGGCGCCGAGCGCGCCATGCCCAACTACAACGTGATGGGGCTGGCGAAAGCCAGCCTGGAGGCCAACGTGCGCTACATGGCCGACTCGCTGGGGCCAGACGGGATCCGGGTCAACGCGGTCTCCGCCGGGCCGATCCGCACCCTGGCCGCCGCCGGGATCAGCGACTTCCGCAAGATGCTGGACTATGTGGAGGAGAACGCGCCGCTGCGCCGCAACGTGACCATCGACGAGGTTGGCAACACGGCGGCGTTCCTCTGCTCGGATCTCTCTTCAGGCATTACCGGCCAGATTGTCTATGTAGATTCAGGCTTCAATACGATAGGTATGGGCGGATATAAATAGCGATTGAACTCGCTGAGAAGGGAGCCACAGGCTCCCTTCTTTTTGCAGAAAACTACTGCCGGATTCCTTCAATATGCAGCTGCAGCTCCAGCTCTTTCGATGCGGGTCCGAGATCATAATCTATATTGTAGTCTTTCAGCGCAATCCGGGTGGTTCCCTCAAAACCACGCCTGAATCCTCCCCATGGATCAGAGCCTGCACCGACCTGCCTGACATCGATAACGATGGGACGGGTAACACCACGCAGGGTAAAGTCACCTTTCAGGGTCCCTTTCCCGTCTACCTTTTCCTCATACGATGTGCTGACAAATTTAGCCTCGGGATATTTTTTGACCTCCAGAAAATCCTCACCACGCAGATGTTTGTCCCGCTCTGCATGGTTGGAGTCGATACTTGCTGTATTGATGGTAACCACAACCTTCGATGCAGAGGGGTTCTTTTCATCGTAGCTGAAACTGCCACCGAACTCGTTAAAACGGCCCAGCAACCAGCTGTAACCAAGGTGGGAAATTTTAAACTGGATAAAGGCGTGGGCACCCTTGGTGTCAATAAGGTACTCATCAGCATGCAGGTTCGCAGAAACAGATAAAACAACTCCCGCAACAATAGTGCCCAGATAATTTTTATAACTCACTTCAGACTCTCCTTTTTTCCTTGGCGACAAGGCCGAATATGCGCTTCAGCGTTTCATCCCTGTCGATAAAATGGTGCTTGAGTGCACCCGCAATATGCAGTGCCGTTAACATGATGATTGAGACCGCCAGCACAAAATGAACGTCACCTGCCACATCCTCCTGCCGCTCGATACCACTAATCAGCGCCGGCACCTCAAACCAGGTAAAAAACTCGATACTGCGGCCATCCGCAGTGGAGATCAGGTAGCCACTGATACAGGTAAAGAACAGTAACAGATAAAACAGCCGATGCACAAAGAGTGAGAGAGATACCTCCCAGGGCCGATGGGCCGAGAGGGGGCGAGGGTTCATGTTTATTCCCCGCCAGACCATGCGAATAACCAACAGCACCAAAACCAGCAAACCAAAACTTTTGTGCCACCACGGACCCAGTTGATACCAGGGATGGTAATAGTCCAGGCTGGTCATATACAGCCCCAGCGGAAACAGGGCCGCCACAAGCAGCGCCATTAACCAGTGTAGTATCAGTGCCGGAACACCGTATCGATCCGGCTCGCTTTTGATTGCTATCATGTAACTACTCAGCAGGTAATGAATATGTCGTGTAACTGCTTCTGAAACGGGCCAGTTCAAAGCGAAAAATGTGCGTTTATACCGAACAGGAAGTTCAAATGCCATGTAGTACATGGAGGTGCGGGAACGGTCAAGGGCAAATGACCATTAGAAGGGTTTTTTACCCGCTGACAACAGCCGACACAGGATCTTCACTGCTCCAAAGCAAGAACCGAATCGGTTTAACGTAGAATTTACACCGCCCCTGGCCATACGACAAACCAGCAACACAATTTTATTACTTTCCTTTTATACAGGATACCGGTTGCAATATCAGCATCCGGGACAAAGAACCGCTCACAATGAACTTCGTTCATCCTTTACCAGAGGAAAGAAATACAATGTCACGGGGTTTCTTCCAAACGACTGACATCCGCTCCAGCCTTCACTGTCTTAACAAGATCCGCATAGTCAGCCCGACCCGAATTGACAACCAGTGACCGTTTCTCGCTTTCGACCTCTTTCTTGTCAACACTTTCCGGATCACCATCCCACACGGCAAACAGACCAATCACCACGGCGTCTCCATCGATACGCTGTGCCATATAGCGCGGCTTGCCTTCGTTGGGACGCGCCATCCGGAACGCTTGGCGTACAATACCTGGTTTTACCTGTTGCTCGCTACGCGAAAGAGAGTTGATGCGCTCCCATTTCAGCTTGTGCTCTGCCGCCAGCGTCTCGATATCCTCGCCGGCTCCCGCCCGCTGCACTATTTTTTCGGCTTCGGCATAAGCAGCATCACTTGCTTTTTTTCTACGTAGCTGTTCGGCAATTTTCTCTTTTACTTCCGCAAGTGGCTGCAGTTTTTCCGGTACATACTCTTTCTTGCGCACCACTACCATGTGAACAGGGCTGAGTTCGATCGGCTCACTATTGTATCCCTGCTCAAGCACTTCCGGGCTGAATGCAGCGGCAATAAATTTTGGTTCGCCAGTAACTCCTTCTCCCCCCTGTTTGCCAAAAAGAGGGGTTGTCTTGATGGTGATCCCCAGCTGCTCTGCTGCCGGCTCCAGGCTGTCCGGGTGCTCGTAGCTCAGATTGGCCAACTGCTCGGTAGCCTCATAATACTGCTTCTCGGCCTGTTGACGGCGATACTCGGCAGCTACCTGGTCACGAACATCTTCATAACCCGGGGTAGTAGCCGGCTTGATCTCGGTAACGGTAATGATATGAAAACCAAAATCAGTACGCACAGGATCGCTTATCTCCCCCTGAGCCAAGGCAAAAGCTGCCGCCTCAAATGCTGGTTCCATAATTCCCTTGCCAAACAGCCCAAGATCCCCCCCCTCTCTGGCAGAGCCGGAATCTCCAGAGTACTCTCTAGCCAAATCGGCAAACGATTCCCCGGCGCGAATGCGCTTAACCAGTTCCTCAGCCTTGCTCCGAGCCTCTGCTACTGCAGCATCATCGGCATCTGCATCAACCAGGATAAGGATGTGACTCGCCCGGCGCTGCTCAGGCTTGCTGTAGCTGTTGCTATGCTCATCGTAATAGCTGCGCAACTCATCCTCATCAACCTTTATTCCAGACGCCAGTTCGTCAACACTGAGCTCCAGATATTCAACACTCACCTGCTCCGGCAAAACATAAGCCCGGGAGTTTTGCTCATAGTAAGCGGCAATCTCCTCCTCCGTTACAGTTATACTCTCTTCATGCTCTTTTGACGGAACGATGAGATAACCAATATCCCGGCGCTGTTGCCCCAGCCTTAGCAGCTCATTCAGTTCCAGATCTGTAACAAAAGCACTACCTTCGATCCCAAGCTGCAACTGCTCGATCAAAAGATCACGGCGCAACATTGGTTCGAAACCACCCGGCAGCATTCCCTGGTTACGGAGTGTCTGCTCATAAAGCGCCGGTGAGAAAACACCATCTTCCTGAAAGGCTGAAATAGAGTGGATACGTGATACCAGCTGAACATCGCTGACCCGGAATCCGGCTGACTCCGCGGTCTGATACAGAGCCTCATTTTCAATCAGCCCTTCCAATGCCACATCCCGCAAACGTAGCTGATCCAGCAGCGCAGGATCCGCATTCTCTCCCAGCGCAGCCAACAGGCGTTGCCGCTGCATCTGTACCATGCGCTGTACTTCGCGCTGGGGAATCTCCACTCCGTTTACAGTCGCAGCTGCGGACTCACGCCCACCACCGACATATTCCTGAATTCCCCAGAGAGCAAAAGGGATGGTGATTAATATGACGATGGTCCAGGCAAACCAGCCTTGGGAACGATTACGGATGCTCTGTAGCATGTTGAAAATACACCTTGACTAAGAAATTACACCTGCAGCAGATAACTTTAATCCGCTGAATTAACGACTGCTATTTTATCCCATGTCCGCAGCTATATAGCAATATCATGAGATATGAAGCTTTCGACCAAAATAGCCGCAAAACCCGACTCGGGGCATGCACAAAACACCTGAATGGAAAATTAATTTCATGGTACAAACAAAAAAGGCGTACCTGCCGGCACGCCCTTCCACATTTCCTGACTAACTATATGGCGGAGTGGACGGGACTCGAACCCGCGACCCCCGGCGTGACAGGCCGGTATTCTAACCAACTGAACTACCACTCCAAACTTTGGTGGGTGCTGAGGGGATCGAACCCCCGACATTCGCCTTGTAAGGGCGACGCTCTCCCAGCTGAGCTAAGCACCCATGCTCTGAAAGCCGGCTAGTTTACTGCATCCTTGAGCGCTTTACCAGCCTTGAACGAGGGGATTTTGGCGGCAGCAATGGTCATTGCCTCGCCGGTACGCGGGTTGCGCCCAACACGGGAAGCGCGCTCGCGCACCAAAAAGGTACCAAAACCTATAAGAGTCACCTGATCACCTTTTTTCAGGGCGCCGGTAACAGCCTCCAGCGTAGCATCCAGTGCGCGACCAGCCGCAGCCTTGGAAATATCTGCTCCTTCCGCAATTGCATCAATCAGTTCCGATTTATTCACTACTTTCCTCTCCTTAAAGGCAAAAAAACATCTGCCGCTTTTCCGCTACGGCATATTCCGCAAACGGACTTTATACCAATCGGCTTAACCTGCTGTCAAGCTGGAATCTGTTGCTCGTTTGCAAAAAAGCCAATAATATCATGATTTTCTATCCGGAAGCCAATCAGTGTGGACGCAAGACAGTGCGCTTTCTGGCTTTTTTGGGCTTGTCTTTCTCCAGAACGTCGGCATCTTCCGGCAATGGTTCCGGCATATGCTGCAAGGCAATTGCCAGCACTTCATCAATCCAGCGCACCGGCCGGATATCAAGTTCTTCCAGAACATTTTTTGGAATCTCCGCCAAGTCCTTGCGATTCTCTTCCGGAATTATGACAATCTTGATCCCGCCACGAAGAGCTGCCAAAAGCTTTTCTTTCAGACCTCCAATCGCCAGCACTTCTCCTCGCAACGTAATTTCACCAGTCATGGCCACATCGGCCCTGACCGGAATGCCGGTTAATGCCGAAACCAGTGCAGTACACATTCCGATACCGGCGCTTGGGCCATCCTTGGGAATCGCCCCTTCAGGGACGTGGATATGGATATCGTGTTTTTCATAGAAATCGGAATCGATGCCCAGCATCCGGGATCGGGCCCGAACAACACTCATTGCAGCGGTAATCGACTCCTTCATCACATCACCAAGCTGGCCGGTTACCTGGTGTTTCCCCTTGCCGGGAACAACCGCTGTCTCAATGGTAAGCAGATCACCACCTACCTCGGTCCATGCCAAGCCGGTCACCTGACCAACCTGATCCAGCTCTTCGGCCCGGCCAAAGCGGAATCGCCGTACTCCCAGATACTTGTCCAGATTACGACCGTTAATTGTGATTTTCCTGCTCCGGGCAGCCTTGCCAAGCAGAATTTCCTTAACTACCTTGCGGCAGATTTTGGCTATCTCTCTTTCCAGGCCGCGCACTCCCGCCTCGCGAGTATAGTAACGAATAATGTCACACAGGGCTGGCTCTGTAATGGTAATCTCGTTTTCCTTCAAGCCATTTGCCTTCAACTGCTTGGGAACCAAATAGCGTATGGCAATATTGAGTTTTTCATCTTCGGTATAACCGGGAATACGGATAACTTCCATCCGATCCAGTAATGGACCTGGAATATTCATGCTGTTGGAGGTGGCAATAAACATGACATCAGAAAGATCGTAATCGACCTCCAGATAGTGGTCACTGAAAGTATTGTTCTGCTCCGGATCAAGAACTTCCAGCAACGCTGCTGCCGGATCACCACGAAAATCCGCAGCCATCTTGTCAATCTCGTCCAGCAGAAAAAGAGGATTACGGGTTCCAACCTTGATCAGATTCTGAATCACTTTGCCCGGCATGGAGCCGATATAGGTACGGCGATGCCCCCGAATCTCTGCCTCATCCCGTACGCCACCCAGCGACATGCGGACAAATTTGCGGTTTGTTGCTCTGGCAATAGAGCGTGCAAGCGAGGTCTTGCCCACGCCCGGCGGCCCGACAAGGCAGAGAATCGGGCCTTTCAGCTTTCTGACCCGTTGTTGCACTGCCAGATACTCCAGAATACGCTCCTTGACCTTCTCCAGCCCGTAGTGATCCGCTTCCAGTATTTCACTGGCCTTGAGCAGATTACGATGAATCCTGGTACGTTTTTTCCAGGGGACACTGGTCAATGTCTCGATATAGTTCCTCACCACAGAGGCTTCCGCCGACATGGGAGACATCATCTTTAACTTGCCGAGTTCCGCTTCCGCCTTCTCTTTGGCCTCTTGCGGCATACCAGCCTGTTCAATACGCTTGGCGAGCTCCTCCATCTCATTGGGAACCTCCTCCATTTCACCAAGCTCTTTCTGAATTGCCTTCATCTGTTCATTCAGGTAGTACTCCCGCTGGCTCTTCTCCATCTGCCGCTTGACCCGGTGACGGATCCGTTTTTCAACCTGCAGCAGATCGATTTCGGATTCCAGCAGCCCCATCAGATATTCAAGGCGTTCGCTTACCTTGTTGAACTCCAGGATTTTCTGCTTCTCCTCAATCTTGAGTGCCATATGTGCCGCAACGGTATCCGCCAGCCGGCTGGGGTCATCAATACCAGACAGGGAGGAGAGAATCTCGGGAGGAATTTTGTTATTCAGCTTTACATACTGCTCGAACTGGGTGATTACAGAACGTATCATCACCTCGGATTCACGCTCATCAATCTGTTCTGGAACGAGAACGGTAAATTGCGCCTGAAAAAAGTCGTCACTACCGAGAAAATTCACCACGCGGGCCCGTTGACCGCCTTCAACCAGCACCTTGACGGTTCCGTCCGGCAGTTTCAGTAGTTGCAGGATATTGGCCAAGGTGGCAACCCGATGAATATCATCCAAACCGGGTTCATCGGTGGAGGCATTGGTTTGGGCCGCTAGCAGAATCTGCTTGTTGCTTTCCATTGCCTTTTCCAATGCCCTGATGGATTTTTCTCTTCCTACAAACAGAGGGATAACCATATGGGGATAAACAACGACATCGCGCAACGGCAACAGTGGCGCCACCTGGATTGGCTCGTCTATAACTTCGGATACTTGATCTGGGTGCTCTACCATGGAGTTTTCCTGTATTGATTCCGGGCGGCGCCCAGGAAACTGCTTTCGGTTCCTATGAGATAGGATCGATCCAACCGGATTTCAAGAGCGGTAACAAAAAACTGATCCGGTTTCCTCCTCCCGGGATAAAGCAGGCTGCTATTGATCCGATGCAGCCTGCTTCTCGGAGCCTTCATAGAGTAACATCGGCTCGGAATCACCCGTTATTACCCCCTCATCGACAATAACTTTCGATACGTTTTCCATGGAGGGGAGATCGTACATGATATCCAGCAGCGCCTGTTCGATGATAGAGCGGAGTCCCCGCGCACCTGTCTTGCGCTCCATTGCCCTGCGAGCCACAGTATGCAGGGCTTCAGGGCGGAACTCCAGCTCCACTCCTTCCATCTCGAACAGTTTGGTAAACTGCTTGGCAATAGCATTTTTTGGCTCTGTCAGAATACGTACCAACGCCTCCTCATCCAGCTCCTCCAGGGTAGCCAGCACCGGCAGCCGCCCCACGAACTCGGGAATCAGGCCATATTTGACCAGATCTTCCGGCTCAATACCGCTTATCAGTTCACCAAATGCCTTTTTGTCATCGGCTGCCTTGATCTCGGCCGCGAACCCGATGCCGCCCTTCTCGGTGCGATCGCGGATAATGCGATCCATCCCGGCAAAGGCACCGCCGCAAATAAACAGAATGTTGGCGGTATTCACCTGCAAAAACTCCTGCTGCGGATGTTTGCGGCCACCCTGTGGTGGCACGGAAGCGATAGTACCCTCGATCAGCTTTAACAGTGCCTGCTGCACACCTTCGCCTGAAACATCCCGGGTAATGGAGGGGTTTTCGGACTTGCGGGAGATCTTGTCGATCTCATCGATGTAGACTATGCCGGTCTGGGCCTTTTCCACATCATAGTCACACTTCTGCAACAGCTTCTGGATGATATTCTCGACATCTTCGCCCACGTAGCCCGCTTCGGTAAGTGTGGTGGCATCCGCAATGGTAAATGGAACCTTGAGCAACCGCGCCAGCGTCTCGGCCAACAGTGTCTTGCCGCTTCCGGTAGGACCGATAAGCAGTATATTGCTCTTGACCAGTTCGACATCATCCCGGTTCTGACCAACTTCAAGGCGCTTGTAGTGGTTATATACAGCCACCGACAGAGTCTTTTTAGCTCCGTGCTGACCGATAACGTATTCGTCCAGCACCCGGTTAATCTCATGCGGAGTCGGCAACTTGGCCGAAGTCTCCTCGGCGTCCTGCTCCTGAATCTCCTCGCGGATAATATCGTTGCAAAGATCCACACATTCATCGCAGATGAATACCGATGGACCGGCGATTAACTTGCGTACTTCGTGTTGGCTCTTTCCACAGAAAGAGCAATAAAGCAGCTTGTTACCGTTACGTTTCTCGTCACTCATTTACCTACCTCGTCAATCCAGCAGAACGTATGGCTCAACCCTGCCCAAATTTCCCCTTTTTTGCAAGCCCCAGCACAAAATCTGGATATTTATTTACTTTTTCTCAACAGAAGCGTGGCGTTCAGACAAAACACTGTCGATCAAACCATACTTTACTGCTTCTTCACCATCCATGAAGAAATCGCGGTCGGTATCCTGGCGAACCTGATCTATCGGTTTGCCAGTATGAGTAGCGATAACGCTGTTCAAACGTTCCCTCACCTTCAGAATTTCATTGGCATGGATCTCGATATCTGTAGCCTGCCCCTGAAATCCCCCCAGTGGCTGATGGATCATCATGCGTGAATGAGGCAGGCAATAGCGCTTGCCAACCGCTCCACCAGCCAGCAGCAAGGCTCCCATGCTGGCCGCCTGACCAATACACATGGTGCTCACATCAGGCTTAATAAACTGCATAGTGTCGTAGATGGCCATTCCGGCGGTAACCGCGCCTCCCGGCGAGTTGATATACAGATGAATATCCTTGTCCGGATTTTCCGATTCCAGAAACAGCAGCTGGGCAACCACCAGGTTTGCCATGTAATCTTCAACGGGCCCGATCAGAAAAATAACGCGCTCCTTGAGCAGTCTGGAGTAGATATCGTAGGCTCGCTCACCGCGCGCCGATTGCTCCACCACCATAGGAACCAGTCCGGTGTTAAATATTTCCAATGATCTCTCCTGTATTGTTATTTAGGTAATCGGTCATATCCGCTGTTTCTTGACAAAAAACTACAGACAGAATTTCCCGCGCCAAAGCACAGACTCCGGGGACAGAAGCCTGATGGGCTGGCGGAAACACTGTGCACACAACCGCCGTGTTTGTTATTGTTTTGCGGTCAACTCGGCAAACGCCACAGGTTTCTCTTCCACCTCGGCATGCGCCAGAACCCAGTCAACCACGTTGTTTTCCAGCACCAGTGCCTCAATCTCGGCCAATCGTTTTTTGTCGGCATAGTGCCAATCGATAACCTCTTGTGGTTGCTCATAGGGCTGGGCTATCTCCTCGACGGCAGCCCGGATATCATCCGGTTCCGCCTTGAGCTCATTGGTCGTGATAATTTTTGCCACGATCAATCCCAGCGAAACACGCCGCTCTGCCTGTTCGGTAAACAGGGAGGGTTCCATCGCGCTCTTGTTATCAGAACCCAGACCCTGTTGTATCATCTGCTGCTGCATTTGCGTCGCCAGTCCGCGCGCCTCCTGTTCAACCAGGCTTTTGGGCAGCTCTATTTTGTTGGCTTCCAGCAGCTTGTCCATCACCTGCTGTTTGATACGTGACTTCAACGCCTGATTGAGCTCCCGCTGCATATTGGCCTTGACCTCTTCACGCAAGGCATCGACTCCTCCGGGAATACCCAAATGCCTGGCAAATTCATCATCCACCTCCGGCAGCACTGGCGCTTCAACCCGCTTTATATTAACGGTGAAACTGGCTGCCTTGCCCGCCAGCTCACTGGCATGATAGTTTTCAGGAAAAACAACATCCACAACCCGCTCTTCGCCAGCCTTAACCTCTTTCAGACCATCCTCGAAACCAGCAATCATGCGGCCGGCTCCAAGTACCAGCTGGAAATCCTCCGCCTTGCCACCCTCAAAAGGTTCGTCATCAATGGTGCCGGTAAAATCCATAACGATCTGGTCACCGTCGGCAGCAGGGCCCTGCTTCTCTTCCCAGCGAATCCGCTGCTTGCGGATCGACTCTATGGTGTCATCGATATCCTGCTGACTGATTTCCGTTACCGGCTTCTCTATCTTTATTTCGGAACAGGGCGCCAGCTCAAACTCCGGATAAACCTCAAATACCGCGGTATACTGTAAACCATCCGTCTGTTCCAGATTGGCCGGATCGATCGTCGGCGCTCCGGCCGGATTCAGTTTTTCCTGTGCCAACGCCTCGTAAAGGGTAGACTGCATTACTTCCCCGATAACTTCATCACGCACCTGCTTGCCATATCTCTGCTGCACGATGGGCAGCGGAGCCTTTCCCGGACGAAAGCCGTCAATCCGCACCCGCTGCCGCATGGATTTCAAACGCTCTTTCACCTCACTGGTAATGCGCTCTTCAGGTACGGCCACGGTCATGCGCCGCTCTAGTGTGCCGGTGGTTTCCACGGATACTTGCATGCTCTTTCCTCGTAAGCAACTGAATTCTGGTGCGAAAGGAGAGACTCGAACTCTCACGGGTTTCCCCACTGGAACCTAAATCCAGCGCGTCTACCAATTCCGCCACTTTCGCATTTAGCCCTTCATTATACACATACTGCTTCAAATTTCTCACCCATCAAATCAGCTTGTAAATAGTGAAACAGCTGTCACAGTTTGGCATAATGAGGCGCTTTCCAGCTTCTCTTCCAGAGAAAACGGGGTTTTAGAGGTGACAAAATGGCAACAAAACAACCCCTTGTCGGGGTCGTAATGGGCAGCAGCAGCGACTGGGAAGTAATGAAGCACGCCGTTCAGCTGCTGGACGAATTTGCAATCCCGCATGAGGCCCGAGTGGTCTCTGCTCATCGCACGCCTGACCTGCTGTATGAGTACGCTGCCGATGCGACCGAACGCGGACTGGGTTGCATCATTGCCGGGGCGGGTGGCGCAGCCCATCTGCCGGGCATGCTGGCTGCCAAAACCACTGTGCCGGTACTTGGAGTCCCTGTGCCATCCCGTTACCTGAAAGGCCAGGACTCGTTACTCTCCATTGTGCAGATGCCGAAGGGGATCCCGGTAGCAACCTTTGCCATAGGAGAACCCGGCGCCGCCAACGCGGCCCTTTTTGCTGCCGCTCTGCTGGCCCGTGAAGATACCTGCATCGCCAACAAGTTGCATGCCTTCCGCAAACAGCAAACCGAGGCGGCACTCAGCATGGAACTGCCCGTAACCAGATGATTCTACCCGGCAACACGCTAGGAGTGCTGGGAGGGGGACAGTTGGGCCGCATGTTCTGCGAAGCCGCACGCCCGCTGGGTTATCAGACCGTTGTCCTTGATCCGGATCCGGGCAGCCCGGCTGGCCATGTGGCCGACAAACATATCTGCGCAGACTACAAGGATGAAGCTGCTCTGGCGCAAATGGGCAAATTGTGCGCTGCCATTACCGTTGAATTTGAGAATGTCCCAGCTTCCAGTATGCAGTATCTTGGTCAGCACTGCCAGATTCACCCTACTCCGGAAGCGCTGCAGATCTGCCGGGATCGCATTCGTGAAAAAACCTTTCTAAGGGAGCACGATCTCCCTACCGCTCCTTTTGTAGCAATAGCCAACAAGTCCCAGTTGGAGCAAGCGATTCAGACAATCGGAGTTCCCGCCCTGCTCAAGACTGCAACCGGCGGCTATGATGGCAAGGGACAACAGCTCATCACCGAAAAAAACCAGATCGAAGCAGCCTTTGCCAAACTGAATCAGCGACCCTGTGTCCTGGAACAGCGGCTTGAGCTCTCACTTGAGCTGTCGGTGATAATCGCCCGCAGCACTCAAGGTACAACCTGTTGTTACCCGGTAGCGGAAAATCGCCATGAAAACGGAATTCTTGATACTTCGATAGTTCCGGCGCGTATCCCGGATCAGTTGGCACGGCAGGTCTCCCGTCTCGCTACACAAGTTGCGGAAAAACTCGGTTTTGTGGGTGTTCTGGCGGTAGAATTTTTCGTCGTCAGTGATTCGTTGCTGATTAATGAAATAGCACCCCGTCCACACAATAGCGGACACTATTCACTGAATGCCTCAGTCTCCAGCCAGTTCGAGCAGCAAGTGCGCATGTTGTGTGACCTTCCCGCGGGTGATACCACGTTACTATCTCCGGTGGTGATGACCAATCTGTTGGGCGAACTGTGGACCCATTCCACGCCAGACTGGAAGAATTTGTTGAAAAACCCCTCGGCAAAATTGCATCTCTACGGAAAAAAGAAAGCCCGGCCGGGACGCAAGATGGGACATTTCAACCTCCTGCACCCGGATATTGAGCAGGCTCTGCTCCTATCCCGGGAGATAAAAAAAGCACTGGCAATCTCTCAAACCTCCACCGCCGGAAACCCATAACTCCGAAACCGCCCCACCCAAACTCCAGCTCTCCTCGACTACCACCAGCTGCCGGCCCCGGATCCGGCTAAAGGAAGATTTCGCTCTTGCCGCTATAATAGGTGGCGAACAAACCTGCTTTCTCGTATCTGACTTCCATCATGACTGAACCAGGACCATCATGATAAAAAACTGTTGCAAAATTATAAATATTACACTGCTGGCTGCTATAGCATGTCTGTTTGTACCACAGCAGTCCATGGCGGAAGATGCCCGCATTCAGGATGAACTGCGGGATCCCACCCCTACATTGAATCCGTTGCGCAAGGCCTTGGGTGACAAGGGGTACGAGCGGGCCATGAAATCAGGAAAGTACCGCTACACCGGAAATGCCAAATGCCGACTGTGCCATCGTGATTTTTTTGTCGGACGAAAAAAGGATCCCCATATCTACAGCTATGAACATCTTGTAGCGACTGGCTATCAAAAAAACGAACGCTGTCTTGGTTGTCACACAACAGGATACGGTGTGGAAACCGGTTTTACCAATTTCAAACAAACCCCCCTTCTGGTAGGTGTCCAGTGTGAAGGATGCCACGGCCCGGGAAGCGAACATGTTCGCCTGCACGCCAAGGACTCAAGCCCGTTTGCGATCCCCCGGATTGGCCCGACCACCGGGAAAAACAAAAATGACAAGGAGATCAAGGGCGGGTTTCTGGCAGGTGCAGACAGGCCCAAGATGATCAAGAGAATGTGCCTCTCCTGCCACACCAAGCGCTGGGGAGGCTCTTTCCCACGCACAGCCCATGATTTCCAGACCGCCTATGATCTGTACAAAACACCATTCCCTGGTGACGATAGCGGCGATTAAAAACATGGCTCCAGAGTTGATACGTGAATCTTTTCACCAGATCTAAACAACACGGAGATAACAGGCCGATAGGATTCCTCCGGCGTTATAACATCCTGCCTTTCGCCAGCATGATTCTGATTCTTGCGGGCCTGTCCGCACATAACTATTTTTCGCAAAAGAATGTGCTTTTGAAGCAGCTGGAAACAGACAACATTAACCTGGTGCACTCTTTTCATGCGGCCCTGACCCGCTTTGAGGCCATCAGGAAAGCTGTGAACCTTCAGGTACTGGTAAAAAACATCTCTCTCGAACTGGAGATCTTCGAATTCCGCTATCTGGATCGAAACGGAATCATTGTCAACTCCATGTTCCAGGATGAAATTGGCCGCACCTTCGATCGCCCCGGCTTCAGAGAAACGCTGCAGAAGCCGGACGAGCTGGGCCAGTTCTACACCGACAACCGGGACATGACGCCGGTACTCGCTATTTCATACCCGGTTTATGCAAACGGTGAACTGACCGGAATTATTGATCTTGCGGTTGATATATCGGATCTCAACTACATGGAAAACAGCCTTAGAGATGCTGCCATTCGCCATATGCAACGGGATATCCGAAATCTGCTAAAAGCGATAGCCGGTTCAATCACCACCAGCCTGGCAGTTTATGAAACACTTGATTACTATGAGTTTTTACGTAATTTCACCGATACCAGCAAAAATCTCAAACAGATATCCATTGTAGCGCCCGACGGGACTATAGAGTTGAGCAGTGATTTTTTGCTGGTCAACAGCACCGCAAATATTGACGGGCCAGCCAGGATTTTTAGCGGAATATTCCTGTACGAGCACGGCCAGCCGGTATACCGCATCACTGCACCGCTGCCCAATATGAGTCACGGTGGCGCTCACGAGCACACTTTGCTGATGCTGGTTAATGCACATGAATATGCCAAAAACAATCACGCCCTGCTGATGACTGCAGTAGCAACCACTCTGGCAGGAATCCTGTTTGCCGTACTGATCTCTTATTCCATTTACCGGGTGAATATGCAAAGCGTCAAGCAGGAGCGGGATCGTCTGGAGCGAGAGGTCGAGGCGCGTACGGAAGAGATCAAGCGCCTGAGCAATACCGATCCGCTTACCGGCCTCTCCAGCCGCCGCTATCTGGAAGAGCAAATGGGTGTGGAATTCAAGCGTGCGGTCCGCTACAACCATAGCCTCTCCATGCTGATGGTCGATCTGGACCATTTTAAAAAAATCAACGATACTCTCGGCCATCTGGCCGGAGACAAGGTGCTTAGCGAAGTTGGGCGGAGACTGGGCAAGGCAATTCGGGAAACAGATTTCATCGGCCGTTACGGTGGTGAGGAGTTTGTCGTCATCCTTCCGGAAACCCACGCATCCGATGCCGCGCAGATTGCGGAGAAAATGCGCGAATTGATTGCGGAGCGACCGGTATTTTTTGAAGGCCGGCCAATCAATATCACCGCCAGTATCGGGGTGGCAGAATTGAATAGCAGCATGACAAACTACGAGGAGGTGTTCCAGAGTGCCGACAAAGCCCTGTATATCTCCAAAGAGAGTGGCCGAAACCGCATCACCTGCTTTAACCCGCTACAAACCAAACAACCCGTCTGAAAAACCCTTGCCCCGCATCACGCGACAGAAAAATATTTCACTATTGCAGCGGTGATGATCGAGGTATCCTGTGTACCATGGAGCTTGTCGATTCCCACTGCCATCTTGATTTTCCGGCTTTTGCCTCTGACCGCGAAGCCATTCTGGACCATTGCAAAAAGCTCGGCATCAGGAAAATCATTGTCCCTGGCGTAACCCGGGCTGGATGGGCAGGGCTGCTTTCTCTCTGTTCCAGGCATAGCCACACCCTCTATCCAGCCCTTGGTTTGCACCCGCTGTTTTTGAAACGGCACAATAAAAACGACCTGACTGAACTGGCCAGCCTGATCGCCGGTACCCGGCCCGTGGCTGTAGGAGAAATCGGGCTGGATTACTATTCCCCTCACCAAGACAAAGTCCTTCAGCTATACTATTTCGATACCCAGCTGGAGATAGCTGAACAGGCTGGCCTGCCTGTGATTCTGCATGTTCGAAAGGCACACGATGCCGTGTTGAGCCGCCTGCGCCAACGGCAACTGAAAGGCGGTATAATCCATGCCTTCAACGGCAGTCTGCAACAAGCAGAACAATATCTTGCATCGGGTTTCAAGCTGGGTTTTGGCGGAGCGGTCACCTATTGGAGGGCAAAGAAGCTAAGGCATCTGGCTCGGCAGCTTCCCCTGAGCGCACTGGTACTCGAAACAGATGCACCGGATATGGCGCCCGTCAACCATCACGGCGAGCGCAACCGCCCTGACTATCTACCTGAAATACTTGAAACCCTGGCTCGTTTGCGTAACGAAGATCCACAAACTATCGCTGCCCGGACAACTGAAAATATCAGGGAGCTATTCCCGTCAGGCACCTCTGACCCAGGCCCGGAATGAACCGGCTCAGCAACCGACAGATCGTCTCTTGGGCCTTGTATGACTGGGCCAACTCCGCCTTCGCTGTCACCATCATGGCCGGATTCTTCCCGGTTTTCTTCAAGCAGTACTGGAGCACTGGAGATGATGTCACCCAAAGCAGCTTCCACCTGGGGATCGCGAACTCTTCCGCAAGCCTGGTAATTGTCATCCTGGCTCCGCTGCTGGGTAGCATCGCTGATCAGGGCAGCAGCAAAAAGCGTTTTCTGCTGTTTTTTGCCGTGATCGGCATCATCATGACCGCTGGCCTGTACGGGGTTGAACAGGGGGCATGGCCTGTTGCAATGGGGCTCTATGTACTGGCCACCATCGGATTCTCCGGCAGCATCATCTTTTATGACGCGCTGCTGGTGGATGTTGCCCCGCGCAAACATCTGGATTTTGTCTCCGGCTTCGGCTATGCCTGCGGTTATCTGGGCGGTGGCCTGCTGTTCGCACTCAATGTCGTCATGACCCTCAATCCAAACTGGTTTGGCCTGACTGACACCAGTGAAGCGGTACGCTGGTCATTTCTGATGGTTGCGATATGGTGGGCGCTGTTTTCCATTCCATTACTCCTGTTCGTCAAAGAGCCGCGGCCAGCCAGAGTCACACGCCCCCCCCTGGCTACATTACGGAGCGCTTTCCGGCAGCTAACCGGCACATTTAAGGAGGTAAAACGCCTGCGAGTGGTATTTCTGTTTCTGCTCAGCTACTGGTTATACATTGACGGTGTGGACACAATCATCAAAATGGCTGTGGACTATGGAATGGCACTGGGATTTGACAGCAACAACCTCATCGTGGCGCTGCTGATTACCCAGTTTGTCGGCTTTCCCGCCGCAATTGCATTTGGAATTCTGGGTGAACGGCTGGGAGCCAAGACCGGGATTTATATCGCCATCACCGTTTACCTCGTTGTTGTGGTGTGGGCCAGCCGGATGGACAGCGAATGGGAGTTCTATGCCATGGCAATCACTATCGGCCTGGTACAGGGCGGAATCCAGTCATTGAGCCGCTCATTCTATGCACGCATCATTCCCACAGATAAAGCAGGTGAATTTTTTGGTTTCTATAACATGCTGGGCCGGTTCGCCGCAATTTTCGGTCCTGTCCTGATGGGATGGGTCAGCGTAACCACCGGCAACCCCCGGCTCTCCATTTTAGCCATTGCAGTGCTGTTCATTCTGGGGTTGGCGCTGCTCTTTTTCGTCGATGAATAAGAGGGACAGCAGATGGCGAAGACCCTGGAAGACTCTAGGCCAATACCCCCCAAAAGTTAGCCCCGCTTCATGAAATAAAACTGAAATAATCAGGTTAACCGACTGTAATATCAGGCATTGGAGAGTTATCCACAAAACCTGTGGATAACTTTGTGGATGAAATGGTAACAACGTTCTTAAACATACATAATTCGGGAACTATTGTTAAACTGGTTAAAATTTAACCAAGGATAACTATCTCATATTTATCAATAGATTAAGATCATGTCAGCTTCTTCGGCGGACATATAAGCAAGCCAGACAATCGCTCCTTTATCATATTCTTTTAGACTGTGCAAAAAAACTGTAGCCAGCGGTTACAACTCCCCGCCCCGGGTCGAGATCGGTATTCCATCTCCCTGAAAAAAGCTCTTGTCAATGGGGAATTTTGTCCGCCAACGGCCTGAACTGCAGTCCATAGAACATCTCCAGATAGCGCCGGGTCTCCTTGCGTTCCAGATCGGATACATATCTCCAGAAACCATAGATACGCGACAACGTCATTAACCGCTCTGCATACAACTTCCAAGTATAGTGATTTTCAACCCGGGCAATAGCGTTTCGGGAGATCTCCTCCCAATAATCCGGCTCGTTCCTGCAGCGTTCAAAAAATGTCACCATCTGCTGCGCCGCCTGCTCACCGTGATTGGGGTCAATATGAAATCCGGACACACCGTTTTCAATAATCTCCTGCGGTCCGCCGTAAAGTGTGGCAAAAACGGGCAGGCCGGAGGCCATGGCCTCAATGACAGTCAACCCGAACGCCTCAAACAGAGCAGGCTGGACAAATACACCACGCCGATCAGCAATAAAACGGTACAACTCTCCAGCCATGTTTTTATCCAGATGAGTACCCAGCCAGCGCAACTGGCCATCAAGCTGGTACTCGCCCATCAGCTTGTGCATACGCGCTATCTGCTCTTGCTCTTCCCGATCACTGGAGAGTTCTGAATGCACATGTCCGGCAATCACCAAAAGATTCGCGGAATCTCGAAGCGACTCACTTCGCCCGTACCACTCAACCAACCCGGTGATGTTCTTGATGTGATCCAGACGGGCCATGGTGAAAAGCAGCGGTTTATCCTGCTCAATCAGCTCACCACGGGATGATTCATCCGGCGAACCAAACACCAACTGCTCAAGTTCTCCATGCAGAGCCTCAAGGCGGCGCGTGGTTTCAGTCCAGGGGAAGTAGACCTCGCTATCTGCACCAGGTGAGATGATATTGAATTTTGGCTCAAACACATCGATACCGTTCACCACCCGATAGAGACCTGGCATGGTAAAGGATTGGTAACTCTCATACTGCCCCACCCCATCCTTGCGGCCGGCAATTTCCTGATAGGTACTGGTAATAATGAAATCCGCGGCGTTCATGGCGATGAGATCGGCGGTAAATTGAGCGGCAAAGTGATACTGCTCCTCATTCTCCTGCCAATAGAGGTCAGAATAGAGATATTTTGTTTTTTCCAGCGCGTGGGCAATGTTGCACTGCGTCACTTTAAGTTCATTGGCCAACAGGGTGGCAACCAGGTTGCCGTCAGAGTAGTTGCCGACAATGAGATCGGGCCGTCCGTCCAGTTCAGATACCAGCTCCTTGCCAGCTTCTGCTACAAAAGTCTCCAGATAGGGCCACACTTCAAAGCGGGAGATCCAGTGACGCACAACCTCTCCCGTCGGGGAACGAAAGGGTATTCGCAGAATACTCGAATGTTCGGTTCCAACAATCGGCTCCATACGCTGATCACAGGTGGTTCCCCGCGCCTCGGGGATCAGCCGGGTGATAACCAGAATACGGGGTTCAATATCCAGCCCCTGTTCAAAAATGCGCTGACGCATCTCCTTTTCCAGCGCCCGCACTTGGTCCAAGATATAAACCACCTGCCCGCCGGTATCGGGCAACCCCAATACATTGGCCTGGCCAAAAAAACCGTGCGGCGACAGAATAGCCAGCTTGAAAATCATCGGAATACGGCCCAGGAACTTTTCCAGCGTCACGGGATCAGGCGCTTCCAGAATATCGGCCAGCAGCTGCATGGTGTCACGCATGCGAGCAACCGTGCGCCCCCAGCCGGGTTCAAAACCGATTGACTGCAAGGCTTTTCCCACCTGATTCCATAACGCTTCCTGTGGCTGAGCCGCCAGATACTCTTCTGCCCGACGCAAGGCCTGACGCAGTACTTTCACCGAGCTGATACGCTGATTCAGCATCAACTGCTGCCCTTGGTGCTGATGCACACGCAAAAACCCCAGCAAACGGCGGTCACCACCCTGCGGTGACTGGAACAACTGGCTGGAAAGGTGGCGATTCAGGAATTCCACCCCCCGGCCGATGGAACGCGCCTGCTGCATTCTGGGGAACTCCCGGTTGAACGGTTGCAGATCGATCTCCAGGGTCCAGTCACTCTTCTTTCCGTCAATCTGACGCTCCTTGAAAGCCAGAAACTCGCCAACAGAGATCTCCTCGAACTCCCTCTGTTCCACATGGAAACGCAGATAGTGCCAGTAAGCCACACCGGGCCGCACCGCCAGGTAGAACCAAGGCGCATTCACTATCGCTTCCTGGGAAGCATGAATAACCCCCTCCAGTGCGCTGCCGGGAAAGCCGGTCTGCTGCTGACTGCAAAAGCTCTCCAGCTCATCCTGCAGATCAGAATGCAACAGAAACGGGCGGCCCAGATTCAGATAATGACGTAACAGAAGATAGGTCTCATCCCGGTGGGCAGCGATAAAATTTTCCAGTTCTTCATTAATCATATTCGTTATGGGTTTCCAACCCGATATTATTGTCTATCAGGTCTGTATATTCAGGCACGCATGCTGCGTCGAGAAAACCATAGTGGTCCATCCCTTCCACAATTCCGCGGGCATAACCCGCCCCGGCAAAATAGATCCGCGGCCTGTTGCGCAGCAGCTCCAGCTCCGGGCTGTAGTTACCAACCACCACCCCCAATGTATTGCCACTCAGCATCTCTTCATCATTGCCAGAATCGCCCGCTACCAGCAAACAGTCTGGCGGAACGCCCCATCGCATGGCCAGATAGCGAACCGCCATCCCTTTTGATGCCCGCACCGGCAGTACGTCAAGATAAGCCTGGTGAGAATAAATCAGCCGGGCATGCAGATCCAGCTTGCGCAAATGGGTGCGAATCTCCTGAAGAGTCAGCATACTGTCAGGAGTGACGTTATAACTAATCTTGAATCGGCGCTGGTTGGTTTTTGCCTGCAGTTTCAGTCCCGGCAGATTGGCAAGCGCTTCGCGCAGCGCCTCCGGCTTCCACAGATAGTCGATGTGACGCTGCCAGCCGAGATCCTCCACCAGGCCGGCGCCATAATGCAACTCGCTGCCTACCGAAGTGATCAGCAGATCCGGCTTGGGAATATCCCACTCCTTCATCACCTTGAGCGCGCTGTTCAGATGACGACCGGTGGCGATACCAAAACCGATCCGGCCATCCGCCTCCTGCAGCCGTTGCAGAAGTATTTTCAACCCATCCCGATCACCAATCAGTGTATTGTCTATATCGCTGACCAGGATACGGTCAACAACGGGTAAACGGCTCTTGTGCGAACGAACAACCGGCTTGTGATAGCGCCGTTTGACCCGTTGCAGCTCTCGCAGGTATTTTTTGACATGGGCCTTCCAGGAGTAATAGCGTCGCACTCCGCTCAGGCCGCTCTTTGACCAGCGCCGCCAGCGTGTCCGGTCACCCAGGGCATCCAGCAGCTTTACTCCCAGGGCATCTGCATCCAGCGGATCAATCAACAAACCGTTGTTACAGTGGCGGATGATATCGATCGGCCCGCCATCCTCGGTAGCTACCAGCGGCAATCCGCTGGCGGCTGCCTCGATAAGAGTCAGGCCAAACGGCTCGGTAAGCGCCGGATTGACAAACAGACCCCGCACCTTGGCAGCCAGGCGGTAGAGTTCAGGTATATCGGTCGACTTGTGGTGCTTGGGATAAGCGATGCAACCGTACAGATCGTAACGATCAATCATCAGCAAAAGTTCTTTCAGCACCTCCTTCGGCCCCTTCTCCAGGGAATCGATATCATCCCGGTTACCGGCAACAACCACCAGATTGGCAGTATCGCGCAACTGCCGGTTTTCCCCGTAGGCGCGTACCAGGGTGACTATATTCTTGCGTTCATCGGCCCGCGACAGTGCGAGAATCATCGGCTTGCGCGGGTAACGCAGAAAACGGTTGATCTCCGCTGCATAGGCCGGTTCGGGATCGCTTCGGCGAGGAGGGCGGAAGCGAGACAGGTCAACTCCGGGCGGAATCACCACCATCCGCTTGGGGTGGTAGTTCTCATACTGGCTGTACTGCTCCTCGACCTCCTGGTTGGTGCTGGCAACCACCAGTGAAGCATTCCCGAGCGCTATCTCTTCCGCCTCTATACGCTGGCTGATGTTGTACTGGCTTTCGATAACGTTCTCTGCCATCCCCGAAGCCAGCAGCCGCTCCAGCTTGACCCGGCCCAGTGAGTGGCCGGTATGGATCAGCGGGACTCCCATCAACTGAGACAGGCGGGAGCCAACATAGCCGGAATCAGCGTAATGGCTGTGGATTGCGTCGGGAGTGCGGCCCACTCGCCGGGCATGCTGCAGCGCATTGTCTATGAAGGTATCCAGGTGCGGCCACAACAGCTCCTTGCGCAGATAGCGCCGCGGGCCGCAGGGCAGCCGGATGATATGGGCACCCTCGCCAATCTCTTCCTGTGGCTCGGCATAGTCCGGATTCACCTTTGGGTCAAACACCTGTCGAGTGAGCAGGTCAACCCGATCCACCGCCGGGTCCGCCGCCAGGGCCCTGGTCAACTCAACGGCGTACTGGATCTGGCCGCCGGTATCCGGATCCCGCCCCAGCTCCAGATGATCTCCGCGAATGAGGCCATGAATACTGATCAGCAGCAGATACAACCCATCCTCCCGCTTCTCACTCATCCTGCCACCGCTGGATAAACTCGTCATACAGGGGCCGATCAGGCGAGGTTGCTCCATGCTGACGACAGATCCGCGCTGCAAACTGCAGTGCCCGCTGAAGCGTCACCTGAGCGCTCCAGCCTTTCAGCAGACCCAGCAGGGCAACTGCGCTGAAAGCGTCACCGGCCCCCACCGTATCGGCAATCTCGTCAACCATCACCGGCTCGCCGTACTGCGCACCACCTTCAGTAAACATCCAGGCACCATCAGCCCCCAACGTAACTATCAGCAGCTCCAGTCCGGCATCGGCACGCAGCTGTGCCGCTGCTGACTCTATCCCGGAACGGGAGTGCGTCCGTTGCAGTAAAATATCCAGCTCCTCGTCATTGAGCTTGACCCAGCGAGCCTGTTGCAGCCACTCCATCACTGCCGCATGCTCCCACCAGGGGCTACGCAGATTGACATCCATAAACACTGGCAGGCCGGAGTGTTCACAAAGCCGGTTAAGAGAGCTACGCGAAACGGAACTACGGGTAATCAATGAACCGTGATAGACAAGGGAAAAATCTGCCGCCGCAACCAAAGGCAATTCGATAAAGTCGTAAGCCTGTAGGGGCAGAATGGAGTAACCCGGCTGTCCTCCTGTAATCGTGACCTCCACCTGGCCGGTGGGGTGCTCTGCATCACGCTGGATATGAGATCTGTCCATCCCCCACTCCTGCATGATATCCAGCACCTGCTCTCCCGGCGCGTCGTCACCAATACGGCTGACAAACAGTGGATGCAGACCAAACCCCTGCAGATGCCAGGCAACATTGAACGGAGCGCCGCCCAGCACGCTGCTCCCATCAGGAAAGCGATCGAACAGCACCTCACCGAAAACGATCGGCCGACCGGGAGAGAGAGAAGTATTGCAGCCCGGGTTCACCATTCCCCCCCTGAAATCATCAACATAATCAACTTATATACCATACCACCACTATCCCTCTGTGTCCTGTGCGCATTCTGTAGTAAAGTTTATCGCCATGAACTCACTGCAAACCATTGCCAACACCATCGACATCATTAATGAGTATATCGGCCGGGCAATCGCCTGGTTTACACTGGCAATGGTGCTTCTCACCTTCGCTGTGGTGGTACTGCGTTATGCCTTCAATCTTGGCTGGATTGCGATGCAGGAGACCGTCACTTATCTGCACGCACTGGTATTTATGCTGGGTGCGGCCTATACCCTGAAGCACAACGGCCATGTCAGGGTAGATATCTTTTACAGCAAACTGGGAGTTCGCGGCCGGGCCTGGGTGGATTTAGCAGGCGCCCTGCTGCTGTTGCTGCCGGTGGCTGGCTTTATTCTCTGGGTCAGTTGGGGCTATGTAGGCAGCTCATGGTCACTGCTCGAAGGCTCCCGTGAACAGGGTGGACTGCCGGGAGTATTTCTGCTCAAAAGTGCTATTCCGGCGCTCGGCATCCTGCTGATACTGCAGGGAGTCTCTCAGGCAATCCGCAGTTTGCTGGTAATCTCCGGCCACACCGCTGAGCCAGAACCATCCGAACAGATAGCGGAGCTGTAGTACAGTGACAGAAGCCATCCCTCTGCTGATGTTTCTGTGTGTCGGCCTGGTGCTGTTGACAGGCTACCCGGTTGCCTTCGCCCTGGGTGGAACAGCCCTCCTGTTCGCCGCCATCGGTACCCTCAGCGGCACATTCGATACCGGCCTGCTGACCGCCATGCCCAGTCGCCTGTATGGCATCATGACCAATACCACTCTGATTGCCGTTCCCCTGTTTGTGTTTATGGGGGTCATGCTGGAGCGCTCCCGCGTGGCAGAGCAGTTGCTGGAGACCATGGCCGCCCTGTTCGGGCCACTGCGGGGAGGACTGGGAATATCTGTCACTGTTGTCGGCATGCTGCTGGCGGCCAGTACCGGTATCGTTGGCGCCACGGTCGTCACCATGGGACTGCTCTCCCTGCCAACCATGCTCAAACGCGGCTATGATCCGGCGATCGCGGCCGGAACCATCTGCGCATCCGGCACCCTGGGGCAGATTATTCCACCATCCATCATCCTGATACTGCTGGGAGATGTACTGGCTTCCGCCTATCAGCAGGCCCAGCTGGACATGGGGATTTTTTCTCCGGAAACCATTTCGGTAGGTGATCTGTTCGCCGGAGCCCTGCTGCCGGGATTGCTGCTGGTCGGATTCTACATTCTATATCTGGTGGCGCTGGCGTGGTTGAAACCCGCCAGCGTACCCGCCATCCCGGCAGAACAACACAGCCTCCACGGCAGAGAACTGTTTATTCGCGTCACACGTGTGCTATTCCCGCCACTGCTGCTGATTCTGGCGGTGCTTGGCTCGATTCTGCTGGGCCTGGCCACCCCCACAGAGGCCGCATCAGTTGGAGCAGTCGGCGCAATACTGCTGGCCATCAGCCAGCGCAATTTCAACCGCACAGTACTGAGTGAGGTCATGCGCACCACTCTGCAGGTTACCAGCATGGTGTTTCTGATCTTTATCGGCGCCTCGATATTTTCACTGGTATTTCGCGGCTTTGGTGGTGATGAGGTAGTTGAGCAGCTACTGACCGATCTGCCCGGCGGAACCTTTACCGCCGTGTTGATAGTGATGCTGATCATGTTCCTGCTTGGATTCATCCTCGACTTTATCGAGATTACCTTTGTGGTGGTCCCGATCGTCGGCCCCATCCTGCTCGCCATGGGGCTGGATCCGGTCTGGCTCGGCGTGATGATCGCCATCAACCTGCAAACATCGTTTCTCACTCCACCCTTTGGTTTCGCACTGTTTTATCTGCGCGGCGTTGCTCCCCCCAAGCTGAAAACCACCCAGATTTACCGCGGTGTGCTGCCGTTTATTGTCATCCAGCTGGCCGCCCTGTGCACATTGGCTCTATGGCCTGAACTTGCCACCTGGTTGCCGGATATCATTTATGGCGACTGATTGACCTGATAACGGTTGGCATGCCCCTCCATGATTTCAAGATTGGGAATAACAGCCAACTGGCCCTGTACCTCTACCCGGGAAAGCACCGCCTCATCGCCGGACTTTGACTGTAGCAGCGTCAGCTCACTTTCCCGAACCTGGATAATATGCGGTATTCCCTGCATAAGAACCCCGTAAAAATCCTGTCCGCCATCTTTGGAAAGGGTATGAAAAACAGCAACCCGATAGCTACTGCCCTGCTCGGGGCAGGACTCTCCGGCCAGCACCTCAAACGATATCAGCGGCAGGGAGACAAAACGCCATTCAACCATACCCAGCATCCACTCGGGAGCATCTCTCTCGGGTTTGACGCTCGCATAGGGAAGCACCTCGGCAACAGATACGCTTGGCAGCAACAGTTTGCAGCCAGCCATCGGGAGCAGCAGGCAGCGTATGCTGTCGCTGCGCTGCCCCATAACCCACGCGCTGTTATCAGCCATCACAAACAGAACCCCGTGAAAAAGACAGCCGCTCGCCGTGCGCAAACCGTGATTTCCCGCAATATCGTGTACTGTTATCTCTCGCCGGCGCGCATCTCACGTCAGCCACCCTCTTCCAAGCGATTTGGAGTCCGCATCTGCTGGATGAGCTTCAGTAACTCATCTTCCCGGTAGGGTTTGCTCAAAAACGCTTCCACTCCCAAAGCCAACGCCTTTTGGCGATGTTTTTCGCCGCTTCGGGAGGTAATCATAATAATAGGTATGTTTTTCAGCCGGGCATCATTGCGAATATAGCGGGTCAGTTCGTAACCATTCATGTGAGGCATTTCCACATCCAGCAGAATAACGTCCGGTCGCTGTTTATCCAGCATCGGGATTGCCTCCATTCCATCTTTTGCCGTCAGCACCTGTATCTCATGACGTTCAAGAAACTGAGACATAACGCACCGTACTGTGATGGAATCATCCACTACCAGCACTTTGTGTCGCGATACACTGCGTGAAGCCAGGCGCCCCGCACCCCCCTTATACCGCAATCCAGTCGATTCGATCAGAGCGGCAAGATCCAGAATCATCACCGCACTACCATCATCCATAAAGGCTGCGCCCGGAATTCCCTTGACCCGGCTTAGCTGGGGGCCAAATGATTTCATCATTATTTCGCGCTCACCGGCTACCTTGTCCACTACAACCGCCAACCGATGTTCAGCCACCCTGAGCAGAACCACAATATAGTGGCGATCTTCCCGATAGCGATGAGGACGCCGGGCGCCAACCAGATCAGCAAGAATTTCAATTCGATAGCTCTGCCCCATGCATTCGACATAGCTGTCTATCTCACACTCCTTCTCCCTGGCTATGATTTGTGCACCTTCAATGCGTGTTATCCCCTCGATGCCCATTGGCGGCAGCGCATAGGTCTCGGTATCAACCTGGACCAGAAGAGCACTGGAAAGGTAGTGAATCAGCGGCAGACGAAGGGTAAACTGCATGCCCTCCCCTTGCCAGCTGCGAACCTGAACGGTTCCGCCAAGCTGCCGGGTTTCACTTTTCACTACATCCAGCCCGACCCCTCGCCCGGCCAACTGTGTCACCGAGTCAGCGGTACTGAAACCTGCCCGCTGAATGAACTGAACAGCCTGCTCTTCGGTAAACGGTGTGCTCGGGTGAATATAGCCCGCTTCAATTCCCTTGCGCCGTATCCGCTCCAGATCCAGACCCGCACCATCATCGTTGATGCGAACCAGCATGTCTGCCCCGTGCCTTTCCAGTTGAATACTGATTTGCCCTTTTTCCGGTTTTCCGGCCTTGCTGCGCACTGACGGCATCTCGATACCATGGGTAACAGCGTTACGCAGTATATGCTCGATAGAGGGCAGAATGTGGGCCAGCATGCTGCGATCCAGCTCCTGTTCAGCCCCCTCCACATACAACTCCACCTCCTTGCCCAGCTCTTTGCCAGCCTGCTGAACAACCCGGTGCAACCGGGGCAGATAGCTTGAAAAAGATTGCAGCCGTGCACGGTTGAGAACATCCTGCAGCTCCTGGGTCGCTTTCCCTTGCTGCTGCAACAGAATCTCAGACTGTTTTATCTGATCCGCCAGTAAATTTTCAAGGCTGGTCAAATCGTTGAGAGATTCCATAATGCTTCGGGCAAGCGTCTGTTTGCGGGAAAAACGATCCAGCTCCAGTGGATCGAACTGTTCGCCGGAAAGCTCTTCCGCTTCCCCGTGGCGGGACAGGATCCGTGACTCGGTTTCAATGTCCAGCCTGCGCAGCTGCTCACGTAGCCGCTCCACCGTCCTGTGCAGCTCTTCGATATTGTTTTTGGCTCCCTCAACCTGCTGACCGATACGGGAACGGTAAACCCCCGCCTCACCGGCCACGTTGACCAGATTATCCATTAAATCAGCCCGCACCCGAAACTGTTCCGCCGACAGTTGCGGCATTTGGCGCAGATTGTCTGCCAGCACTTCTACCGCCACCATGCGCCCGCTTCCCGGTGTGGGGAAACGTACTATCTGGCCCTGAGCCGGAGGTGGTTCATCATCCTCCTGAGCAGACTCCTGTTGCACAATTCCGCGGGAGCCAGCAACAAATTCCCGTACCTGACGAATCAATTCCGGCAAATCCTCCGGCCGATGACCGGCCTTAACCTGCTCAACCATCATCGATAACCGCTCGCATGCCTCTTCAAGCAATTCGAACAGGCGGCCGGACGGCTCCATCCGTTCGGCCAATACCTCCGACAACAGTGATTCAAGCACGTGACTGATGTCGGCAATCGCCCCTATTCCGGCTACCCGCGCACTTCCCTTCAGGGTATGCAGCTCGCGCTCCAGCGCCTGAAGCGGAGCAATCTCTGTCTTGTCCTCCTGCCACTGCTGCAGATGTTGCTGATAGCGCTCAAGAATCTCGTCACACTCATCGCTGAATACCTGGCGCAACTCTGCCTCAGCCTTCTGCTCAGGCGTCAACTCCACTTCCGGCTCGGGATTTGCCTCGAGCAATACATCGAGAGCATCTATCCGCGCCAGGAAGGACTCTTTGTCATCCAGTTGCACATCCATACCGGATTGCGACAAAGAAACCAGCATCGCCTCAATGCTGTTACAGCTGTCCTCAAGCAACTGCAACAAACCACCCTGGATCGACAATCGCTTTTCGACCAGTTTACCGATATGGTTTTCCAGCTGCCCGGCCAACGTGGCAATATCCGGAATTTCTGCCGTCAGTGCGCTGCCATGCAAGGTATGCAGAACCCTGTGTAATTCCGCATTAATTTCCTCAGGCTCTTCCGTTGTCTCCGCCCTGGCAACAAAACCCCGGATCGCTGTCAGGTGCTCGCGCACTTCCTGGGCAAATATATCCAGCAATACCGGATCCCGCCCTGGTACATAGGAAGATTGAGACTGAACCGGAGCCGGCTCTTTCTCTGCAGGGCTTTCCCGCTCAGGTGAACCCTGTTCGGGATCATCAACAGTCGTCTCTTTTTCAGCGACTATCTCTTCGGCAGTTGCCTCCTCTTCAGCAGCCACTTTCTCTTCAGTGGCCAGCTCCTCTTCGGCGGCTACCTTCTCTACGGATTTTGACTCTTCACAAGACAGCTCACCGGCAGCTTCCTTCTCCACTGCCAAAACTTCATTTTCCGGTTCGGGCGTTTTATCTACAGACTCCGGAATTACTGTTTTCAATTCGGTTTCAACCCCGGCTGAGGACATTGATGCCTTGATAATCGATGCGATAGCCCGATCATTGTCCCCTCGTTTTTCATCGACCGGTTGCCGGTCAGACCGGGCAATGGACTCATCCAGCAAGGTGGCTGTTGCCTGGACAGGCTCCAACAACCGTTCAGCATCGGCCTGCCCCGCTGCTACAGCTTCCACACAAATCTCTACCGCTGTAATAAGTTCTGCTGCGCTTTCAAGCTCTCTCTGTTGCAGCTGCCGGGTATCGCTGACGGTGCTGTCAATATATCGGTAGCAAATCCGGATTAGACCTGCCGCCTCATGCAGCTCCAGCATTTCCAGAGCACCGCCCACCATCTCCAGAGCAGGAAGCACCTCTCTTCGCTGCATGTTGGAAGAGGTGTTTTCAAACGTGGCTTTCAGGCGATTCAGTGCGGAAATAACCTCACTGCAAGCTTCACGGCGCAGCTTGCCGAACTCACCATCAGTCAACAATGCACCATCGGCTGCATTCCCGGCTGCCAGCGCTGTCTCTTCTACCCCGCCCCTCAGGACAGATTCAATCATCAGCAGGTTCTTTGCCACTTCCATCAGGAATGACTCATCAGCCACCTGTTGTCCGTCTGCGACTGGCTGCAGCATATCAACCTGCTGCCTTATATATCCGGCGGAAACCTCAAGCCCGAGAAATTCGAGAGTTGTAGCAAACTGCTTCAGCTTGTTAACCACCTCCAGCCATTTGCCCCCCTGCAGAATTTCATCCCGAAGCAGCTCTTCCAACGCTCTCTTGACAGAGCCCATTTCGCCACGCAACGCTGACAACGCACTCTGTACCGAGCCTCGGTCCGGCCCCGACAAACCGGCATGCGCCCGGGAAATCTCTGTGCCCGAAGGCAGTGCTTGATCGAGCCGGTAGCGCTCCCGAATCAGGTCAACTTTTTCTCCACCACCTTGAACGCGGGCAATGTGATAGAGCAGTCGCCGCATAAGCTCTTCAGGGGGATTGCCCTGCAGCTCGGCCTCACCCGCACCAACCAGGCGCTTCAGCTCCAGGTTGAGCTTGCCCAGCAGTTGATAAAGTGACTTCTCCGGTTGTAAATGCCCCCCTTCCAAAAGATGCAAAACCGCTTCTGCTATTTCAAACAGCTGCCGGGTTACGGGCATGCTGCTAGCGTCCACCAACGCCCGAAGCATAACTGAAAGCTGCTTCAAATAGCCCTCTTCCGCAGGCTGGCGCATCCACTCAAGCAAGGCACGCTCATAAATTGGCCGGAGCCGCCCGGCCAGGGACTTCATCTGGCTGGAGCCATCATCAACAGGAGAAATATCCCCTTCAGCAATATCCAGTTCGGGGGAAAACAGCAGCTCTTGAGTTAATGGTGAAGCACCTCGTGCGGCACGCAGTTCCTCAATCAGCGGTTGTGTTACGTAGGGAGAGTCAGCCCCCCCCCCTTCAAGCTGCTCAAGATAAACAGGTAGCTGCAACAATGCATGAATCAAAGCGTCTACAGCAGGCCGTGGCAGGGCAACCTGTCCCGCCTCCAGCGCCTGAGTAAGCTGCAACATCTCATCCAGCACCATAACAGCGCCGGACAGCTGTACCATATCCATGGCACCACGCACCTGCTGCAGCTGTTCGACACAAATCGGCAAGCGCTTCTGGATGGCCGCAATATCACTGGATGTAACCAGCGCAATCCGCGCTGTCATCAACGCGGCATCCACCTCTTCCCGAATCTGGCCCAGCTGCGATAAATTTTCCGATTCAGCCATAGTGTTTCATCCCGGCATCCATTTCTGTTTTCCGTTATTGCGGAAGCTTGAAGCCTGCCACCGATTTTTTCAGGGTATTGACCGACTCGGCCAGGTGGCCAATTGCCTCCGTGGCTTTGTTTAACCCGTCAGAAGTAAGCAAGCTGAGTGATTGAATTTCATTCATCCCGTCAGAAACACCACTCGCTGACTCAGCATATTTTCGCGCATCATTGGAGATGTTCTGGATCAGTTCGGCCAGATGCTGCGCAACTCTGTCAATATCCTCCAGATACTCACCGGCATCTTTTGCCAGCCTGGTTCCCGCAACAACGCCTTCTGTACTTTGCTCCATGGAGATAGCTGCTTCACTGGTGTCCGCCTGGATGGTTCTGACCAGGGTTTCGATATCCCGTGTAGCACTGGCAGAGCGCTCCGCCAGCTGTTGAACCTCACTCGCGACAACGGAAAAAGCGCGCCCTGATTCTCCCGCCATGGCAGCTTGCAGGGAGGCATTGAGCGCCAATATATTGGTCTGCTCGGCGATATCATTAATCAGCTCCACGATATTGCCGATCTCCTGCGAACTCTCTCCCAAGCGTTTGATTCGTTTGGAAGTCTCCTGAATCTGCTCCCGGATGGTCTCCATCCCCTGAACAGTGGCGCGCACCGCTTTCGTCCCTTTGCTTGCGCTCTCGACCGAATGCTTGGCCTCTTCAGCCAGAACAGCAGCATCAGCCGATATTTTTTCGATGGCATTGGCCATTCCGGTAATTTCTGCGGCGGAGTCACGAATTTGATCGGCCTGTTTACCGCTGTCCATGGCCAGCCGCTGTGTCGTGCTCTGAACATCCTGTGCCGCACCGGATACCTGCCGCGTGGTATCGTTTATCGAGCGAACCAGGTGACGCATTGCATCCACGGCGTAGTTGACCGAGTCGGCAATAGCTCCGGTAATATCCTCGGTTACTGTTGCCTGTACGGTAAGATCACCGTCAGCAAGAGTCCCCATTTCGTCCAGCAGCCGTAGAATCGCCTGCTGATTGCGTTTGTTCTGCTCCTCACTCAACCGCTTCTGCTCTTCAACGGCCGCAAGGCGGCGCTTATCCTCCCGGCGAAGCTGCAAGGCAAACAGAATCAACAACAGCAGTGCAATCGCACCCAGCAAATAGTTGTATAGGGTCCAGCGCTGAAGTTTGTGGTCAAATACCGCGTACCCTTCTTCAAATTTCCCGATGGCATCCAGCAGATCCTCGGCACTTCTGTTCATGTTGGTGGCAACCAACCCCACCTGAGAGATGACAGGCAGGGACTCCTCAACCAGTTGTCTTTTGCCCTCAAGCTCTTCAACCAGCGAAGAGAGTTGCTCCAACTGCTCGCGTATGCTCCTGTGCCGCACCTGTACCACACCTATCGATTGATCTCCGGAGAGCAACCCGTTAACCACCTTGGCAAAAAGACCCAGGTCGCTGTTAAATCGTTCCATGGCTCCAGAGCCGCTATCACCACCAACAGGAATAATGGCCAGGTTCTGTTTGATCCGCTCCAGCAGTGCCAGTTGCCTGGTGGCAATATAGACCTGTCCCCCATAGGCTCCACGCTGCACCAGGGTTGCAGCTATCTCTTCACTGACAGAAGTTAATTCCGGCAGACTCTGCTCCAAAGCCTGCAGCGCCTCTTGCAACCGGTAGATATCATCCTGATACGCAAGAATCGTATCAACGCTGTTGCGGTATTTACGCCACTGTATCGCCACTTTTTCAAGGAGTTCTTCGGCACTGTCAGGAAACGCGGGCAACCCGGTTTCGGCATCTCCACCCTGCAGTTGCAGAATAGCCCGCTCAAACCGGTCGCGATTTTCCTTCAAGGCGCTGAACGCCGGTACATCACCGGTAGTCGCCAACTCGACATATTTATCAATTTGCCGGGTACTGAAACGCATGATCTCCGACAGGCTCCTGTATTCCTGATAATGGCGGGTCTGGACAGTGAAATAACTGTAAATACCTACCATGGCAGCAACAGCACCAAGCAACAAAACCAGAAGGAAAATCACTCCTCCTCCCCGCTGCATTTTTATTTTTTTATATGTCGCTGTCATGTCTGATTTCCGTCGTATTTAATGTTATTCATCAGTAGCTACTCAGCGAGTAGTAGGGATGTTGTATAACTGACCGGATTGCTTCGCGGATACATCCGGCAGTCAACCCGCACTCAGATCAATGAACCCCGGGCTTTCCAACAGCGTCTGCATACTGAACTCCCCCCACAATATTCCTTGATTCCGGTTGTATCCCGCCAAATAATCGCTTAGCTCAGGAGGGAACGGGTGGGGTTGAGTGCATTCATCTTGCGACAGAAAATAGCGGATTCCCATTACTTCACTAACCAGCACACCACACTCCAGTTCACCCTGGCGTACCAGCAAAACCCGGTTGGATTGGCCGGGAGGCAACCGTTCCCCCCAAAAAAAATCCGCCAAATCAACTACGGGAAGAGGATTCCCATGGACGTTGGCAATCCCTATCACCCAGGGGTGGGTACCGGGTACCCGCGTTATGCACGAAGGAATAAGAACTTCCCGCACTACCCCCTGCTTCGCCACCAGATGCCACTCTTTCAGGCGAAATGCAATCCCCTTCCAGCTACCGGCCCGGGTCTGTCGCTCCGGCAGTGGTGCTGCATGCTCCCGAATTTTACGGTCGATACTGCCCAGCAATTCAAACGGGCTATTCATCCCTGAATCGGTCATTGCTACCCTTGCCGCTCTCTCAATATCGAATGGATTTTGCCAACCAGCAGATCTTCCCTTACCGGTTTGGTCAGATAGTCTTTTGCTCCTTGCCTCAACCCCCATACCCGATCGCTCTCCTGACCTTTGGTTGAGAGAATAACGACAGGTATTGAGGAAGTTTCCGGATCTCTGGTCAGTTGCCGTGTCGCCTGAAAACCATTCAACCCCGGCATAACAATATCCATCAGCACCAGATCGGGCTTCTCCCCCCGTATCTTTTCAACCCCTTCTTCGCCGCTGGTTGCCACTGAAACGGAATAACCATGTTTCTCCAGCATGGTTCTGAATACATGAACTTCAGTCGGTGAATCATCCACAATCAAGATATGCGCCATGCCCCCCCCCGCAGTAACAACGATTACGTTCCGCCAATGATAATACACTTGGCGCCACCAGCGTCAAAACGCTGTCATGTAAACCTGTATTCTAGCGCCTAATTAGTCACATTTTTCCCACAAAGAGCCAATATATCCAATAGCTCATCTCGTGAAAATGGCTTTGTAATATAGTGTTCTGCTCCAACCAGCTTGCTTCGGGCCCGATCAAACAGTCCATCCTTGCTGGTCAGCATAATGACGGGAACCTGTCTGAATTTGCTATTTTGCTTTATCAGTGCGCATGTTTGAAACCCGTCCAGGCGTGGCATGGTGATGTCGATAAAGATGATATCCGGTTGATGATCCACGATTTTTACCAACGACTCAAAGCCATCCGATGCTGTAACAACATCACAGCCAGCTCCCTCCAGCAATGCTTTCGCACTCTGGCGAATAGTCTTGCTGTCATCAATCAAAACCACCTTCATACCATCGAAACTATCTACTGCGGTCATATCAGCACTGATTGTATTATTCACGTTGGCTCATCCACGGTTGCCTGAACTGTCAGAATTGCCAAATCCCAACAGGATTCGGCAAATGGTATAATTGCCCAATTATGCACAATATATGCCGCGTTATCGTGAACTGCATCAACTAATCGGCAACGCGCTTTTTAAGTCGGCAAATCCGTCTGTAACAGAACACTAATACCATCGATTCTAAAATTTATGAGCATAGCCCCCTTTTCTGCGGTGCCTCATCTTACCACCGCGCTTTCCGGACCACTACTGCAACTCGAGTCCCATTTTCTGGAGCACCAGCCTCATATCGAGGCTTGGTTCCGTAACGAGTGGTTACGCTCCCCTGCACCGGTATATGCCTCGGTAGATCTGCGTAATGCCGGTTTCAAGCTGGCGCCGGTTGATACCAATCTGTTTCCAGCCGGTTTCAATAATCTTAATCCCGCCTTTATCCCGCTCTGCATTCAGGCGCTTCAGTCGGCCATTGAGCACAGCTGCCCGACAGCAGTGCGGGTGCTGCTCATCTCTGAAAGCCACACCCGCAATACCTTTTACCTGGAGAGTGTCGCTACACTGCGGGATCTTCTGTCAAAAGCGGGTTTCGAGGTGCGCACCGGGACGCTGGCGGAGGACGATGACGCCAAGGAGTTTGAGCTTTCCTCCGGGAAGCGGTTGCTGCTGGAGCCGGTAGTCCGTTCCGGTGACAAGGTGGGCGTTGCAGATTTCACCCCCTGCCTGATACTTCTCAACAACGATCTGTCCGGTGGCCGTCCACCCATCCTGGAAAACATCAAGCAACGCATTGCTCCGCCACTCACTTCAGGATGGAGCAACCGGCTCAAGTCCGAGCACTTCAAACACTATCGCCAGGTGGCGAAAGAGTTTGCCGAACGGGTGGAGATCGATCCCTGGCTGATTGATCCGCTGTTCCGCAACTGCGGAGAGATCAATTTCATGAAACGGGAAGGTGAGGATTGCCTGGCACGCAACACGGATATTCTGCTGCGCACCATTCAGCAGAAGTATGAACAGTACGGCATCGACAAAAAGCCCTTTGTGGTAGTGAAAGCCGATGCCGGCACCTATGGTATGGCGGTTATGACCGCCCACGATGCCGATGAGGTGCGCGAACTGAACCGCAAGCAACGCACCCGCATGTCAGCCGGCAAGGGGGGGCAGGATGTCAGCAAGGTAATCATTCAGGAGGGGGTCTACACCTTTGAGACCTGGGGCGATGACGAAGCGGTGGCCGAGCCGGTGGTCTATATGATAGATCACTTTGTGGTGGGCGGATTCTACCGGGTCCACACCGGGCGCGGCCCGAACGAAAACCTCAATGCCCCCGGCATGCACTTTGAACCGCTGGCTTTCGCCGAACCACTCAACAATCCCGATGCCAGTCAGGAGCCGGATGCCAACCCCAACCGGTTTTACGCCTACGGAGTCATTGCCCGGCTGGCCCTGCTTGCTGCCGCCCGGGAGATCGCAATCCCATGACAACCAAAATCGGCGTGGTAATGGACCCCATTGCCGGCATCAAACCCTACAAGGACACCACGCTGGCAATGCTGCTCGCGGCACAGGCAAAAGAGTGGCAGCTCTACTATCTGGAGATGGGGGATCTCTGGCTGCGCGATGGCGAGGTATACGGCCGGATGCGCTCCATCCGCGTCCATGATGACACCCGCCACTGGTTTGACCTTCAGCATGAATGGATTGCGCCCCTGGCCGAACTGGATGTGGTGTTGATGCGCAAGGATCCGCCCTTTGACATGGAGTACATCTATGCCACCTACCTGCTGGAACAAGCCGAACGGAAGGGATTGCTGGTGGTAAACCGGCCACAGAGCCTGCGCGATGCCAATGAAAAACTGTTTACCGCCTGGTTTCCGCACTGCACCCCGCCAACACTGGTAACACGCAACGCCAAACAGCTGCGGGAGTTTATTGCCGAACAGGGTGACACCATCCTCAAACCCCTGGATGGCATGGGCGGTGCCTCAATCTTTCGCTTGCAGGCAGGAGATCCCAACATCAATGTCGTCCTGGAGACCCTTACCCGACATGAACGGCGTTACACCATGGCACAGCGCTACCTCCCGGAGATCCGGCAGGGAGACAAGCGTGTTCTGCTCATCGATGGTGAGCCGGTGCCTTATGCCCTGGCGCGCATCCCTGCTGCCGGCGAGACCCGCGCCAACCTGGCCACCGGTGGCACCGGAGTGGGACAGGGACTGACCAAACGGGACTACTGGATATGCCAACAGGTGGGGCCAACGCTGCGCGACAAGGGACTGATGTTTGTTGGTCTGGATATCATCGGCGACTTCCTCACCGAAATAAATGTCACCAGTCCCACCGGCGTCAGGGAACTCGACCAGCAGTTTGGACTCTCTATCGGAGAACAACTGATGGACTGTATCGCAGAAAAACTGACATGATTCACCGCGGGAAGATCGCTGCAGTCGCAATACTGGCCGTAACGGTGCTGCTTGCTGCCTGCAGCCGCGCCGAGCTGCACCACGCCCAACTATTCAGCTTTGGCACCCTGGTAGACATCAGCCTGTGGGACGCCACACCAGAACAGATCGAGAATGCCGAACGGATCATTCATGAAGAGCTCCAGACCATGCATAATGCCTGGCATGCCTGGCAACCGGGGCTGCTGACCGAAACCAACCAGCAACTCCGGACCGGGGAATGGTTTAGCTGTCCCGCCGGTCTACTACCGCTGATCAGCCAGGCAAAACAGCTCTACCAGCGCAGCAACGGCCTGTTCAACCCAGCCCTCGGGCAGCTGGTCGCACTGTGGGGATTCCACAGTGACATCCTCCCCTCCGGACCGCCCCCGGAGCCCGCAGCCATCACCCGGCTGGTAGCGCTGAAACCCGGGATGGATGCGATCACCATTGATGGACAGCGGCTGCGCTCCAGCAATCCCGCCGTACAGCTGGATCTGGGCGCCTTTGCAAAGGGCTACGCCATCGATCGCATCATCGAGAGATTGATTGCATCCGGCATAAAGAATGTCATCATCAATGCCGGTGGTGATCTGCGCGCCATCGGCAGGCACGGTGACCGCCCGTGGCGGATAGGTATTCGCAATCCGCGTCAACCGGGGGTGCTGGCCGCTATCGAGCTGGAGGACGATGAAAGCGTATTTACCTCCGGTGACTATGAGCGCTTCTATCAATATGATGGGGAACGTTATCATCACATACTCGATCCCCGCACCGGCTACCCGGCCCGGGGAGTTACCTCTGTCACCGTCATCCACAACAATGCGGCCGAAGCCGATGCGGCAGCCACTGCACTGTTTGTTGCCGGTCCCCGCGAATGGTACGAAACCGCCCGGAACATGAACATTAAATATGTGATGCTGGTGGACGATAAAGGGGTAATTTACATGAACCCCGCCATGGCCCGGCGTGTTCACTTTGAGGTGGCGGACAAACCGGAGGTTGTTCTCAGCAAAAAGTTATGAGATCCCAACTCATCACCCATGCAGACTGGCTGGTTATCATAACCGCCATCGCCTTGCTGCCCTGGCTCTACGCCACCTTCTGGGGCAGTGATGGCGGCGCAGGCGATGAGGTTCATATCATGGTCGATGGCAAGGAGCTGCCAGCCATCTCCCTGAAGCAGGATCAAACCCTGACAATCCAGGGCACCATCGGCCCCAGCATACTGAAAATAGCGGATGGCGGAGTTCGTTTCATCAGTTCACCCTGTCAGGGACAACAGTGCGTTCATAGCGGCTGGCACTATCACAGCGGTGAATTCACCGCCTGCCTGCCCAACCGGATCGCCCTGCAGGTCACTGGCGGAACAGCCCGGTATGATACATTCAACTACTGAACCATTTAGGGCACCTCTGAAAGTAGTGTTTTTTTGCGAGCGCAAGGAAGCCCCGTGTACATAACCGCAGTGCATGAAGAATTCGAGCACGAAACTGACACCGCTATCGCGGAAAAATCACTATTTTTAGAGCTACCCTTTAGCTGAGAGCCCGTGACCACACTCACTACCACAACCGAAGACCACCGCATCGCCCTGCTCGCAGCGCTGGCCATCACCATCCATATTGCCGAAAGCGCACTGCCCAGCCCGTTACCGGGCATCAAGCCGGGCCTGGCCAATATCGTGACTATCGCGGCGCTGTGCATATACGGGCTGCGCACCGCAGCCTGGGTGCTGATGTTACGGGTGCTGGCCGGCAGCCTGCTGCTGGGAACCTTTCTCTCCCCCACTTTTGCGCTGAGCTTCACCGGCGCCCTGGCCAGTCTGCTGATTCTCGGTCTGGCGAGGCTCGTTCCCGGGCAAAGCTTCGGGCCAGTCGGCTACAGCGTGCTGGCCGCCATGGCGCACATGGCCGGCCAGTTCACCGCCGCCTACTGGTTGTTTATTCCCCATCCGGCACTGCTTCATCTATTTCCAATATTGATGACTGCCGCAGTGGTATTCGGTGTGGTGAGCGGTATAATTGTGGCAGCAATGTTAAAACATATCCAATGACAGCTCGTACTTCATCGACATCAATAACCGCCATCGACCGGCTTGGCCTGACGCTGTTCCTGGCCGTTGCGCTACACCTGATCTTTATTCTGGGTCTCTCTTTCGATCTGGAAATGCTTACCTTTCCGGAAGAGAGTCCACTGCCCACCATGGAGATTACTCTGGTACACAGCCGCAGTGACGAGGCTCCGGAAGATGCCGATTATCTGGCGCAAGCCAATCAGCGCGGTGGTGGCAACACACCGGAAAAGGTTCGTCCGTCCAGCCAGAACTTCAACCCGCTGCCGGTTCCAAAACAGGGAGACGCCCCAAGCACTCAGCAGGCCGCGTCCCCACAGACACAGTCCGATCCCCTGCCGACAATGAAGATGATTACCGCCGAGCAGTCCGAACGGGCCATTCCCGAGCTCGATGAAAAAAGGGAAACCCCCTCCCGGCCGGAGCAGGTCACTGCCGACAAGCTGATAGAGAGCAGCAAGGAGGTGGCCAGTCTCGACGCCGAGATCCGTCAGCTCAAGGAGACACTGGCCAAACTGCCGCGTGAGAAACACCTGAACGCAAACACCCGGGAGTACAAATACGCCGCTTACATGGACTCCTGGCGCTCCAAGGTAGAGCGCATCGGCAACCTCAACTATCCGGATGAGGCGAAAAACCGCCAGATCTACGGACGACTGCTGCTGGATGTAGTCATCAACTCCGATGGCAGTGTAAAACGCATTGACCTGTTGCGCTCATCCGGGCATAAAATTCTCGACGACGCCGCCATTCGCATTGTTACCCTGGCCGCACCTTTTGCACCATTTCCCGAGCATATCCGCAGAGATTTTGATGTGCTGCATATCACCCGCACCTGGGTATTTGAAAGCAACAATCAGCTACAGACACGTTGAATCCGATGGAACAGACCAACCTGACCAACCACTTTCTCATCGCCATGCCAGCTCTGGCCGATCCGAATTTTCTGCACTCCGTTACCTATATCTGTGAGCACAATGAAGACGGTGCGTTGGGCATTGTTATCAACAGACCGATTAATATCGGGTTGAGCGAACTGTTCCGCTCGATGAATATCAATACGAATGAGTTCGAAGAGGGTGACCTGCCACTGTTCTCCGGCGGACCAGTTCACCCGGAGCAGGGGTTCGTCATTCACCAACCGGCTGGCGAATGGGCCTCAACCCTGAAGGTCAGCGACGAACTCAGCGTTACCACATCGCATGATATTATCGAGGCCATCGCCCACCGGAAAGGCCCCGGCAAATACCTGATTGCACTGGGCTATGCCGGCTGGGGAGGAGGGCAGCTGGAGGATGAGCTGGCCGCCAACAGCTGGCTCAGCGGCCCGGTAGACAGCAAGATCATTTTTGAAACACCGCCTGAACAGCGGTGGGAGGCGGCTGCCACTCTACTCGGCGTTGACCTATCGCTGCTATCCAGCGACATAGGCCATGCCTGAAGCGGGCTGTATCCTCGGCTTCGACTACGGCAAACAACGTATCGGCATCGCCGTTGGACAGACCCTGACCCGCAAAGCCCAGGCACTGACCACCCTGCAGAACCAGGATGGCAAACCGGACTGGAAAGCCATTCAGCGGCTGCTGGAGGAGTGGCAACCTGTTCGCCTGGTGGTTGGTCTGCCATTGCATCTGGATGGGAAAGAGCAGGAGATGACCCACACCGCACGACGTTTCGCCAACCAGCTGCACGGCCGTTTCAGGCTGCCGGTAAGCCATGCGGATGAACGCCTCAGTTCGGTGGAAGCGGAACAGATTCTTGCTGAAACCTGTGGCCCCGGGCGTTATGATAAACAGGCAATCGACAAACTGGCGGCGCAACTGATCCTGCAAAGCTGGCTGGAGCAAAACTGTATCCAATGAGCAATTTGAACGTAGCTGACCTGCTGAAAACAGTGGCAACTGAACTGAAGCGCCACTTGCAGCAAACCGGTATCGAAAAGCCGCTGATGATCGGCATCCATACGGGCGGTGTGTGGATTGCAAAACAGCTGCACCGGGAGCTTGGCCTGGAAGAGCCACTGGGAACCCTGAACATCTCATTCTACAGGGACGATTTTACCCGCATCGGCGTTCATCCCCAGGTAAAGCCGTCGCGACTCCCGGTAACGGTTGAAAATCGCCACATCATCCTGGTCGATGACGTACTGCAAACCGGACGCACCATTCGCGCCGCCCTTAACGAGATTTTCGATTACGGGCGGCCCGCCTCCGTAACCCTTGCCGTACTGGTAGATAGATCCGGCAGAGAGCTGCCTGTCGAACCAACCGTAACCGGCACTCACCTGGAGCTGGATGCCCGGCAGCAGATTAAACTGGAAGGCCCCGAGCCGTTGCGTCTCATCCTGCTTGAACCTGAACTCCCGGTAACGCAGGAATGAAACAATACAACATCCAGATTGACGAAAACGGAAAACTGCGTCACTTCCTCACCACCGAAGGGCTAAAACGCCAACTCCTCGTGGATATTCTCGACCATGCGGAAAACTTCACCTCCGTCGGCAACCGCAGTGTAAAAAAGATTCCCCTGCTGCGCGGCAACACCATTGCCAATCTCTTTTTCGAGCCCAGCACCCGCACCCGAACCACTTTTGAACTGGCCGCCAAACGGCTGTCGGCCGATGTTCTCAACATCAACATCAATACATCTGCCACCACAAAGGGAGAGAGCCTGCTGGACATGCTGCGCAACCTGGAGGCGATGCACTGTGACATGTTCGTGGTGCGCCACTCTCAAAGTGGCGCCGCCCACTTCATTGCGCGCCATGTGGCACCCCATATCCGAGTAATCAACGCCGGTGATGGCAGCCATGCCCATCCCACCCAGGCGATGCTGGACATGTTCACCATCCGCCGCCACAAAAAAGAGTTTGCCGACCTGCGGGTGGCCATTGTTGGTGACATCCTCCACTCACGGGTCGCCCGCTCCCAGATCCATGCCCTCACTACACTGGGCGTACACGAAGTACGGGTTATCGGACCGGAGACCCTGTTGCCACGGGAAGTACAAAATCTGGGTGTGCATATATACCATGATCTGCACGCCGGTCTGGCAAACGTGGATGTAATCATAATGCTGCGACTGCAACGTGAGCGAATGACCGGCGCCCTCATCCCCAGTGAGCGGGAGTATTTCGAACTATATGGACTCACTCCCGAAAAACTGGCTTTTGCCAAACCCGATGCTATCGTCATGCACCCCGGCCCCATTAACCGCGGCGTGGAGATCAGCTCAGAGGTAGCTGACGGCCCGCACTCTGTCATCCTCGAACAGGTCAGTAACGGGATCGCCATTCGCATGGCCGTCATGTCCATCATCATGGGCAACCGTTTCGGCAACGACGAGGAAAGAGAATGAAACTGCGCATCCACAGCGGCCGCATTGTCGACCCGGCCAGTAGCATCGACAAAATCACCGAACTCTGCATTGAAAACGGGCGCATTGTTTCGGTGGGAGAGCCCCCGCAAGAGTTCGTTCCTGAACGAGAGATCGATGCCAGCGGGCTGGTTGTCTGCCCTGGACTGGTCGATCTGCAGGCCAGAATGTGCGAACCCGGACAGGAGCACAAAGGCACCATCAAAAGCGAGACCGCAGCCGCTGCCGCCGGTGGAATTACCACCCTGTGCTGCCCCCCTGACACGGATCCCGTTACCGACACTCCCGCCGTCGCCAATCTAATCCAGGAACTGGCCCAGCTGGCCGGCAATGCCCAGGTACTTCCCATTGGTGCTGTTACACCGGGGCTGTGTGGCGAACAGATTTGTGAAATGGTCATTCTCAGCCAGGCCGGGTGCGTCGCTTTCAGTAATGCTGAGCGCTCCATCATCAACACCGAAGTACTGCGCCGGGCCATGGAGTATGCCGCCAGCCACGAGTTGACCCTGCTGTTGCGTCCACAGGACCCCTGGCTGGCAGCCAACGGCTGCGCCCACGAAGGCGCCGTCAGCACCCGGCTCGGTCTGCCCGGTATCCCAGAGTTCGCCGAAACCATGGAGGTAACACGCCTGCTTACCTTGGTCGAACAGACCGGTGCCCGCCTCCATCTGGGTCCGCTCTCCACAGCCAGAGCGGTGAAAATGATAGGCCGCGCCCAGTTCGACGGACTGCCGATCAGTGCCAGCGTCACGGCTCACCATCTCCACCTCAGTGAAATTGACATCAGCGACTTCAACAGCCAGTGTTACCTGCACCCTCCCCTGCGCACCCAGCGAGACCAGGAAGGTCTGCGCCGCGGACTTGTTCGTGGCGTTATCGGGGCAATCTGTTCTGACCACCAGCCACATGATATCGATGCCAAACTGGCTCCTTTCGGCGAAACAGAACCCGGCGCTTCCGGTCTGGAAACCCTGTTGCCCCTCAGCCTGCGCCTGGTTGAGCAAGGCGTAATGGAACTGCCGGAAGTGATCGCCGCCCTGAGCTGGCATCCTGCAAAAATGCTTGGTATCCCGGCAGGAACGCTGTCACCGGGCGCCACAGCCAACATCTGTATTTTCGATCCGGAGCACTACTGGACAGCCAGCCCGGAAACATTAATCAGCCACGGCCTCAACAGCCCGGTTATGGGCTGGGAGCTGAAGGGACGGGTTACCCATACCCTACTGGCGGGTCGGCTGGTTCATGAGAACAACTTGTAAGCGGTGAACCCATTCCCGATACTTTGACAGTCAATTGCTTGTCCCCGTCTTCCTCCTTACTCTTCGGTTGCGGAAAAGGAGCATTGTTAGATGCGCCCATATGATTGTTGCCGAATGCTCTACACTAATAGTAGCTCTGTAGCTCTGCACATTTAAAGATTTTTCCCATACCGGATAAGTTGTATTACCGGCACGCCTGAGCAAGAAAACAGTTTGAACGAATAGCAGATTTCTGTATCTACAATCTTGTCAGACGGAAACTCGATTCGGGGAGCAAGAAATCGCAACTAGTTTCTGGAGATGTGGGACACATTCCGGGTTTACGGTTTGTTTACGTGCTACCAGCACTGTACCGACAGGAGAGTTTTTCGATGATTAACGATCTTGTATGGGAATTTGATATGTCAATCACAGAGTGGCTGATACTCTTTGCCATACTGGTCATCCTGTTGACCATGATTGCTGCAGTTTCACGCCAGTTCAGGAAATCAGACAGGCAGTCAGAAGAACCGGTTTCCGCATCGGAAAACTGGCATGCCGAAAGCAAACAAACGGTCTTTGATTCGCTCAACACCACCCCCGATGGACTGTCCATGGAGGAGGCTGACAAAAGGCTTGCCGCGCATGGGCCGAATCGCCTTCCCGAGCCAAAAACCCGTGGCCCGCTGGTACGGTTTTTCTACCAGTTCCACAATATATTGATCTATGTGTTGATCGCGGCAAGCGCCATCACCGCCATGCTGGGGCACTGGATAGATGCCGGTGTGATTCTCGGAGTGGTTATTCTCAATGCGGTGATCGGATTCGTGCAGGAGGGCAAGGCCGAGAATGCATTGAAGGCAATACGGCAGATGCTCTCCCCCAATGCAATGGTGTTGCGCGATGGCCGGCAGATTACCATTCGCTCCGAAGATCTGGTGCCCGGCGACATCGTATTGCTGCAATCGGGCGACAAGGTTCCGGCCGATCTGCGCCTGTTTCGTGTCAAGGGGCTGCAAATTCAGGAGTCGGTGCTGACCGGCGAGTCGATGGCGGTGGAAAAGAGCACCGACCCGGTCGCCCGGGAAGCGGTAATCGGCGATCGCCGTTGCATGGCCTATTCGGGTACGCTGGTAACCCATGGACAGGGTGCCGGTGTCGTGATTGCCACCGGCGCGCAAACCGAGATTGGCCGTATCAGCACGCTGGTATCGGAAGTCGAGTCGGTAACAACCCCGCTGCTACGCCAAATATCCCAGTTTGGCCGCTGGCTTACCGTTGCGATTCTGGGCCTTGCCGCAGTCACCTTCGCATTCGGCGTGCTGCTTCGGGACTATCTTGCCACCGAGATGTTTCTCGCCGCGGTCAGCCTGGCAGTGGCTGCAATCCCGGAAGGACTGCCGGCAATCATGACCATCACACTGGCCATCGGCGTACAACGCATGGCCAGACGCAATGCCATTATCCGCCAGTTGCCGGCGGTTGAAACACTGGGTGCCGTCAACGTGATTTGCTCGGACAAAACCGGCACGCTGACCCGCAACGAAATGACCGTGCGCACCATTGCCACGGCCGAGAGTCAGTTCAAGCTGAGCGGCACGGGCTACGACCCCCACGGTGCAATATCGCTGGCTGGCAGAGATGTGCTGCCGGAAGAGAAACCGCTGTTGCAGGAGGTGGCTCGCGCCGCCATGCTCTGCAATGATGCATCGCTGGAACAGAGCAAAGGTCAATGGCTCGTCCATGGCGATCCGATGGAAGGCGCACTGCTGGTATCCGGCATGAAGGTGGGGCTGGATATTGAAGCCGAGACAAAACAGCATCCACGCACCGACCTCATCCCGTTCGAATCAGAACACCGTTTCATGGCGACACTGCATCACAGCCACATCGGCGAAACCTTTATCTTTCTCAAGGGAGCGCCGGAGCGCGTACTGGAGATGTGTAACCGGCAAAAAACCATCGACGGCGATCGGCCCCTGGACAAAAGCTACTGGCTGGAACGCATCGAAGAGATGGCGCAGCAGGGCCAACGCGTACTGGCCATTGCCGTCAAACCGGTAACCCATGAACAGATAGAGCTGACATTCAGCGACGTGGAAAACGGCCTTGTCATGCTGGGACTGTTTGGCCTGATCGATCCCCCCCGGGAAGCGGCGATTGAAGCGGTGCAGCAGTGCCATCAGGCGGGGATCCGGGTAAAAATGATCACCGGCGACCACGGCGCCACCGCCCGCGCCATCGCCCGGCAACTCAATCTCGCCAATGCCCGGGACGTCATGACCGGGCAGGAACTGGAATCAATGAGCGAGGAAGAGTTGCGGCAACGCGTGAAAACAGTCGACGTATATGCACGCGTCAACCCCGAACACAAACTGCTGCTGGTAAAACTGATGCAGGAACAGGGCTTGATCGTGGCAATGACCGGCGACGGCGTAAACGACGCCCCCGCCCTGAAACGCGCAGATGTAGGAATCGCCATGGGCCGCAACGGCACAGAGGCCGCCAAGGAAGCCGCCGAAATGGTCCTTGCCGATGACAACTTCGCATCAATCGCCCATGCCGTGGAAGAGGGCCGCACAGTATACGACAACCTCAAGAAGGCCATCCTGTTCATCCTTCCCACCAACGGAGGGCAGGCACTAATCATCCTGGCCGCCATCCTGTTCGGCTTTCACCAGTTGCCATTAACCCCCGTGCAGATCCTTTGGGTAAACATGGTAATCGCCGTAACATTGGCACTCTCTCTGGCCTTCGAACCACCCGAAAAAAATGTCATGCGCCGCCCCCCGCGCAACGCCCGGGAACCGATCCTGACACTCTATCTTCTGTGGCGAATAGCCTTCGTCTCCATCATATTGATGAGCGGAACATTTGCCTTTTTTCTCTGGGAAATGGAACGAGGCGCCAGCATCGAACATGCCCGCACCGTCGCAGTAAACACACTGGTAATGTTCCAGATCTTCTACCTGTTCAACGCACGTTACATTACCGCCCCGGTATTCAACCGGGCCGGACTCACCGGCAACCGCCATGTACTGATCGCCATTGCCGTACTCATCATCCTCCAGCTGGGATTCACCTACCTTGCACCACTTCAGTCACTGTTTGGCACCACCGCAATCGACTTCAAACTATGGCTGTACATCCTGCTGGCCTCCTCCTCCGTCCTGTTTCTGGTAGAGCTGGAAAAATACATTGTGCGGCGTCTGGAGAAAAACAGATAGCGGAGAGCAACGACACTCATTTTGTTACGGCTTGGGTCCAAGAAGTTCTGAAGGACAAGCGGCCAGGGAGGGGGGCCATGCACCACAACATCGATGGCAATGACAGCGGCATCACATTAGCCAAGTAGGGTGCATTCCATGCACCACAATATCGCTGGCAGGCAATGGCTGTGGCATTACATTAGATGTACAAATAGCGATTGGATGAGGCTTTTTTTGTTTTTGGTGCGTCGAACGCACCCTACCTGTCTGTATTCCAACTTGGGCCTCTCTCGAACAGTGATTTTTTTGTCAATTGATCTGATCGCAGAGATGCGCCCAAGTTCCCTAAGTGGACACCTTTTTGGAACAGTTATTTAGATATGTGAATAACCGTTGGTATTGATGATGATTATTTGGTGCGTTGAACGCACCCTACCTGTCTATCAAACCGGGCGGGATTGTCCAACAAACGGTTCAGATCGTGGTTAGCTTCGCTCACACGATCTAACCTTATTGGTTATACGCGACCCTTAAAATCTTTTTTTACAGTGTCCGAGGCAATCTCCCGAATCTTAGCCATGGTACTGACCTCTACGGTTTTCGCTGTAGTAAGAGATACAAACATAAGGACTGAAAACCAGACAGCAACCTTAGGGTTTTCAATCGCAATTTCTCTCCATATTTCTGGCGCATCATAATCAGCGGCATGCCAAGTTACATCTCTTACCCATGATTTTCTTTGATTGCTATCCAATGACTCGACATATTCAACAAAGTCAAAACTAATATTTTCAAAATTATGAACCAGTTTATTTCGAATCTCAGACAACCTTATGACAAATTTGCGCTGACTATCATCAAGCAATCCATATTTTTTTGTAATCAATAGCTTACCTATTTGCTTGTCATGCATAGGCAGTCTTTCTATTAGATATTTAAGTCTGCTTTCATCCGTAACGGCAACTATATGATAGTTAATGATAGATTCGACGAGCGCATGTGATTTAATAACCAAGGACCAGTCATCACCGGTTAATAGAGAGATCATAAACTCATGGTTCTTTTTAAGTTCGCTGATCGTATCGTTCTTAAATTCTTGAATGATTTTCTGCGCCTGATCTCTATATAAGTACATATGTGTTCCATTGCGTAGAACAGTGCAACCGGCAGAAAACCTGAATATCAGTAATACACAGAACCTGTGTATTACCTGATTACAGACGTCTGCCTAGCATTGGGAAGCCAAAAGAGAATACGATACGACCTCCCCCCCTTATCAGATGACGCTAACATATGGACAGCAGCAATTCAAGCGCATCTCAAATAGTGCTGCGGCTATTTGGAATAATAATAACTCCCCCCACAACCGGGCGATTGGTTGGCTCTTTGGATACCGGTGTATTGTTCCATTCTGTCCGGTTTCTGCAGTTGGGCAGGGAGTAACAAAAGAGGGGCTCTTCTCCGGCCCTGTGAGTGAAAAAAGATGCCGATCCCCATGTAATCTGTTGATATATAAGGCCTCTCACAACTTTATATAGGACAGGGTATGGGTATCGGCATCCCGATGAATATTTTGGGC
>JALSHD010000124.1 GCA_026982395.1 Chromatiales bacterium | reverse complement strand
GCACCAGGGAGATGTCCTGTTTCAGCCGTTCGATCTGATCGCCGGGGATGCGGGCCATATCAGGGTTCCTCCAAAAATGTATCAAGCACAATACTGATGCGTTTTACGCATTATGTTATATTCGCTTAAAGAATGCCTATCAAGGCGTATTACGAACACACGCATACACTAGTAGTTCGTTTCGATAATACATTTACAGTTATTCGGTAATGGCATCAAATTTCTTCCAACGGAATACAACAGGCTGGGCATTCATCTCATCAATGCCCTTCAGGATCCGCTGCTTGAGTTCATCCAGCGAATTCACACGGATATGCCGGAGAAAAGAACGCGCCATCTTGGAAAAGACCATCTCGATCAAATTCAGCCAGGAACCATGCTTCGGCGTATGCACGTAGACAAAGCGGTTGGGACGGGTCGCCAAATACGCCCGCGTCTCCTTGGAAATATGAGAGGAATGATTATCCAGAATGACTCGAATGGTGGTCCCTTCTGGATAGCGGGCATCCAGTGCCTTCAGGAGTTGGATAAATTCCCTGCTTCGATGGCGGCGATGCACCTGGGCAATGATTTGACCATCATGCAAATCCAGCGCTGCCAGAATGGAAAGTGTTCCCAGCCGTTTGTATTCGTAGTCCCGTCCCCACGCCTTGTGACGTGGGTAAGCAGGCGGCAGATCGGGGGCAATGTTCTTGAGGCCCTGTACCCCAGGCTTTTCATCGACAGACACCGTAATCACATCGGGGCGTTGCACCTGTTCGTCTTTTTGGTTTTGCAGATTCACCTCTTGATAAACCACCAAAACCTCGCGCATCTTTTCTTCGAACGCTTCGTCACGGCGCTCCAGGTAGTAACGGATCTTATGAGGACGCAATTGGTTGGCGTTCAGGATTCTCCAGACCGTCGCCTTTGCTGCTCTGGAAAGGCTGTTATGGCCTGCTGGGATGGCGTGCTCTCGAACATAGTCTGCCAAATTTCTCAGTGTCCAGACTTCTGCGGCAAACCCCAAATCTTTGGGTTTAGTGCAGGCCAAATGGATCACCCACGCCTTGGCCTCTTCTGTGATGACCGCTTCTTTTGGGCGATGGTACTGGTCTTTCAGGCCTCCATCTATTCCCATCGCCAAGGCTTTATCGATGCATTTGTAGATCGTAGGGCGACTGATGCCCAGCACCCTTTGGATTCCGCTGATCGACTCTCCATCGGCGTATCGCAGCAAAATCCCCGCCCGCTGCACCTCGCGAACGGGAGCCGTCCGGGATTGGTGGATTTTGGTCAGTTGATTACGCTCCATATCATTCAGAACAAGCAATGCTCTCTTTGTCTGTCGAGCCATGATGACACCCCGCGAAATAGTTTTCGGAAGGTGTTATGATGACGGAATCAATATTATTTGTATATGTTTTATTGAAACTATGTACTAGTTTTGTGCCATGCCCGGCACACACGATTAAGCTGAGGGGCCGACAACCGCGTAGCGGTTGGCGGTCCCAGTGAGCGAAGCGAACGACTCAAGCGCATTGTTATGTTTCAATCTCGACACCTTCCGCCTTCAATGCCCTTTCTAAATCCTGGTATCCATCCAGCTCTAATAGCAGGCGCCCTCTCTCTGTCTTAGCGATATCTGCCCAGTGCCGCCCCTCCAGAGCCCCTACCATTGCATATAGAAAGTTCAGGCTTGGCTTGATACTGCACTCGCTCCGCAACTTCATAAACGCCCTTACCGGTCCAATCTTTTCCAGGTCGCCCTTCGTTTTGATGCCAATTTCATTCAGGCACTTCTCTGACTTAGGGCCAAGACCCTTGAGCTTACTCAATTCACCCATCGTTCATTCCTTGAAACATAACGGCCGCGCTTAACCGGCAGGCTGGAGCGTTGACTGGCTTGCGCTACAATGAGCGTAGCGAATGCGCAAGACAGGCAACGCGGAAGCCTGTCCGAGTTTAAGCGCATTGTTATGTGTCTCTATACAATACACCATAGATTATTTCATCCGCTTCAAGATGCTGAATGAACCCCTCATTCCGAATATAATATGATTTTTCTGAAGAAAAACTTTCTATTTTCTTTTTATTAACCATGTCTTCATGCCAATTAGCATATATTAACCCAATCATTGCATAAATTCTGGCCGCGAAGCGATCATGCAACGGACCTCAGGACATCCAAGTAATGCAACAACTCGGATTTCACGGCGGGATTAGCGCTCATG
>JALSHD010000123.1 GCA_026982395.1 Chromatiales bacterium | reverse complement strand
AAGGGAAAACTGGTAATCCAGTACAACAGCCTCGATGAGCTGGATGGAATTCTCGCGCACATTAAATAACAAAAGATAATGCCAGAATATAAATTTTTTGTAATGATCCTCAAATCATTCGTTACCCGCAACCATCTTCAGCCATAATAAACATTCAGAAAAAAACCCTGGTGACCGATAGAATCCGTCAGATCACAGTAAAAAGCGGTCAAATGCACCATATTGCTGTCCATACATTTCACCTAAACCAGGACACCGCCAGGCAGCGCATCGGGACAGTTATATGAAAATCCTGACTTTCGATATCGAAGAGTGGTTCCATATCCTCGATAACAAATCGACAAAAACAGAGAACGAGTGGAACCGGTTTCCCTCCAGAATCGAGGAGAATGTGGTTCGGATCCTGGATTTGCTGGAGCGGAAGAATCAGTCCGCCACCTTTTTCTGTCTGGGCTGGATAGCCCAAAAATATCCTGAAGTAGTTCGCAAAGTTGCCGAAAAAGGGCATGAAATCGGCTGCCATTCCCACATGCATCAATTGGTATACGAATTAACCCCCGGCCAGTTCAAGGAGGATCTTCGCAGGGCAATTCACTCTATCGAGGATGCCGTAGGGAAAAAGGTAACCAGTTACCGTGCGCCGGGGTTTTCGGTAACCCCATCCTGTCCCTGGTTTTTTGAGGCGCTTGCTGAACAAGGGATCGAGGTAGACAGCTCCATCTTCCCGGCACCCCGAGCGCACGGCGGCTATCCCGGTTTCGGTGCCGCCCGCCCGGTGCAGGTGCAAACCACTAGAGGCATCATCAAGGAACTGCCCATTAACATCAAAACCATATTTGGAAAACCCATTATTTTTTCCGGTGGTGGCTATTTTCGCATCATTCCGCTACCCCTGCTACGGAGCTGGATCCGCGATGCGCACTATGTGATGACCTATTTCCACCCGCGGGACTTCGACCCCGATCAGCCCAGAATAGATGACCTGTCAACCATTCGTAAATTCAAATCCTACGTTGGCCTGAACTCCTCTCTTGCCAAGCTGGATGCAATACTGGACGAATGCCGCTACATCGATCTCCGAACAGCTGTCGCCTCTGTTGACTGGAATAAAACCAAAGTCATACCTGTCTCACCAGGTTAACAGCAAATTACAATTCCCCTTGCTTCTTGTGACACTGGCTTTTCCTTCGCCACTGCCGGATAACATACAGTCGCCACAAACCGCGAATGGTAAAATAACCAGCAATGGCACTAACACTGCTAAGAATAAAACAACCGAGCAAAAATGGTGCCCAGACGGCATTCAATCCCGTCAATACCTGCTCAATCGACGGGACGGCCAAAAACTCCTGAGCTGGCTGGCGCAGAACCCAAGCTCCAAGTTTATACGCAAAATAGTAGATCGGAGCCATCGTCAACGGGTTGGTTATCCAGACCAGCGCAACGGAAATTGGCAGATTTACGCGGAACAGAATCGCCGCAGCAGCAGCCAGAATCATCTGCAACGGGATCGGTACGAAGGCACAAAACAGGCCAACCGCAAAAGCACCCGCAGCCGAGCGGCGATTGAGATGCCAGAGATTGGGATCATGCAGCAATTCACCGAACACCCGCAAATGCTTGTGCTCCCGGATCTGATGATGATCCGGCATATGGCGTTTTAGAAATTTTCTGGGCATTCGGTAGCTATCTATATGGGATCCTCTATTCTAATAACAACACCACGCATTTGGCGATACTCTTTTTTTCTTTTCAGAATATTCATGCCAGTTTTCGCTAGACTAACCGGATAGCCAATCCATTGACGATGACTCCGGTTTACTATTTTGCGCACGAGCCGGGGCACGGCCTTGCCTGTCTCGTTACGAACAACGGGGTGATAAATATAGAAAAACAGCCCAATAAATAACCCGCTTCGCAGTCAAGTTTATTTGCTGTCGCTTGTTGACCTCGTAATGGAGCGCCTCTTGTACCCCCCTGAGGCCAAATCACGCACGCCAACTGCAGAGTTTAACGCCGAATCCTTTCAGAACAACCCTGAACACCACTGCTCGCTGAGCGGTTACCCCTGAGTAAAAATAGATAGCTAACCTGAGATCGGTTTAGGCTCTTCGACGTTTCATGTGGATTTCAGTATAGAACCTGCCGGGCTGGCAATCATGTAAATCATGGTAATGAATGTGCTGTTATTCCGGTAACCTCGAGCCCTTGCTCTGGC
>JALSHD010000122.1 GCA_026982395.1 Chromatiales bacterium | reverse complement strand
GCTCAGGCCGGTCAGCTTGCTCTGGTAAAGCCCCGGGATATGAGAATGGCGCCGCTGCTGATGTTTGTCAAGATAACGGGCTATTACACGGAGGAAGCGGCCAGGGTGTGCAGGTTTTTCATGTCCACGAAAAATGCGAATCATTCGTGTGGTCACATAAAGACAGACATGCGTTGGGGCCTGCCAGATGTTTGTGTCGTCGTCCAGGCCATAGACCTTCTTGCCCGCGTTGTTATTGGATTGAGAGTTTTCCCGACCTGAAGCGGCGCTATTTATTGGGGAAGGCGTTTTTGGGCACGTGGATATTTTTGTGTTACGTCGGGGGAGCTGACGGAAGAGATGATAAAAGAATATTTGGAGCATCACTTTGAGCCAAAGGTTGATGATAATTTTAGAACCGAAGACTAAACGGGTCTTTCGACCCGTATCCGGACTTTCAGTCCATAATACTAACCCACCAGCTTTAGCTGGTGGTTGTTGAGTTATCACCTTTCACCCTCCCGCAACCCATCCAGATAATCCACCCACCACTGCATCATCCGCCGCCGTTCCGCCAGATGTTCGGCGTAGTTGTAGGCTGCCCGGACGTTGTTCCGCTCTCCGTGTGCGAGCTGGCGCTCGATAGCATCGGTATGCCATCGCTGTGATTCATTCAGCCGGGTGGATGCCATACTGCGGAAGCCGTGGCCGGTCATCTGCTCCTTGGTGTAGCCCAGCCGACGCAGGGCGGCATTGACGGTGTTTTCACTCATGGGGCGTTCTGCTGATCTGGCACCGGGAAACAGATAGCGCCCTCTGCCTGTCAGTGGCCTCAAGTCGTCCAGTACGGCCAGTGCCTGACGGGACAGGGGGACGATATGCGGGGCGTTCATCTTCATCTTGTGGGCAGGGATCCGCCACTCTGCGGCTTCCTGGTCGATTTCAGGCCATTCTGCATAACGCAGCTCACCCGGCCGGACAAAGGTCAGCGGGGCCAGCTTGAGAGCGCAACGGGTAACGTGATCGCCCTGGTAGTCTTCGATAGCCCGCAGCAGTGCGCCTATCTCGACGGGGTCGGTAATGCTGGCATGGTGCCCCTTCTTGCGGGATTTCAACGCGCCGCGCAGGTCGGCGGATATGTCGCGCTCTGCCCTTCCTGTGGCGATGGCATAGCGGAATATCTGCCCGGCTGTCGTCTTGACGCGGTGCGCTGTCTCTACCGCTCCCCGTGACTCGATACGCCGCAGGCAGGCCAGCAACTCCGGGGCGGTAATATCGCCAGCTGGACGGAAACCAATCCAGGGGAATATATCTGTCTCCAGCCGCCGAACCACCTTGGTATAGTAGGAATCTACCCAGTCGGCGCGCATGTTCTGCAGCCATTCACGGGCCACTGCCTCGAAGGTATCCTTTCCTGCTCCCTTCTCAGCCCGTCGGAGTGCTCCAGGGTCGATACCATCAGCCAGCTGCAAGCGTGCCTCGTCCAGCCGGTTCCGCGCCTTCTTGAGCGATACATCCGGGTAAACCCCCATGCTCAGCGTCTTGCGCTTGCCACCGTAACGGTAATCGAAACGCCACCACTTGCCGCCATTGGGACGAACCAGCAGATACAGCCCTCTGCCGTCGGTCAGTTTATAGGATTCCTCCCGGCCTCTGGCCTGTTTTACCTTCAATTCAGTCAACGCCATAACCCACCCCCTTGCTGACGGTAACAGCAAATGACGGTAACCCCTGCAGCGGTAACGGCATTACCGCCGGATCTACCGTCAAGTTACCGTGTTTTACATTGGAGTGTAATGGACTATAACTAGACACTGCAAGCGGGGGAATTGCAGAAGTAACATAGGGTTAAAGTGCTTTATGGGACGTTGCCGGATGGGGTGATGGTGGCTATGGGTGGATTCGAACCACCGACCCCAGCATTATGAGTGCTGTGCTCTAACCAGCTGAGCTACATAGCCATACTTGTACCGCACGCGCATTTTCCGGTTTCAGGAGAGTTCTGTCAAGATGAACTTCCACTCAATACCGGCCATGCTGCCCGGAGATAGACCGCCATGGACCATAGCGTCAGCCCGGCTGCAATGTAAAGCAACCAGAACCCGACTTCCACCACGGAAACAGCACCAATGGGAGAACGGTAGAGCAGCAGAATAATTGCCACCATCTGTAGCGTGGTCTTCACCTTTCCGATGTAGGACACGGCTACCTTGGTGCGGGCACCCAGTTCCGCCATCCATTCACGCAGGGCGGATATGGCTATCTCACGGCCGATAATAACAATCGCCGGGATCGCGATGTAGATCCCGGCATAGTGGGTCGGGTTATGCTCCACCAACAGTACCAGGGCTGCCGCCACCATCAATTTGTCAGCAACCGGATCAAGGAAGGCTCCAAATGGTGAGGTCTGTTCCAAACGGCGGGCAAGATAGCCATCCAGCCAGTCCGTCACTGCCGCCAAGGTAAACAGTAATGCACTGGCGGCATGCGCCCAAGGTACGGGGAGATAGAAGCAAATAACAAAGATCGGGATCAGCGCAATACGCAGCAGGGTAAGGATATTAGGGATATTTGACCACATATTGCTTATTCACTATCCGGGTGAAAACTGTCGTAAATCCGTTGCGCCAAGGCGCGGCTTATGCCATGTATCCGTGTCAGATCCTCAACACCGGCTCGTGCCACCTCCTGCAGACCACCAAACTGTTGCAGCAGCTGCCGGCGCCGTTTCGGACCAAGCCCGGCAATCCCCTCCAGCACCGAGGTGGATCGCGCCTTTCCACGCTGCTGGCGGTGTCCGGTGATGGCGAACCGGTGGGCCTCGCCGTCCAGCTGCTGAATCAGATGCAGCGCCGCTGAATCTCCCTGCAGTATAAGGGGCTGTTCCTGTCCGGACAAGAACAGCGTCTCCTGCCCCGGCTTGCGTGCCGGACCCTTGGCGATTCCCAGTACGGTAATGCCGGTAATCTGCAGTTCCTCCAGTACCTTGTCCGCCTGGGTGATCTGTCCCTTGCCTCCGTCGATAATCAGCACGTCCGGCAGTTTGCCCTCCCCCTTTTTGATGCGGGTATAACGGCGACTGAGCACCTGTTCCAGTGCGGCATAATCATCACCGGGCGTTATGTTACGAATATTGAAACGGCGATAGTCCGACTTCACCGGACCATTGAGGTCGAACACTACGCAGGCACCCACCGGCAACTCACCGGCAGTATGGCTGATATCGAAACACTCAATCCGTTGCGGCAGCTCATCCAGCTCCAGCGCCTCCTGCAGCGCCTCGAAACGACTGCGCATATTTGCCTTGCCGGCCAGATTGCTCTCCAGCGCTCCCACAGCGTTCGCTTCGGCCAACTGCACCCAGCGGGCACGTTCACCCCGCAGCCGGTGGCGGATTTTTACCTTGTGCCCGGCCTGTGCCGTTAATACGCCAGCCAGCCACTCCCCCTCCTCCAGTGGCCGGTTGAGCAGAATGTCAGAAGGAATCTCCCGGCAACGGCTGCCTCCGGAAAGGTAGTACTGCGGCAGAAAGGCCGCCAGCAGCTCTGCTGTATCGCTGTTGTCGGTATGACGGGGAAACCAGGTCTTGTTACCGAGATTACGGCCATCACGGATAAAAAACACCTGGACGCAACCAATCCCGTTTTTCACTGCGGCGGCAATCACATCCAGATCACCCCCTGCGCCACTGACATACTGGCGCTCCTGTACCCGCCGCAGGCTGGCAATCTGATCCCGGTAACGGGCAGCCAGCTCGAACTCCAGTGCTTGCGAAGCTGTTTTCATCCGCTGTACCAGATCATCGATCACTGCACTGCTTTTTCCCTCCAGAAACATCTCCGCATGCCGCACATCCTCCTGATAGCGCTGCTCTGAAATCAGCCCGGTACAGGGCGCGCTGCAACGCTTGATCTGGTACTGCAGGCAGGGACGACTGCGATTTCCGTAGAAGGAGTCCTCGCACTGACGCACCAGAAACAGCTTCTGCATCAGGTTGAGCGTTTCACGCACGGCTCCTGCGCTGGGGTACGGCCCGAAATAGCGGCCCTGCCCACTCCTGGCACCACGATAGCTGCTCAGGCGTGGATGTTTGTGATGGCTGGAGAGATAGATGTAGGGATAGCTTTTATCATCGCGCAGCAGAATATTGTAACGAGGCTTCAGCTCCTTGATGAGATTGTTCTCAAGGATCAGCGCTTCATTCTCGGTATGGGTGATGGTGATATCAACCCGCCGGATCTGTGCCACCATACTGCGGGTTTTGGGGCTGGAAATATTTTTTCTGAAATAACTGGAGAGACGCTTTTTCAGATTACGCGCCTTGCCCACATAAATAACCCTTTCCGCCGCGTCCACCATACGATAGACGCCAGGGCGGCTGGTTAATGTTTTGAGAAACTCTTTGGGATCAAAAACGGCCGCTGTCATGAGTTCAGGCTGCCAGAAGCTTTTTTATCTCCCGAAACACATCATGAAACATCTCCTCGGTAAGGCGGCGTGTCTGTGTGTTGTAACGGCTGCAGTGGTAGGAATCAATCAGCCAGCGCCTTCTGTCCAATGCATATTTTTGGCAGTGGCCGAATGGATAGTCCTTCATTTTCAATTCTAGCGCCCGCACTACAGCGCGATGGGCAACCGATCCCAGCGCCAGAATTACCGTTCCATCATCAAGATCCGCCAGTTCCGCGCGCAGATAGCGGTTGCACTCATTGACCTCGCTACCTATCGGCTTGTTCTGTGGCGGCAAGCACTTTACCGCGTTGGTAATACAGCAGCCGTTGAGTGCCAAACCGTCATCCCGTGCTGTGGAGACGGGTTGGCTGCTGAAGCCAAACCGGTGAAGCGTTTCGTACAGCAGAATTCCAGCATAATCACCGGTAAAGGGGCGCCCGGTCGCGTTGGCACCGTGCATGCCCGGTGCCAAACCGACAATCAGCAGGCGAGGCGCCGAATCACCAAACGGCTCTACCGGCCGCGCATGATAGGTTGGATGCTCCTGTCGAATCTCCGCCAGAAAATCGGCGAGACGCGGGCAGGAACGACAGTCCGGATCAAAGTGGGTCAACTGTGTCATAAAACCATTATCCCGGATTCCACGCCGTATAGAAACGGCAACAATAAACAAAGCTCCAATCAACGGATAGCTGGTACACTCTAGAATGGAGCTTTGTTATTGTTTGTCTTGATAGCTATTGGAAAAGCTGTTGAAGAGAACCCGGAATACGCCGCTGAATAGCTGCAAAAATCAAAAGAAGAAAAGGGATAAACGGGAGTATTTACCCCTCTGTGTGATTGGTGGGCCGTGTAGGGATCGAACCTACGACCCGCTGATTAAGAGTCAGCTGCTCTACCAACTGAGCTAACGGCCCTGCGTGAACGGTTATTCAATCATAAATAGAGCACCGCGGCAACATCCCACATACCAACTGATTCTGCCAACCACACTATCGACTCCATCTGTGTCCGGCAGTGGTGTTTTGGCTAATGATGATGGTGGTGTTCCACGTTATCCGCGGATCGAACGGTGAAAACAACAGGGGAGCTTTTCCGTTGCTCGAATTTGACAATGATTTCCACTGTATCACCTGCCTTGAGTGGCTGTTTTGGGTTTACCAACATCAAGTGAAGACCACCGGGGGAAAGCTCCAGCTTGCCACCGGCAGGAATTTCCACTTGTTTCTGCCGTTCCATCCGAGCCATGCCATTTTCCAATATGGAACGGTGCAGCTCTATTTTTTCGAACAGGGGGCTTTCCGCACTCGTCAATACCACTGTTTTGTCTGCCGGGTTGCTGATACTCATAAAGCCAGCCAGAACCTTTACCACAGGAGGCGCCTCGCGAATCCACGCATTATCAATGATAGGCTCGCTGTGATGCTGGTCACTGTTCGCATGCCCTGCATTGCTGAACAACAAACTTGCTGTGAAAGCCCATATGAATGGCAGTTTTTTCATCCCGTTGCACCCTTTATCCTATACATTGAAGCGGAAATGCATTACGTCTCCATCCTGCACTATATACTCTTTGCCTTCCAGACGCAGCTTGCCCGCCTCTCGCGCACCCTGCTCTCCGGCATAAGCGATATAGTCATCATACGATGTCACTTCGGCGCGAATAAAGCCTTTTTCAAAATCGGTATGAATCACTCCTGCTGCCTGGGGTGCAGTTGCACCAATCGGAATTGTCCAGGCACGAACCTCTTTAATCCCGGCGGTGAAATAGGTCTGCAGGCCCAGCAACTGATAGCCGGCACGGATTACCCGGTTCAAACCCGGTTCTTCCAGCCCCAGATCTGCCAGAAACTCCGCTTTCTCTTCCTCTTCCAGCTCGACCAGTTCCGATTCGATGGCCGCGCACACGGCCACTACAACAGCCCCCTCCGCCTGCGCCAGACTATGCACCTGCTCTAACCAGGGATTATCCTCAAAGCCGTTTTCGCTAACATTTGCTATGTACATAGTGGGCTTGATAGTAAGGAGGTGGAGGTCATAGATCAATTTCAATTGTTCTTCATCCAGCCCCATGGCGCGAACCGGCTCACCCCTGTCCAGGTGAATACGCACCTGTTCAAGCAGCTCCAGCTTTGCTCTGGCCTCTTTTTCGCCACTCTTGGCAATCTTGCCAACGCGCAGCACTGCCTTCTCGATACTCTCGAGATCAGCCAGCGCCAGCTCGGTATTGATAACCTCGATATCGTTCAGCGGATCGATCTTCCCTGACACATGAACGATATCCTCATTCTCGAAACAGCGCACCGCTTGGGCGATAGCATCTGTCTCGCGGATATTGGCCAGGAACTTGTTCCCCAACCCTTCCCCGCGCGAGGCCCCCGCCACCAGACCGGCAATATCCACAAACTCCATCGTGGTGGGAACGATGCGTTCCGGGTTGACGATTGCTGCCAGCTTTTCCTGGCGCGGATCCGGTACCGGTACCACGCCTACATTCGGCTCAATAGTGCAAAACGGGTAGTTTTCCGCCTGAATACCCGCTTTGGTCAACGCATTGAACAAGGTAGACTTGCCCACGTTTGGCAATCCGACGATGCCACATTTGAATCCCATAGATTATCCTGTTGTCTGTTTCAAACTTGGTGGGAATGGAGCCGGTTCATGGCTTTCTGATAGTCACCGTGTATGATATGTGGTAACTCATTTACCGCTCTTTCGATAGCGCCCTCTATCAGCTGACGCTCTGCTGCCGGGGGTTTGCCCAGTACAAAACCGGTAACATCCCCGCCGCTTCCAGGATGGCCGATACCGATACGCAAACGGGAAAAACCGTTTCCGCCCATCAGGGAGATAATATCCCGCAATCCGTTGTGCCCGCCGTGACCGCCGCCCTGTTTGAGACGTACGGTTCCCGGTGGCAGATCCAGTTCATCATGGGCTACCAGAATCGCTTCCAGGGGAATTTTGTAAAACCTGGCCAGACGCGCAACCGCCTGGCCGCTGCGGTTCATCCAGGTGTCGGGCTTAAGCAACCAGACGGACTCTCCCTGCACCGAAATACGGCACACCTCACCATGAAATTTTGCTTCCCGACGAAACGGTGTGTTCCAGTGCCGGCTCAACGCATCGACAAACCAGAAACCGGCGTTGTGCCGCGTCTGCTCATATTCATCACCTGGATTTCCCAGACCTGCGACAAGCTGAATGTAGGACACTAACGCCGGTTACCCTGTTGAACGATATGTATCAAGAACATTTGATTTTTTCGCGAAGGCGGGGAAGCCCCGCATACGAAACCGCAGTGTACAAGAAATACCTGAGGATTCGAATACGGAGCTGGCACCGTAATCGCGGAAAAGTGCATTCCTAGAGATGGAGGTACCCTTAAGTGAGGGGAATTACTCTTCCCCGCTCTCGGCCTCACCCTCTTCGCCAGCTGCCGCTTCAGTCTCCTCGGCTTCAGCAGCACCACGGGTAGCCTGGATTGCCGCAATTGCCACATCATGCTCCTCGCCCTGCAGCAGCTGTACCAGCTCCACCCCCTTCGGCAGCGTGATATCGGAAAGGTGCAGGGATTGCCCCAGTTCCAGTTCGGAGAGATCAACATCGATATATTCCGGCAGATCCTTCGGCAAACAGTTTATCTCTACCTCGGTAACCGCATGGGTCGCTATTCCGCCCCCGATTTTCACCCCTGGAGCCATTTCGGCACCCCTGAAATGCAATGGAACATTCACCCGAATCTTTTCACCGGCGCTCACTCGCATAAAGTCCATGTGCAGGATAAACGGCTTGGCCGGATGACGCTGCATATCCTTGAGAATGGCCTGCTCTTTTTTTCCGCCCATATCAATGGTAAGAATATGCGAATAAAAAGCCTCTTTTTCCAGCTGTTTGAGAAGCTCGTTATGATCCAGGGTCAGGGGGACCGGCCCCTTTCCGGCTCCGTACAATATGGCCGGTACCTTCCCCGTACGACGCAGGCGGCGGCTCGCACCCTTGCCCTGGTCCTTGCGAGGTTCTGCTGATACGACAAATTCACTACTCATCTCTTTCTCCACACTAAATGTTATATCCATCCCGGCCTGAGCCAGAATGAATAACAGACAACCTCCCCCGCGACCAGGTTCGGCAAAAAACGTTTACGGCCATCACTCCATGTACAGGGAGCTGACAGACTCTTCATTGCTGATACGGCGCATGGTTTCCGCCAGCATTCCGGCAATACTCAGAACACGGATGCGGCCGCACTCCCGGGCATCGGGACGCAGCGGTACCGTATCGGTCACCACCAGTTCATCCAGCTGCGACTCCATCAGGTTTTTCACTGCGGGGCCGGATAATACTGGATGGGTACAGTAGGCTGTAACACTGGCTGCATCATGTTCCTTGAGAGCCCCGGCAGCCTGACACAAGGTACCGGCAGTGTCCACCAGATCGTCAACCAGAACGCAGTTGCGACCAGCTACATCACCAATAATATTCATCACCTTGGCTTCGTTGGCGCGCGGGCGGCGCTTGTCGATAATGGCCAGTTCGGCATCATCCAGTTGCTTGGCCACCGCCCGCGCCCGAACCACACCGCCAACGTCCGGGGAAACAACAATCAGGTTTTTGTGCTTCTGGCGCCAGATATCACCAAACAGAATGGGAGAACCATAAACATTGTCCACAGGAATATCGAAAAATCCCTGGATCTGATCGGCATGGAGATCCACGGTCAGTACCCGGTCGGTGCCCACCGCCTCAATCATATTGGCAACCACTTTGGCGGTAATCGCCACGCGCACAGAACGCGAACGCCGATCCTGACGCGCATAACCGAAATAGGGTATCACCATGGTGACGCGCCCTGCCGATGCACGGCGCAGCGCATCCACCATTATCAACAGTTCCATCAAATTATCATTGGTCGGCGCGCAGGTGGGCTGGACGACAAAAACATCCTTGCCACGGACATTTTCCATAATCTCGACCATCACCTCACCATCACTGAAACGGCCAACGATGGCTTTACCCAGCGGCATGTTGAGGTGGCTGACAATGGCACGGGCAAGTTGAGGATTGGCGTTGCCGGAAAACACCATCATCCTGTTGTCGGACACGGCTGCTCCTTTGGAACCTGGCAAGAAATTTTCCGAAATCATGCGGGTAACCATTTGTTTATACGCACGATAACGGTCTCGGCCAGAGGCAGGGAGTTGATACGTATATGCAGATTAATCACAAATGGATACCAAAATGGTTGGGGCGCCAGGATTCGAACCTGGGAATGCAGGGATCAAAACCCTGTGCCTTACCGCTTGGCGACGCCCCAGTTAAACTTCATTGAACGGTTTCTGCTTCACGCAACCGTTCCAGCAAAGGCGAGCAGTTCCGACCCCTGGCCACGAACCCCCGCCACTCAGAGGGGATCTGGCGCAACACCCGTTGCGCTTCCGGCTCATCTTTGAATGAGGCGAATACACAACCACCGCTGCCGGTCATTCTGGCCTGTCCATGACCATTCAGCCACGCCAGCGCCTTTGCAACTTCAGGGTATCGTTCTACAACGACTCGCTCGAGGGTATTACATCCTTTCCCTTCAAGAAAGGCGCGTATTGTAATAGGGTGGGCGTCACGTATCAAATCCGCAGCAGAAAAAACTTCAGCGGTAGCAACGACAACGGGCGGTATTATAACCACAAACCAGGGTTCAGGCAGCTCTACGGGGCTGAATTGCTCGCCGATACCCTCGGCCCACGCGGCATGGCCGTGGACAAATATGGGAACGTCGGCACCCAGGCGCAGCCCCAGGGCTGAAAGCTCATCCGTATTCAGGCCGGTTCCCCACAAATGGTTCAGGGCCACCAACGTAGTTGCCGCATCAGAACTCCCGCCCCCCAGCCCGCCGCCCAAGGGCAGACGCTTGTCCAGCCGGATCTCCGCACCAGCCTCAACACCGCACTGCTGCTGCAGCAGCCGGGCCGCCCGGATAACCAGGTCCTGTTCCTCATCGACCCCCGGCAGGGACGAACGACGGTGAATCAAACCACTATTGTTTACCCGAAAGTGTAGCTCATCACCATAATCAACAAACTGGAAAACCGTTTGCAACAGGTGATAGCCATCGGCGCGCTGTCCGGTCACATGGAGAAACAGGTTAAGCTTGGCTGGAGCGGGCCAGGAGTTCATGCCGGTCGCGGAATCTCGATCCGTTGCGGCAATCCCGGCAGAGCAGCCAGCACCCAGCGGTCAACAACCACTCGCACCTTTAGCCGGCGATTGTCCAGAAACAGCTTGGCAGGCAGCATCAATCCACGGTAACGGCTGTAGCGTTTGTAGTGTATCTTCCAGCCGGACTGCTGCAGCTCTTTCAATCTGCCCTGGCTGTCCAGCATCACCTTCGCCTTGACACCCTGCTGTGGAATACCCCGCACCCAGTAACGCAACGAACTGACTGGCAGCTGCACACCTGTCTGCTGCAGGAGCAATGCCTCTGCATCGTCATGATGGAACACGGTTTCACCGCGATTGTGAAGCGCCACGCCATTGGAGTCACCCGTCAGTGTCAACGCACCGGCACCGAAGGGGCCGCTCAGCTGGATCCGGTAATCATCATCCTGTTGACGCCAGGAAAAATTCGCATTGAAACCGTCACTTTCGGTTTGAATGGCAATGCGACCGCTCAGCTCCCAACTGGTCAGCTTCTCCACTGCCTTTTGCTGCAGGCGCCACACCTGAACGGGATCCTTGACAGTTGTCCGCACCTGCTGGCCGCTGCAGGCAACCAGCAGCGTCAGGCTGAAAAGCCATGGCAACAGCCGTGTCAACTTCATTTCAGATAGCGCTGCATAACGCTACGGAGTTTGTCATCATCAGGAAACTGTTTTTGCGCCTGCTCCCACACCTTGCGGGCGCCTTCCTGATCGCCGGAGACCCAGAGTACCTCTCCCAGATGTGCGGCTATCTCGGGATCACCTTCTTCAGCCTTTTCCAGCGCACGGCGCAAATACTCTATCGACTCCGGGTAGCGGCCCAGCCGGTAAAGCACCCATCCCATGCTGTCCAGGATAGCGGCATCTTCCGGCTCAAGTTCCACGGCGCGCTTAATATACCGGTAAGCCTCATCGTATCGATCAGTACGATCAGCCAGCGTGTAACCCAGGGCATTCAGGGCATGGGCATTATCCGGGTCAGCCTGCAATATCCTGTTCAGATTCTGTTCAAGCACATTAATCCGGCCAAGCCGTTCTGCAGCCATCGCATGAGAGTAGAGCAGCTCGGGATTGTTCGGGAATTTTTCCAGACCACGGCCTAATACCTCGTAGGACTCACTGTCCTGACCGGATACCCGAAGGATATCCCCTTCGACAAGGATGGTACGCACCTCCAGCCGAGGGTTGTCTTGTGCCAGGTCATGCAGAATCTGTCGGGCTCCTTCCATATCTCCCAGTCGTGCCGTCAGGATGGCAATACGGATCTGTGCCTCTGCAAAATTTCCGCCGCCGCTTACCTTCCTGTACCAACGCAAAGCTTCTAAATGTTTCTCTTCGATTTCTGCCAGACGACCGAGGAAAAAACTCGCATCGGGAATACGCTGTCCATTATGGATCAGGCGGGAAAAATATCTTTCAGCCTCATCCGGATGCTCGGACTGGAGCGCCAGTAATCCCAGCGCAAACAGGACATCCGGATTGTCGGGCGCCAGTTTTTCAAGTTGCTTGAACTCGCGCCGCGCCTGCGCAAAACGGCGCTCATCCACCAGCATGCGCGCATATGACAAACGCACATCGAGATCATCGGGCTTGAGCCGGATGGCTTCCTGAAACGCCTTTGAGGCTGCATCAACATCATCCTCGGCCTGATACAGATTGGCCCGCAGTACATAAACATCACTCCAGTCGGAACGCAGTGCTGTCACCTTGTCCAACAACTGATGGGCCTTGGTGTACTGCTCAGCGCGCGTAGCCAGATGCGCAAAGGCAAACAGGGCATCCGCATCCTCGGGATGTTTCTCCACCAGTCGCGACATGGCCTTCAGGGCAGTTTTTCTGTCCTGCTCGCGGCCCAGCAGCTGGGCGACAAACATGAACCCCTTCTGCGGCTGTTCCATGTGCGATACCCGCACCTTCTCCAGAAACAGCACCGCTTCATCCACTTGCCCGTTGCGAAGATACATGACGGCAACCACCTGCTGCGCTTCGGTATCATCGGGCGCAAGCGTTAGCCATCTCCGGGCCGCTTCCAGCCCCTTTTCATCATCGCCGGCGAATACCGCAATTTTGGCAGCCCGTTCCGCAATCCGCGGATCATCAGAGTGCCGGGCAGCACGGAGATAATTTTCGGCAGATACATCAACTGCCCCCCGTTGACCGGCGATCTCCCCGACCAGCAACTCATACAGCAATTCAGCCTTGGGAGGCTGTTCTTTCGAAATCCCGTCTTGCCTGATCAACGAACGCTCACTGTTTCCGACAGAAGACGAGGATGTGGCGCATGCTGACAGCAAAACAGAAACCAGAACAAGAAAGAGCACCAGCAGACTTGTCCACCGTGGACGGGGTTCCGCGGTAAAAAGCGTCATCTTCTTCATGGCGGAAACCTGTCCGCAATGGATATATACTCTCATTTAACAAACAACTCCCGATTACAGCGAATGCACAACTATACCCAACTTCCCACCCGGTTTTCATTAAAATCGTTAATTCTGATACATCAACCTTGTATTCGGGCGGTGCATAGCGCAAAATTTACACTATCTCACTCTGCAAGATAATTTATGTCGCTGCTGGCATTTGGTGTTAATCACAAGACGGCCCCTGTCGAAATTCGGGAAAAGGTAGCTTTTGCCCCCGAACGGCTTTCTGGCGCGCTGCATGAACTGACGGCGCGTAACGGGTTGCGCGAGGCTGCCATTCTGTCCACCTGCAATCGTACCGAGCTCTACTGCGGAACAGCGGATGACGGTGACAGTATTGCAGACTATAGAGAAATACTGTTGCAATGGTTCTGTTCCTACCACAATCTCGACATTAAACAGGTTGAACCCTATACCTACCTCTATCCGGATAAGTCCGCAGTACGGCAGATTATGCGTGTAGCCAGCGGTCTGGACTCGCTGGTATTGGGTGAACCCCAGATTCTGGGGCAGATGAAAGCGGCATACGCTACCGCCTATCAGGCAGGAACCATCGGCAGTCATCTCAACCGGCTGTTTCAACACACATTTTCCGTTGCCAAACGGGTGCGCACCGATACAGCCATTGGCGCCAGTCCGGTTTCAGTGGCTTTTGCGGCGGTCAGCCTGGCACGCCAGTTTTTCAGCGATCTCAACAAACACACCGCTCTGCTAATCGGTGCGGGTGAAACCACAGAGCTGGTGGCACGCCATCTGCGTGAAAACGGCATTGGCCGAATCATTATCGCCAATCGCACTCTTGAAAAGGCCCATCTACTGGCCAGCGAGGTCAACGGCTATGCCATTGGCTTGTCCCAAATCAAGGGGCATCTGGCCGAGGCCGATCTTGTCGTATCATCCACCGCCAGCCAGGAACCCGTTGTCTGCAAGACGGATGCCCGGCTAGCACTCAAAGCCCGCAAGCGGCGGCCAATTCTGATGATTGATATTGCCGTACCGAGGGACATCGCCACCGACGTAAGCGAGCTGGATGACATCTACCTGTACACAGTGGATGATCTGCAGGACATTATCCAGGAAGGACTTCGCTCCCGTCAGGAGGCTGCCAAACAGGCCGATGAAATTATCGACACTCATGTTTCGCATTTCATGGGTTGGCTCCGCTCCCTGGACGCGGTGGATACTATCCGCTGCTATCGTGAAGATGCGGCGCAAATCCGTGATACGGTACTGGAAAAGGCACAGCGCCATCTGGCTGCCGGCTGTGATCCCGAGCAGGTACTGCATGAGCTGGCCTATAGCCTGACCAACAAGCTCATCCATACCCCAACCGCCCAGATGAGCCAGGCGGCTTATGCAGGGCGGGATGAACTGCTGGAAGCAGCGCGTGAACTTTTTAACATTAATAAAACTGACAGTCCCAAATCTTGAAACCCTCCATTCGCAGTAAAATAGACGGCCTCGCCGAACGGCTGGAAGAGATAAACGCCCTGCTCGCCGACCCCGATGTCATTACCGATCAGAACCGCTTCCGCGCGCTCTCCCAGGAGTATGCGCAGCTTAATCCCCTAATCAGCGCCTGGCAGGAGTACCAGCAGCTTCAGGAGGATATCGACAGCGCCAAGTCCATGCTCAAGGAGGAGGACAAGGAGCTACGCACCATGGCTGAAGAGGAGATCAGCCTGGCGCAAGAGCGACAACAGGTTCTGGAAAAAGAGCTGCAACGCCTGCTGCTGCCTACCGATCCCAATGATGAAAAGAACATCTATCTGGAGATCCGGGCCGGAACCGGCGGCGATGAAGCGGCCCTGTTTGCCGGTGACCTGTTTCGGATGTACTCACGCTATGCC
>JALSHD010000121.1 GCA_026982395.1 Chromatiales bacterium | reverse complement strand
CTGTCCTCGGGCTCAGGCTGTTCGGTAATCATCAGCGGTGCCGGTGTACCAACACGTTTTTCCACCTCATTGAACAACCATCCCCAGTTGCGAATCTTTTCATAGGCCTCCTTGCTGGACGGCTCATCAAGAAAACCGTAAGGCATCTGCGCCCGATCACTCCAGCCATGTTTTTTCAGATAGCTGACATAGCCGGTGAGAAAATTTGTCATCCGGCTGCGATCCCGTCCCAGCGGATCGTTAAAGGGCGAACGCTCCCAGAAAATATAGCTGTAACTGGCGGCATGTTTTCTGTTCAGATAGTATTTCAGCCCCTGCGCCGCGGTACCGAGTCCTGGATAAAACGCATTAAAATCGGGCTTGCCAGTAACCGGATCTGCGTTTGGCCGGGTGTCGAACAAATAGGAGGGGGACAGCAGATGATCAAACAGCAGATCATAGTAGGAGCGGATCAGGGGATTGACCGTGCGGGCATCCCGTTCCTGATCCAGACCATAGATATTCGCGACCTGAGAACCGTTCAATCCAAAATTTGAGCCCAGGACGGGAACATCCGGCAAGGTGAAATTCCATACAGTCAGCGTTACCGGCAGCGAGGCCCGCAACCCTCCTTCAGCCGTGATCGTAACCTTGCCATGATAGTCACCGGCAGGCACCTTTTTGGGAACATACAGGTCGATCCAGACGGGTTGATTCTCTCCCTTCCCCACACTGAACGGCACAGCATCATATACCGCTCCAGCAAGCGGCTTTTTGGTTACCGGATTTCTGAACGGGATCAATGCATCGGCATAGTCCCGGGGCGAGTACTGCGACAGCGGTGAGGGTTTTGTCACCGGGACATAGTGTTCCCGGTAGAGAGTGGCCGTTGTGATCCGGGTCTGCTTTGGCCCCACCAGTTCACTCACACTGACATCCACAGTCTTCAGCGTTTTTCCATAGGATGAAACCACAATCTGAAACGGCTCTGTTTCATTACGGGCAGCATACAGGTGGATCTTTTTTGCTCCACTGAACCGGCCTTTCCGATCAACGCGGGTCATTCCATCAAACGCCTGCACTTCGTACATCAGTTTTTTTTGAGCAGGCACAGAAAGCGACTCAGCAAGCGGAATCATGGCGGTATACAAAACACCGGCACTCGCAATTCCGGCAATAATTTTCTCAATCACAACCGGGGCTCCGCTCTCTCAATTACCTTATTCTTCTCAAGATAACGCATCTTCCTGTAAAATCCGCCCCTCAACAAGCTAATTTGGTACCAGAGCCCATGGAACTTTCCGCCCTCACTGCAATTTCACCCGTGGACGGTCGCTACGGCGGCAAAACAGCCGATCTGCGACCCATATTCAGCGAATTTGGCCTGATCCGCCATCGTGTTCTGGTGGAGATCCGCTGGCTGCAGATGCTTGCCGCTCATCCCGGCATTCCCGAAGTCGCTGAATTGAGCGAACATGCGACCCATCTCCTCAATGGAATAGTCGACAACTTCAACAGCGACGACGCCCACAGGGTAAAGAATATCGAGCGTACCACCAATCACGACGTCAAGGCGGTGGAGTATTTTCTCAAGGAGAAAGTTGCCGGCAACAGCGAGCTGGAGGCAATTAGCGAGTTCATCCATTTTGCCTGCACCTCCGAAGACATCAACAACCTCGCCTATGGTTTGATGCTGCGCGAAGCACGCAGTCAGATCCTGCTCCCCATGATGGACGAGATCATTGATGCCATTACCAACCTGGCCCACAGCTATGCTGACCAACCCATGCTGTCGCGCACCCATGGGCAGCCGGCCTCACCTACCACGCTGGGCAAGGAGATGGCCAACACAGCATTCCGCCTGCGCCGCCAGCGCGAGCAGGTTATCATGGTCCCCCTGCTCGGGAAAATCAATGGCGCAGTGGGGAACTACAATGCCCATCTGGTCACCTATCCCGACCTGGACTGGCAGCAAATGGCCGCCAACTTCGTCACCAGCCTGGGGCTGGACTGGAACCCCTACACCACCCAGATCGAACCCCACGACTATATCGCCGAGCTGTTCGATGCGGTAAGCCGTTTCAATACTGTCCTGCTGGATTTTGACCGCGACATCTGGGGCTATATCTCGCTGGGTTATTTTAAACAAAAAACCGTTGCCGGCGAAGTGGGATCGTCCACCATGCCGCACAAGGTCAACCCGATCGATTTTGAAAACTCCGAGGGAAATCTGGGCCTCGCAAACGCCATTTTCAACCACCTGAGCAGCAAACTGCCCATCTCCCGCTGGCAGCGCGATCTGACCGACTCCACCGTCCTGCGCAACCTGGGGGTGGGGATCGCCTACTCCACCATTGCCTGGCAATCCACACTGAAGGGAATAGCAAAACTGGAGGTCAATCCGGCCCGGCTGGAGGCCGATCTGGATCAAACCTGGGAGGTGCTGGCAGAACCCATTCAGACAGTCATGCGCCGCTACGGCATCGATCAGCCCTACGAGAAGCTGAAGGAGCTGACCCGGGGCAAGGGGATCGACCCGCAGTCGCTGCATGATTTTATCGAGAAGCTGGAGATCCCCGATGCAGAGAAAAAACGGCTGCAGGAGCTAACCCCGGCTCGCTACACCGGCAACGCCGCCGAACAGGCCCGCAACCTGTGACTAAACACCACCTCATCCTCGCCTCCAGTTCACCCTATCGCCAGCAACTGCTGGAAAAGCTTGGCCTGCCGTTTGAAACCGTCTCACCGGATATCGACGAATCAGCGCAACCTGGCGAAACCCCGGAAGCACTGGTAGCACGTCTGGCTGAACTCAAGGCAAAGGCAGCTGCAAACGGTTATCCCGATGCTCTCATTGTCGGCTCCGATCAGGTGGCCGTACTCGGCAATAACATCATCGGCAAACCCGGCAGTCATGAAAATGCCGTCCGCCAGCTACAGGCTGCCTCCGGAAAAAAGATCATTTTTTACACCGGCCTGTGTCTGCTCAACAGCCGCACCGGAAAAACACAGACCGAGGCCATCCCCTACACCGTTGTGTTTCGTCGCCTGAGCAATCAGCAGATAGAAAACTATCTCCGAAAAGAGCGACCCTACAGCTGCGCCGGCAGCTTCAAGTCAGAGGGACTTGGCATTACGCTGTTCAAACGGTTTGAGGGGGAAGATCCCAACACCCTGATCGGTTTGCCACTGATTCGGCTGGTGAGCATGCTGGAACGGGAAGGGGTTAACGTAATCTACTCAGCGAGTAGTCAACAGGTTGAGTAGTTACATCTGGAAATACCGCCAACTGCGGAACGCTTATGTCTCTTTTTCTATTGCAGAAAGCGCTTCCAGCGGATTGGCCACAGCGGTAATTGGCCGCCCGATAACCAGATAATCGGCCCCTGCCTGACGCGCCTCAACCGGGGTCATGGTCCGGCTCTGATCACCCTTGACCGACCAGGATGGCCGAACACCCGGCGTTACCAGACAGAACTCCTCACCATGCTCGCGCCGCAGATCAGCTACCTCACGCGGAGAACAGACCACACCATCCATACCGGACTCCCTGGCCAGAGCAGCAAGACGTGTAACATTGTCCCGCGGGGTACCGGTCAAACCGATCTCATGTATCTCGTTTTCACTCATGCTGGTGAGGATGGTAACCGCGGTCAGCAATGGCTGATGGCCACTCTGTTCAATAACATTTCGCGCCGCCTCCATCATGCGACGACCACCCAGGGCATGAACGTTGATCATCCACACCCCCAGATCAGCCGCGGCAGCGCAGGCTCCAGCGACGGTGTTGGGAATATCATGAAATTTGAGATCAAGAAACAGATCAAAACCGGAATCTATCAGCTGTTCCACCACCTGCGTGCCCGCACGGGTGAACAGCTCTTTGCCAACCTTGAGCCGGCAGCGTTGCGGATCAAGCTGCCGGGCAAACTGCAGTGCCTGTTGCTGATCAGGGAAATCCAGAGCAACAATAATATGTGGTGAAGAAAAAATGCTATCCCGCATATCGGCTCAGGAGACCACTAGCGAAAGAACCCTGTCCGTTTTCTGTTTCCGCTGAATGCCGTGCAAAGGTTTTACCGTTCCCCAGCTCTTGCAACTCGGACACTGCCAGTGCAGCACCTTGCCCTGAAAACCACAATTGTGACAGAGATAGTCCGGGTCACCCTCCACCAGGCGGTTGATAACGCCGCCAATACCGGCAAGCACCTGCTGATCCGGTGTATCACCACAACGGGAAACAAGTTCGACAAACTGATCCAGTCCCCGCAACGAGGGGTGTTTACGCAGATAGTCGAGCAAGGCTGCTGCGGCCTGCTCACCGCCCTGCTGTTCACAGATCATCTCGGCCAGAGCCAGCATAATGCCAAGACTGCCATGACGTTCCACCATCGTTTGCAGATAATCCAGCATCTGTTGAGGGGTACCCGTTTCCCGATAACACTCGTGCAACATCGGGATTACTTCCGGAAGGTAGTCGGCATCCTGATATTCGATGCGCTGAAAAGCCAGCCGGGCATCGTCATACCTGCCTGCCTCCATCGCCATTGTGCCCTCAATAAGACTGGCACGTACGCACTGCGGCCAAGTGGCCCGGGCATGTTTAAGCATCTGTTGCGCCTGTTTGATATCGCCTCTTTTGCGAGCCTCCTCGGTCAGTTCACAGTAGTGCTGGGCAATCATGGGCCGGACGCTGGTGACACCGGACTGCTCCAGTTTGAAGCCTGCATCAATCGCCTTGGGCCAATCTTTTTCCTGCTGGAAAATATCAATCAGATGACGCAGGGATTCAGACAGATACTCCCCTTTCTCCACCAGTTCCTGAAACAGATTCTCGGCACCGTCCAGCAGTCCGGCACGCATGTAATCCTCACCCAGCTCAAACTTGGCCTGAATCCGCTGTTCATCACTCAGCGTAGTACGGTTGACCAGATTCTGATGAATCCGGATAGCGCGATCCACCTCGCCCCGGTTGCGGAACAGGTTGCCCACGGCCAGATGGAGCTCTACCGTTTCACTGTCCTCTTCCAGCATGCGGATAAAAATATCGATGGCCTTGTCGTGTTGCTCATCAAGCAAGTAACTCAGTCCCCGAAAATAATCAGGTGGCAGGCGGCTGGTTTCACTGCTGTCACTGTCCCGGCGACGTGCCAACAACCAGCCGGAGGCAGCGGCAACCGGAAGCAGCAAGAAAAGGAGGGGTTCGATGCTCATTTTACCGGGCGTCGGGCTGCGGGGATGAGCGCAGTTTTTCCAGCTCTTTCTGAGCACCGTTGAGCGTTCTGCGCAAACGCACGCACTCACCTTTTGCACCGACTATCTTGCCCATTGTAGCCAGCACACCCAGCACGCCCCCAACAGCAATCGACAGGACAATCAGCAGAGCCAGCGGCATCTCGACACTGCCAAGATAGTAATTCACCTTTACCGGATCAATATTGATAACGGCGAAGCCCAGTCCCACGACCAGTACTACCAGGAAAAACAAGAGGAAAATAATGCGTTTCATATCCGCTCCATCCCTTAATCAACTGTTCTTCCGTATCCTATCCCGCCACGCTGGTTTATGCCAGTAAAAACAGCGTTCACAGTTGCCATTTGTCTATTACCCGGTGTATTGAATTCAGGGCTTCGGGCATGCTCCGGTTTATGCCGCACTGCGCAGACAAGGATTGTTCCATTGTCAAACACTGCTGCGCCGAATCCCGGATTATCCTATTTGCTCAACTCCAGCAGCAGCGCATTCAGCCGCCCCACAAAGGTGGCCGGATCATCAAGCTGCCCGCCTTCCGCCAGTAGCGCCTGATCGAACAGAACCTCTACCCAATCATCAAAGCGTTTGCCCGGCTGCTCATCCCGCAACTTGAGCACCAGCGGATGTTCGGGGTTCAGCTCCAGGATGGGCTTGCTGGTGGGGATCTCCTGCCCCGCCTCCTTGAGAATGCGCTCCAGGTTGGCGCCCATATCGTGAGCCTCACTCACCAGGCACGCGGGAGACTCGGTCAACCGATGGGTCAGACGCACCTCCTTGACCCGCTCTCCCAAAGCATCGGTCACCCGCTTCACCAGATCCTTGAACTCCCTGGCGATTTTTTTCTGCTGTTTTTTCTCCTCCTTGTCCTCCAGCTCACCCAGATCCAGTTCGCCCTTGGTGATGGAGTTCAGCGGTTTGCCATCAAACTCGGTAAGGGAGGAGACCAGCCATTCATCCACCCGATCAAACAGCAACAGTACCTCAATCTCTTTTTTGCGAAACACCTCCAGATGAGGACTGTGCCGGGCGGCATTGAAGCTGTCCGCAGTGATGTAGTAGATCGCTTTCTGCCCCTCTTTCATACGGCTGATGTAGTCCGCCAGAGAGACGTTCTGGCTGTCATCGTCATTGTGTGTGGAAGCAAAACGCAACAAGCCGGCAATACGTTCGCGGTTGGCATAATCCTCCGCTGGCCCCTCTTTCATTACCCGACCGAATTCAGACCAGAAGGTGGCATATTTTTCGGGCTCGTTTTTGGCCAGGCCCTCCAGCAGATCCAGCACCTTGCGCACTGAACCGGAGCGCATGGAGTCAATCACCTTGCTCTGCTGCAGAATTTCACGGGAGACGTTGAGTGGCAGATCATTGGAATCGATTATACCCCGTACAAAACGCAGATAGTTGGGCATCAGCTGCTCGGCGTCATCCATGATAAACACCTTGCGCACATAGAGTTTGATGCCGTGACGGCGCTCCCTGTCCCACAGATCAAAAGGGGCCCGCTTGGGGATGTAGAGCAACGAGGTGTACTCCAGATTGCCTTCGATTCGGTTATGGCTCCAGGCCAGCGGATCTTCAAAATCATGGGCGATGTGTTTATAGAACTCGTTGTACTCCTCATCGCTGATCTCATTGCGCGGACGGGTCCACAGCGCGGATGCCTTGTTGACCTGCTCTTCACCCTCGGCTTTCTCGTCTCCGGTGGCCTCTTTGGGCATCAGGATCGGAATATCGATATGGTCGGAGTATTTATGAATGATATTGCGCAAACGGAAACCGTCCAGGAACTCATCCTCGCCTTCGCGCAGATGCAGAACAACCTCGGTTCCGCGTTCAGGCTTTTCCACCGTCTCGATAGTGAAATCCCCTTCGCCACCGGACTCCCAGCGCACGCCATGTTCAGCACCCATTCCGGCCCGGCGGCTGGTCAGCGTTACCTTGTCGGCAACAATAAAAGCCGAGTAGAAACCCACCCCGAACTGACCAATAAGCTTGGCATCCCTGGCCTGATCTCCGGTCAGACTCTGCAGAAACTGCTGGGTCCCGGACTTGGCAATGGTACCGATATTCTCAATCACCTCATCACGGGACATACCGATGCCGTTGTCCCGAATTGTGATGGCACGGGCATCCTTGTCGTAGCTGACATGAATTTTCAGTTCACTGTCATCTTCATATAGTGCACTGTCACTCAGCGCCTCGAAACGCAGCTTGTCCGCGGCATCCGCGGCGTTGGAGATCAGTTCACGCAGGAAGATCTCCTTGTTGCTGTACAGGGAATGGATCATCAGCTGCAGCAGCTGTTTCGCTTCAGTCTGAAAATCCAGGGTCTCCTTGTGTGCTTCTACTGTTGTCATGTTCGGTTGGACTCCTTAAAACACCCAAAAAATGTTCAAAATAATCTGTCGGGATAACATATAAGGATACCATCTAAATAGTTCAAGGATAAAATCCCCTTGACCCGGACAGCCTCCCGGGGAAATACTTGAACAATTGGATTCCTCAACCAGGCCAGACAACATGACGATAAAACAGATCCCCACCCAGCCCTTTTCTGATCAACGCCCCGGCACGTCAGGACTGCGCAAGAAAGTCACTCGCTTCCAGCAGCCGCACTATCTGGAAAACTTTGTCCAGTCCATATTCGATAGCGTGGGCGACATCCAGGGGAAAACCATAGTGGTGGGTGGTGATGGCCGTTACTACAATCAACAGGCGATTCAGATAATCATCCGCATGGCGGCGGCCAATGGCATTGGCAGAGTCATGGTTGGCCGCGCCGGACTGCTCTCCACCCCTGCCGCATCAACGGTGATCCGCAAATACCGGACCCACGGCGGCATTATTCTCTCGGCCAGCCACAATCCCGGTGGACCGGATGGCGATTTCGGAATCAAGTACAACACCGCCAATGGCGGACCCGCACCGGAAAAAATCACCGAGGCAATCTACCAGCGCAGCAGGGAGATCGAACACTATTTGATTCTGGACAGCATTGATACTCCTCTGGACCAGTGTGGCAGCTACAGCGTTGGCAACATGACGGTAGAGGTTATCGATCCGGTGGCTGACTACGCCGAGTTGATGGAAGAGCTGTTTGATTTTGATGCCATCCATGATCTGCTCACAGGGGGATTTGCCCTGCGCTTCGACGCCATGCATGCCATTACCGGCCCCTACGCCCGTGAGATTCTGGAGAACCGGCTGGGTGCCGCTGCCGGCACGGTGATGAACGGCAACCCGCTGCCCGATTTCGGCGGCCACCACCCGGATCCCAATCTTGCCCATGCCAAAGCCCTGGTAGAACAGCTGTTCAGTGAGGAAGGGCCGGATTTCGGCGCCGCTTCCGACGGGGACGGTGATCGCAACATGATCCTGGGCAAGAACTTCTATGTTACCCCCTCCGACAGCCTGGCCCTGCTGACTGCCAACGCGAATCTTGTTCCCGGATATCAGAAGGGCATCGCCGGCGTGGCCCGCTCCATGCCCACCAGCCTGGCGGTCGATCGGGTTGCCGAACGGCTCGGAATCGATTGCTACGAAACCCCCACTGGATGGAAGTTTTTTGGCAACCTGATGGATGCCGGCAAGGTCACCCTGTGCGGTGAGGAGAGCTTCGGCACCGGCTCCAGCCACATACGTGAAAAGGATGGTTTGTGGGCCGTCCTGTTCTGGCTGAATATCCTGGCTGCACGCAAGCAGTCGGTGGCTGACATCGTCCAGCAGCACTGGGCGGAGTATGGCCGGAATTTCTATACCCGCCACGACTATGAAGAGGTGGATATGGAGGAGGCCCAGGGTATCATGGAGCATCTGGAGCAGCAGTTCCCGACCCTTACCGGTCGTCGGCTGGGCAGTTACCGCGTGGAGCAGTGTGACAACTTCAGCTATACCGATCCTGTGGACGGCAGCACCAGTAGCAGCCAGGGGATCCGCATCCTGTTCGAGGGCGGGTCGCGAATCGTCTACCGCCTGTCAGGCACCGGCACCGTGGGTGCCACGTTGCGCGTCTATATCGAGTCCTATGATCCCGATCCCCGCAACCACCAGCAGGATCCCCAGCAGGCACTGGAACCCCTCATCGACATCGCCGTCGAACTGGGGCAGATCGACAGCCGGACCGGCCGCACCCGCCCATCCGTTATAACCTGAGTTTGAATATCCCTGTTCAATTGCGGAATCCAGATTCAACAGTCAGGTATGTTTTTGCCCGAACTGATGCACCATACTCTGCATTTCACCGGCAAGTTCCGACAGACAGTTACTGGCCTCAGCCGTCTCCGTCGCACCTTGTGCGGTAGCACCGGCCACCTCATTGATGCTTAAAAGATTTCCATGGATCTCCTCGGCAACCCGGCTCTGATCCTCCACCGCCAGGGCAATCTGACTGTTTGTATCATTAATGCGGGCTATCGCATCGGCAATCTCATTCAATGCATCACTGACCATCCCCGCCTCCTCCGCACTGGTATCCGCTTCACCGCGGCTTTGTTCCATTACACCCACCGCACGTTTGGTTGCCTGCTGTATCTGTTCGATCATCTGCTGGATCTCCGCAGTGGCTTCCTGGGTACGGTTTGCCAGGCTGCGCACTTCATCCGCCACTACGGCAAAACCACGCCCCTGCTCGCCGGCACGGGCCGCCTCGATAGCCGCATTCAGCGCCAGCAGGTTGGTCTGCTCGGCAATACTGCGGATGACCTCCACAACAGAGCCGATATTCTTGCTGTCACTCTCAAGCTCGGTTATCACCCCCGAGACCTGCTCAACTTCACCAACCAGTGAGGTGATGGAGCTCATCGCCCTGGCCACAATCTCTTTACCCGACTGCGCCACCTGATTGGCCTGCTGCGCGGATTCTGCTGCCTTCTGGGCATTGCCTGCAACCTGCCGGGAGGTGACGGACATTTCATCCATCGCAGAAACCGCATGTTCAATCTCGGCCTGTTGCTGTCGCCCTCCTTCACTGGCCTGCAGGGCCGAGGCAGATGTCTGCTCCGCTGCCGAGGAGAGAGTCAAAGAGGCCTCTCCAACCCGACCCACCATAGTATGCAGTTTGGCGCAAAGCATTCTCGCAATCAGACGCATATGGCCCGCTTCATCGGTGGTGCCTGTGTATATGTACTGCATCAGCTTGTTATCCACAACAACAGACAGCTCCCTTACCGCCGAGGTGGCCGGACGGGTTATATATCCGGCCAGAACAGCTGCCAGCAAAAGCACTGCCGCAACAGCTCCCCCGATAATCAGTGAAGAGGTGCCAGCAAACAGCCCCAGTAACAACAAAGGCAATACCCCTATCGCGGCAAGTCCGAAAAAGGTGCGGCCGGTAATATCTTTCCACCACGAATTCAGCTGGGGAATCCTGCCGGCATTGATATCCTGGTACAGCTTGTCGGCCCGCTCTACCAGTTTTCGATCCGGCTTTACCCGTACCGATTGATAGCCGCTAATCTGGCCATCGGTGTAAATGGGAGTAGCAAAGGCATCAACCCAGTAGTGGTCACCATTTTTGCAACGATTCTTGACGATACCCATCCACGGCTTGCCCTGTTTCAGCGTATCCCACAGATCGGCGAAGGCCGCAGGAGGCATATCGGGATGGCGAACAATGTTATGGTTGACGCCGATCAGCTCCTCCCTTGAAAACCCGCACACATTGATAAAATCTTCGTTGACGTGGGTAATGCGCCCCTTCAGATCTGTTTCTGAAATAATAACTGTGGAATCGGAATACTCTTTTTCAACACCGGTAACGGGATAATTCTTTTTCACTCTACTTAAACCTTGTTAGTTACGCACTCTGCCCTTGGTGCACCATCATTGGCTTATCACGAAAAGTTATCGACAATTTTTCACAATTCTGAATTACCTGGCATCAACTGAATGGACATCCCGAAATTCAGCAAAAAAGAGGGGAAAAACAGAAAATAACCAATAAATCATGAGGTTACGCAAAGAATTACAGCGACATGACACTAGTACCGGACCGGGATATTTACATACTTGTTACATTTGAACGCATAAAAATCAAAGCTCCCCTTAAAGTCCATAAGAATGGACCGATATATCCTCTTGTGGAGATAAGCAGGAGAGGAAATCAGGATGTTTTGGGGCAGTGATAAGAACAAACTTGAGGAACTGGGCAAAAAATGTAGTTGTCTGGAAACAGATATTGCCAACCTTAACCGAGAGCTACAGCGGACACAAGAGGCAGAAAAAAGGCTGAAGCAGCAGCTTGCCGAAAGAGAGCATCAACAGGCCCTCCACGAAGGCATTTTCAAGAACATGCAGCACTTCAATCAGGGGTTTGGCGCTCTGCAACAATCACTGGCAACTCTGGCTAACACCCTCAGTGAAGAGCAGCAGACAGCATCCAATGCCGCGGTTGCCTCAACCGAGGCCCGCAGTGGCAACGACGAGGTGGTACGTAACCTGAAAGAGGTGGTTGGTCTGAGTACCGACGGTGCCCAGAACGTAAACAGCCTCAATGAGCGGGTCGAGGCGATCGGTAACATCGTCAAGATGATCAATGACATATCCGAGCAGACCAATCTCCTGGCATTGAATGCGGCTATCGAGGCGGCCCGTGCCGGTGAATCCGGGCGTGGTTTTGCCGTGGTCGCTGACGAGGTCCGCAATCTCTCCCATCGGACCAATGATGCAACCAAAGAGATCTCTGAGCAGGTTTGCAAAATCCAGCAGGCTACCAGCCAGGTTCAGCAACAGATGCAACGGATGGCGGAGTGGGTGGGGGAACTGAGTGAAATCGGCGCAGATACCACCTCGCGGATGCACACTACTTTTGAGCTTGCCCAACATCTGGGCGGAACGATGTCATCCAGTTCCATACGGGGGTTTGTCGAACTGACCAAGACAGATCACATGTTGTTTAAATTCCATATCTACCAGATTCTTATGGGAATATCTGACAAAAAGGCAGAAGAGTTTGCTGATCACACCAGCTGCCGCTTGGGCAAATGGTACTACCAGGGAGTGGGGCAGCAAACCTGCTCCCATCTGCCAGCATTCCGCAATCTTGAGCAGCCACACAAGGAGGTACATCACTGGGGTATCGAGGGGATAAACAGTTACCGCAACGGAAAACAGGAAGAAGCCATTGATGCACTTCAGAATATGGAGATGGCCAGCCGGAAAGTCATGGAACACCTGGAGGAGATCGCGGTTACCCTGCAGAACGAATCCGCGCGAAATACCGCTTGACCTGTCATCATCGCCGTGACCTGGAACACTACACATCCAACAGGTGCAGAATACCCTCCAGTCCGCAAAAATTCAGCACCGTGTCTGCCTGCTCCTGAACCCGTGGTTTGGCATGGTAGGCGACGCTTAGCCCGGCCTTTGTCATCATTTCCAGATCATTGGCTCCATCACCCACCGCAACGGCTTGTTCAGGAACAATATTCAACTCTTCACACAGCTGTAGCAAAAAATCCCGCTTGGCATCTGCATCCACGATACTACCAATAACCTTTCCGGTCAGCCGTCCGTTCTCCACTGCAAGCACATTGGCAAGAGTGAAATCCAAAGACAGACACCGCTTGAGCCGCTCGGTAAAAAAGGTAAATCCGCCGGAAACCAGAGCCGTGTGAATCCCGCGCTGCTTCAATCCCGCCAGCAGTTGCTCCGAACCGCGATTGAGTTGCAGTTTTTCATCATAAACCCTCTGCAACACCTGCTCATCCAGCCCCTGCAGCAACCCCACACGCTGTATCAGAGACTCGGAAAAATTGAGCTCGCCACGCATCGCTGCTTGGGTAATCGTGGCGACCTGTGATTTCAGATTGGCGAAACCGGCAATCTCGTCCACGCATTCGATATTGATCAGGGTGGAATCCATATCACTGATCAGCAAACGCACCTGAGAGGGGGAAAAATCCGGGGGAACAGGATTGATATCAAAATCGAGCCGCTGACGCACGCAGGACAGTGTTTCAGCGGAAACCGGTTGTTTGTGGTGCAGCCGGTAGTAATCACCACGAGATTCAAGTTCACCATGAATTTTGGTGGTTACGAAATCAACAGCATCATCTGCCAGAAAATGGCAGTGCAAAATAGTAACAAACATGGGTTTCTCTAAGTTCAGTGTTCCACAAATCGCTCCAGAGCGCCTCAAAAAGTCGTGTTTTTTCGCAGCGATCGAAGAAAAAGTCTGTTTTCAGGTCTTCTCCAGCCATGCCGATACAGGATTCAGTACCCGGTAACCTCTTGCACCAGCACCCACGGGGCTACGACCACTGCCCACAATGGCCGGTCATTCTGCTCCCATTGGCGGGCATCCTCCTCCGAAGCACGAACGATGGTTCCTGCCTCCATGCCGGCAGCGATCACAGCTGTATCATCCATCGCCATGGCTACGGCAACATCCACCAGATCATTCGCTGCAGCCACCTTGATGATCGCGCCATTGGCGAAATGACGCTGCAATTCTGCCCAAGGGAGTTTTGCAGTTTCATTGTTGAGTTTTTCGCGCAGTTCCCCGCATCCATCCTTCTCTGTCACACTCTTTTCCTGTTCTTGCTATGCAAAGCATCTTCGAAATACCGGATATGATACCAGACAGGATATCGGCATAGGGGGCAGCCAACGCTGCTGACCGTTCCAGGGCGGGCTCTCCCTGCGCAAAAACACACTCCTTCACTGCACAACCACCGGAGCTACGCCGCTTCGACTGATCACGAGAGCTTCGCGGTTTATAGCCCGATCGAGCGGTGCTTCATTCGCAGTGACCGGCTCATGGCGGGAATTCTACCCGCAGGCGTACACCCATGCCGGGCGCATCACAAAAAAACAGCGCCATTTCTGGCGCTGTTTTTTTCAACCAAAGAGAAAAGAACTCTCTCTATGCTACAGAGTTTCTTCTCCATTGCCAGTTCACTCTGCGGCCCTGAAGATATTGATACCGCCGATATCCCAAGGGGAACAGCAGCAGTAACAGCATCCATAGATCGAAGGCACCCAACCCAAACCCATCACCATCATCCTGCTTGTTGACCGTAATGGTTACAGTCCCTTGGTCTTCTCCTCCGTTGCCGTCGCTGATGGTGTAGCTGAAGCTGTCCTCACCGCTGAAACCGGCGGGCGGCATATAAGTGAAGCTTCCATCGCCATGGTTGTCTACTGAACCACCCTGCCTGGATTGAGTATCTGCGCCGGTAATGATTACAGGATCTCCATCAGCATCGCTGTCATTGGCAAGCACGTCAGCTATGGTTACCGCTGTATCCACCTCCGTCTCGGCACTATCATCAGCAGCTACCGGATCAGTATTGGTTGCAGTAGCCTGTTCCACAGTGATAATTACTGTACCTTGAGCCTGGCCGCCTTTCCCGTCACTGATCATGTAGTTGAACGTGTCACTGCCAACGTAACCGTTTGCAGGAGTATAGGTGAAGGTTCCATCACCGTTGTCGACAACAGCCCCTCCCTGCGCCGACTGGCTGTCCACACCACTAACAGTAACCGAATCCCCATCCGGATCACTGTCGTTAGCCAGTACGTCACCGGTGGTTACAGGAGTATTCTGTTGTGTAGTAGCAGAATCATCCATAGCTACGGGCGGGTTGTTGACGGGAACGATCTTGGTAACGGTGATGTTAACCCTTCCCTGAGCCTCTGCGCCATTGCCATCGCTCACTGTATAACTGAAGCCGTCGGTTCCGCTATAACCGGCTGGTGGTGTATAAGTGAAGGTGCCATCGCCGTTGTTGACCACACTGCCCCCCTCTGCAGATTGGCTATCCGCGCCGCTGATGCTCAAGGAATCTCCATCCGGATCAGTATCATTGGCAAGCACGTTGCCGGTGGTGACCGGGCTACCCTCCGTAGTACTGACGCTATCAGCCATAGCCATCGGCGCATGATTGACGGTATTAACAGCAATCTGCACCGTGCCCCGGGTTTCTCCACCATTTCCGTCACTCACCGTATAACGGAAACTGTCATTTCCACTGAAACCGGCCGGCGGCGTGTAGGTGAAGGTGCCATCGCCGTTGTTGACTACCGTGCCACCCTGGGCTGACCGGACATCTGCTCCGCTGATGTTCAGGGTGTCTCCGTCCGGATCGGTGTCGTTGGCAAGTACGTTGCCGGTGGTCACCGCCGTATCTTCATCGGTGCTCACACTGTCGTC
>JALSHD010000120.1 GCA_026982395.1 Chromatiales bacterium | reverse complement strand
GTGACGATCGGCGACGAGGAGGCCCACTTCTATCCTACCGTGATGATGGCGATGGGTGGCGACACGGCCAAGGCGGTACTGCAGGGCCAGGATGACAAAATTGCCGGAATGGGCGGCATGAACCCGGGCGGCGACATGGCCGGGGATCACCAGATGCAGATGTCCGCCATGGATATGGGTGATGGAACCATGCCGGAGAAGCGCAAATATTTCCTGTTCAGGGACAATCTCACCGGCACCACCGGCAACCACACCTTCGACCTCTTCATCGCCACCAAGGAGAACATGATGAGCTACCCGGCGGTATCCGTCGGCACCACCTTGAAAGATGAGACGGGAGCCGACTGGAGCGTGAACACCATGAGTGTCGAGCTCTCCACCGACCAGACCAACTGGATCGCCGCCACTGATAACGGCAGCGGCCACTGGTCGGCCAGCGGCATCACAGGGCTCACCGACGGCAGCCAGGGAACGCTCTATGTAAGACTGATCGTCAACGGCGAGCAGAAGACCGACGACGGCAACGCCCCGGACGGCATCGCGGACTATGCCGAGTTCAAGGTCACCCCCGGTGGTTCCTCGATGAACATGGGGATGTAATCCCTTGAACAGAAAATCCCAAGCCCGGGCGATCCTCCTCCTTGCGGGGGGGATCGCCATCCTGCCGCTGTCGACGACCGTTTGGGCCGCCTCCTGCTGCGGCGGCGGCTCGGCCTCCTCCCTACTGCTGCCGAAGTTCTCCAGGGCGATGTCGGACGCCTCGCTGGATATCGAACGGTACGACGGCTTCTGGAACCGGGAGGGCGACCACACCCCCGACCCGCCCGGCTCCGATCTGAACCAGTATCGCCTCAACCTCGGTTACGCCCACCGCTTCGCGCCGCGCTGGCAGGGGAGCATCACCATCCCCTACGTCTGGAACCGGAACGACTACGCCGGGCTGAAATCCAGCACCAGCGGACTGGGGGACACCACCCTCGGCATCTGGTATGAAAACTTCGACGGCATCCAGTGCGTGTGGAAGGTGAAAAGCCCGCGGGATCTGATCCCCGCCACCTATTTCGGCGCGACACTGACCATTCCCACCGGCATCTCGCCCTATGACGACGTGGAAAACAGCTTCGACATCACCGGCCGCGGCTTCTACCGGCTGGACGGCAATATCCTGCTGGACAAGACCATCTACCCCTGGAACGCCTCACTACTGCTCAGTTACGGCACCCATTTCGAACGCTCGGTCAACCGCGAATACGGCAACTACGTCGAGCCCTACGACAGGAGCCTCGGCGATCGCATGCTGGCCACCGCCTCTCTGGGCTATACCCAGTTCCTCGAATCGATGAGCACCCTGACCTACACCGTCGCCTGGTCCGATCTGCGGGAGAACGAGGGCGAGATCGACGGCCAGCGCGACCCCGCCAGCGGATTCCGCAAACGCTCCATATCCGCCACCATTGCCTTCGCCACCTTCGACCGCGACTGGGTGCTCAAACTCAGCTGGAGCCATGCCCTGCGCGGCGACGACTGGGGAGAGAACTTCCCCACCACCGATGTCTACACCGTGGGGGTGAGTCATGTCTATCGTTAAACTGCTGACATTTGGAACAGCGCTGTTGCTGCTCGCCGGCTGCAGCGACACCTTCGACGATCTCGCCCCCTCCGGCAAGGATCGCCGCCCCGCCGTGGAGCAAGACATACCCGGCCCCCACGTGGGCCAGAACGCCGCCGACTTCACGCTCATCGACACGCTGGGTGAACCGGTCAGCCTGGCCACCGAACTGGCCGATGCCCGCGGGGTGGTGCTCTACTTCAACATGTGGTGCCCCATCTGTGACGCCCACATGAGCCACATGCGCAGCTACATCATGCCGGAGTTTCCCGAAGTGAAGTTTCTGGTGGTGGACTACGTCTCCGGCTCGGTAGAGCACTCCCGCTCCGCCCAGCTCTCCAACGGCTATGCCGCCCTGAAAGTGCTGGTGGACACCGACGAGGCGGTGCTGAACCGGTTCGACGCCACCATGGGCACCACCGTGGTCATCGACAGCTCCGGAATCGTGCGCATGAACGAGGACTACAAGGACGGCTCGAAACTGTACGCCACCCTGGAGGCACTGCCGTGAAATACCTGCTGCTGGCAACCCTGCCGCTGTTGATGCAGCCCCTCCAGGCAGAAGAGCAGATCGATGCCGGGGAAAATCTCTACAAATCCCGCTGTGGAATGTGCCACCAGCTCCCGGAACCGGGAATGCTCACCGCCGGACAGTGGCGCATCGTGCTGGAAACCATGCAGAAACGGATGGGGCACATCGAGATGCCACCGCTGTCCCGGGAGGAGCGGGAGCGGATCCTGGGTTATCTGGAGCAACGTGCCAAAGGTCTTTGAGGATTGTCTTTCAATAGAAACAAGGCTTTCAACAACAGCACCTGCACCAAGGAGGTGAAATATGAAAATCCTGAAAAATGGCCATTTAGTTGGTTCTGCAGTTGTTATTACGGCCGCACTCTTGCCAATCGGAGCACATTCGGAAGAGATTCCCGCACTTGGGCCGATTCCTTTCATGGTTTACGACAAAGACGGTAACGGAGTTGTCTCTGAAGCAGAATTCAACACAGTACGTGAGGAACGCATGTCAGCAAGAACAGCTGAGGGCCGACCGATGCGTGGTGCCCGCAATGCCCCCTCTTTTACGGATTTCGATACAGATGGTGATGGACAATTGACCCCGGACGAGCTGGCGGCGGGGCAACGGGCGCAGAGGGAAAAACGCCGCAGCATGGCAATGGGGCAAAACGGCGGAATGGGCAGGGGTATGGGAAGAAACATGCCCGCCTTTTCCGATTACGACCTGGATAGCGATGGGAAAATAGTCAAAAAGGAGCTCCAGGAAGCTCGGGCCAAACGGATAAGCGAACGGTCAAAACAGGGCTATCCCATGAGAAACCTTGGTAACGCACCTTCGTTCGAGGATATCGATGTAAATGGAGATGGGCAAATCAGCGAACAGGAGTTCACCTCGTATCAATCCCGGCATCGCCAACAGAGAGCACAATAACCGTGACTTGAAAACGAAGGGTAACTACTCAGCGAATAGCCGGACTATTCCTGAAACGCGCCGGACCAAGATAGAAAACGGGAGTTTGCATCGGCAAATGACCATTTTTCCAACACGGAGATGGCGCGTTTCAGGGCCAAGCTGAGTAGTTACATTCGGAAACACCCTTGACTTGAGGAAAGCAGATCCCCATCTAAGGATAATGCAGCCCGTTGATCTGCAACCGGCCACTCTCCAACAAGAGTCGTCCACGGCAAGGAGGTCCACATGAAAATCACCCTCAGCGTCATCAAGGCCGACATCGGCTCCATCGGCGGCCACATCTGCCCCTCGCAACAGCTTCTCCAGCGCGTCGGCAACCACATCGAACAAACCGCCGGTGACCTGATCATCGACCACTGTCTGAACTTCACCGGCGACGACATCGCCATCCTCATGACCCACACCCACGGCCCCGGCCACGACGAGATCCACAAACTGGCCTGGGACGCCTTCCTTGCCGGTACCGAGACCGCCCGGGAGCAGGGCCTCTACGGTGCCGGGCAAGATCTGCTCAAGGAGTCCTTCTCCGGCAACGTGAAGGGGATGGGGCCGGCGGTGGCGGAGCTGGAGTTCGAGGAGCGGCCCAACGAGCCGTTTCTGTTCTTCGCCGCCGACAAAACCGACCCCGGCGCCTACAACCTGCCCATCTACCTCGCCTTCGCCGACCCGATGAACACCCCCGGGCTGATCCTCGCCCCCGGCATGTCCAGGGGATTCCGCTTCGTGGTAATGGACGTCAGCCACACCGAGGAGGATCGCATCATCGAACTGAACACCCCGGAGGATCTCTACGACCTGGCCGCCCTGCTGCGCGATCCGGAGCGCTACGTGATCGAATCGGTCTGGTCCCGCGACAGTGGCGAGCAGGCGGTGGCCGCCTCCACCTCGCGGCTGCATAACATCGCCGGCAAGTACACCGGCAAGGACGACCCGGTGATGCTGGTACGGGTACAAAAGAGCTTCCCCGCCACCGGCGAGATCCTGGCCCCCTACGCCATCGGTCATTTCGTCGCCGGTGGCATGCGCGGCTCCCACCAGATGCCGCTGATGCCGGTGGGACTCGACTCCGGCATCAGCTACTTCGACGGCCCACCGGTGGTCAGCTGTGCGGCATTCGCCATGCATAAGGGCAGACTCACCGAGGCGGTGGACGCCTTCGCCCATCCGTTCTGGAACAGGATCCGGGATCGCGTCGCCGACAAGGCGGTGGAGATGCGCCGCCAGGGATTCGTGGGGGCCGCCATGCTGCCCATGTCGGAGCTGGAGTACACCGGCATCATGGAGAAACTCGACGCCCTGCAGCCCCGCTTCACCGTTCACGAATGACTTACAACATTCACATTGGCACCTCCGGTTGGGCCTGTGCTCACCGGAGAACTTTTTATGGGCACCTCCAGAATTCGCTTTTGTTTTGAAAACGGCTGTTTTTACTCCAGCATCCGGCCATCAAAACGCAGAACATACCCGTAACCCAGATAACCATTTTTCACAGTCAGATTGATGCTTGCGTATCGCAGGGTGTCGTTCCAGACCTGGCCAGGCACCACCAGCCGCTCCTCCTCGTCATGGTTCCGGATGAAGACAAAAAATGGCGGCTCCTTGCGGCTCAGCCAGGAGACCGGCCCCGGATTTGCCCGCTCCTTTTTCAGGACGTCGATGGTAATTTGTGACTCTCCAGGAGCGGCAAGCTTGCGGTTGATCTGCGACGTGGTTGTGGCCGAGATCAGGGCGAACGAGATCAGGAATGTCTTCAACATGACGATGTTTTTCTTGTCGAACAGCCTGGACAACTTTACCCAGATCATCACGCCAACCGGAGCGCCGGCCAGCAGTGAAAGGCGGAACAGGCTGGTTCCGTTCAACGTGTTGTCCAGATGGTTCGCTTCGGCTGCCATCAACAACAGTGCCGAGCCGGCCAGATTGATTGCCAGCACTACCAACACGGCGGCGCGCAGCTCCTCCCATTTGAAATTTTCCGAGAACCAGCTCTCCCTCGCCAGGAAGAATGCGACCAGAAGCAGCGCCAGGACAACCAGCGATACAAGTGGAATCAGCGCATATGCTGTTGCGTTTTCCTTCGCGGCCCAGACGGAGAGCAGGGCAAGCAGAGCAAACAGGATTCCCAGAAAAACAGCAGATTTTTTCTGTGGTTTGATCATGGTTGATGAAAATCTGTTTTCATCTTTATGTTCTTCATGGTGAAACAAGTTGTCTTGTTGTTTCGCTGTTATAAAACGCTTTTGTTATTTCATCCGATGGAAACATCAGCTCTACTTTGAATTCACTAACAGTAATATCCTGAATCGTACTCAGCTGAGATATGACCGAGAAAAATGACAGCTCTCTATCGTAAACCCTGAATACAATTGGTAAAAATGGTTGATTATCATTGCCAAGGCCTGGTTCGCTATCTTCAGACAAACATGAATTCAGTCTTCTCTCCAGATCCTCCAACCCCCCTGCCTCACCTGCTCTGCTTATTTCATCTCTCAAGCGCACCAGTACGGCCTGCACAGCTACATTCCAATTGCTGATCCTGGATTCTTCCGGGCTGTCTTGAACAAGAAATTCAATTAAATTCTTGTGCCCGGAGAACCCAAGTTCAGACATCAAGCTTTTGGCTGATTCGTTTACTTTGACGACATCCCATTTTTGGTTCATAACAATAGCCGGATAAGGCATATGATTATCTATCATCTGCTCTATGGCATTAATTACGGGTTTCAGCCGTTCATCATCAATTGACAGTTCCGTATATACAGGAGAATAACCGGCCGAATACAGGGCCCTGTTTATCTCTCTCTTGGGCAATCCCAGAAACTCCCCGATCCTGACAATCATCTCTCTGCTGGGGGTAGAGCGCCCCGTTTCCATAAAGCTGATATGTTTGGCGGATATATCCAGCTCAAGCGATAGTTGCAGCTGGCTGTATCTCATCCTGTTTCTCCACACCCTTAAAATACCGCCAACGGAGTTACTCATAGCTTAACCATGTTTCCCTAATCGATTACCTGACAGGTAATTGTCTCATATCACGGCCAACGATACCCTTTGGCTCTCTGTTATCAGGAGATTGTTATGTCACTACATACCCGAGCCAGGTTTTTGCTGGTGGTTTCCGTTGTTTTTGGTCTCTACTCCCTGTTATGGGGGCTTGCTCCCTTCCCCTTGGTAAATTTCCCGGCCAGGCTGATTCTGGATTCTGCTGACTGGCCTGTCGACAATCTATATGCAGAGCTCGACAAAAACACAATGCTGCTTTCAGCCATTGGAGCTGGTTTACTGGGGGCTGTGTCTGTATTTCTGGGAAAAATAGTCGTTCCTGCACTAAAGGAGGGAAACAAGCCGATCATCAATGCAACTATTTTGGCAATGGTTGTTTGGTACGTTATCGATAGCGTTGGCTCAATAGCTGCAGGAGTCAGCTCAAATGTCGTTTTCAACTCCATATATCTTGCATTGGTACTACTCCCGCTGGTTGGTATCAAAAGTGACGAAGTTTAATCATCCATCAAGACATTTCCCGATCCCGGGAGCAGTCACTGTGGAATCCACATCCAGTTGGCGCTGATTGACGAGTAGTTACGTCGTTTCACTCGCCACCGGCATCCCCATAACCACCACCGCCCGGTGTGCGGATCTCGAGGCGATCCCCCGCCCGCACGCTGATCTCCACCGTTGAATCCAGCAACCGCTCCTCACCGTCACGGCCGAGCAGCCGGTTCTCTCTGCAGCGGCCCGGCTCTCCACCGGCCATGCCGTAGGGCGGCACCCGGCGGTGGCCGGAGAGGATGCTGACGCTCATCGGTTGCAGAAAACGGGTGCGGCGCAGCACGCCGTCTCCGCCGCGCCGTCTGCCGCTGCCGCCGGAGCCGCGGCGGATGGAGAACTCCTCCAGCAGAACCGGGAAGCGCTGCTCCAGTATCTCGGGGTCGGTCAGGCGGGAGTTGGTCATGTGTGTGTGTACCGCGCTGGCGCCATCTCTGGCGGGGGTGGCGCCGGCGCCGCCGCACAGGGTTTCGTAGTACTGGTACTCGGCGTCGCCCCAGCTGATGTTGTTCATGGTGCCCTGGGAGGCTGCCATCACCCCCAGCGCGCCGAACAGGGTGTCGACGATGCACTGGGAGGTCTCCACATTGCCGGCGACCACCGCTGCGGGGTGTTGCGGGTTGAGCATGCTCCCCGCCGGGACACGGATCTCGAGCGGCTTGAGGCACCCCTCGTTGAGCGGGATGTTGTCCTGCACCAGACAGCGGAACACATACAGCACCGCCGCACGGGTGATGGCCAGCGGGGCGTTGAAGTTGCCGGGGTGCTGCGGGCTGGTGCCGCTGAAATCGATCAGCGCGCGGCGGTTGCGCCGGTCCACGCTGATGGCGACCCGGATGCAGCTGCCATCGTCCATCTCATAGCTGAACGAGCCGTCCCGCAGCCGCTGGATGACGCGGCGCACCGACTCCTCCGCGTTGTCCTGCACATGCCTCATGTAGGCCTGTACGCCCGCCAGTCCGTATGTGGAGATCACTCCGTTCAGCTCGGCGATCCCCCGCTCGCACGCCGCCAGCTGGGCGCGCAGATCGGCGATGTTGCAGTCGATGTTGCGCGCCGGCCAGGGGCCGCTGGCGAGCAGCTCACGCACCGCCTGTTCGCGGAACTCCCCCTCGCGCACCAGCCGGAAGTTGTCGATCAGAACCCCCTCCTCCGCAACACTGCGGCTGCCGGGGGGGATGGAGCCGGGGGTGGTGCCGCCGATGTCGGCATGGTGGCCGCGGCTGGCGACGTAGAATATGATGCGGCTGCCCGCGCTATCGAACACCGGCCTGATTGCGGTGATGTCGGGCAGATGGGTTCCGCCGTTATAGGGAGCGTTGAGCATGAAGGCGTCGCCCGGGCGCATGATGCCGCGGTTGTGGCGGATCACCGCCTTGATGCTCTCGCTCATGCTGCCCAGGTGGACCGGCATGTGCGGGGCGTTGGCCACCAGGTTCCCCTCGGGATCGAACAGGGCGCAGGAGAAGTCCAGCCGCTCCTTGATGTTGACCGAGACCGCGGTCTGCTCCAGCACCGTGCCCATCTGCTCCGCGATAGACATGAACAGGTTGTTGAAGATCTCCAGCCGGATCGGATCCAGCCGGGTGGCCGCGGCCTCGTCGCGCTCGTGCCGGCGCGCCCGGTGACGGCTCAGCAGCAGGGCTCCCTGCGGCGACAGTTCCGCCTGCCAGCCGGGTTCGATCACGATGGTTCCGGTCTGCTCCACGATCACGGCGGGGCCCGGGATGCGCTGACCGGCAATAAGCGCCTCCCGGCGGTAGAAGGGTGTCGCCTGCCTGCGCCCGTCCACCACGGTATCGAACAGCTGCGGCCCGGCGGCGCCTGCTGCCGTTTCGCCGCTGCACGACACCTGCTCCTCCGGGCGCTCGCCATGGGCGATGGCCTCGACCTCGAGACTGGCGATGATCAGCGGTTTCCGGGAAGAGATGAATCCGTAGTGCTGCCGGTGCAGCCGCTCGAACTCCCGGCGGATGGTGGCGATGTCACCCAGGGGAACGCTCAGGGCGGTGTCGGAGCCGGCGTAGCGGCAGGCCACCCTCTGCCGGGTGGTGATGGAGCGGTACTCCAGCCCCTGCTCGCGGATCTGCTGTTCCGCCTCGCGGGAGAGCGCGGCGGCCCGTGCGCGCACCTCCGGCAGACTCTGCCCGCTCAGCTCCACCTCAACTGTGACATCGAGAATCCTGCGCACATCCGCCAGCCCCATGCCGTAGGCGGACAGCACCCCGGCAAGGGGGTGCAGGAACACCCGCTTCATCCCCAGCGCATCGGCCACCCGGCAGGCGTGCTGGCCGCCCGCGCCGCCGAAGCAGCACAGGGTGTATTCCGAGACATCATGGCCGCGCTGCACCGAGATCTTCTTGATGGCGTTGGCCATGCTCTCCACCGCGATGGAGAGGCACCCTTCGGCAATCTCCTCCGGCGAACGCGCCGTGCCGGTGGCGGCGGCGATCTGCTCCGCCAGCGCGGTGAATCTCTCCTCAACCACCGCGCTGTCCAGCGGCTGATCGGCGTGCGGGCCGAAGATGGCGGGGAACAGCGCCGGTTGCAGCCGGCCCAGCATCACGTTGCAGTCGGTGATGGTGAGCGGGCCGCCCTTGCGGTAGGCGGCCGGGCCGGGATCCGCTCCCGCCGAATCGGGGCCCACCCGCAGCCGCGCGCCATCGAAGCTCACGATGGAGCCACCCCCGGCGGCGATGGTGTGGATCTGCATCATCGGCGCACGAATCCTGGCGCCCCCGATGCAGCTCTCCAGGGTGCGCTCGTAACTGCCCCGGTAGTGGCACACATCGGTGGAGGTGCCCCCCATGTCGAACCCGATCAGCCGCTCGAAACCGGCCGCGCGGGCAGTCTCCACCATCCCCACCACCCCGCCGGCCGGGCCGGAGAGGATCGCATCCTTCCCCTGAAAGAAACCGGCCCCGGTGAGACCACCGCTGGACTGCATGAACAGCAGCCGCGTTCCCGGCAGCTCGGCGGCAACCCGGTTTACATAGCGGCGCAGCACCGGGGAGAGATAGGCGTCGATAACCGTGGTGTCACCCCGCCCGACCAGCTTGATCAGCGGACTGGTGCCGGAGCTGGTGGAGATCTGGCCGAAACCGACCTCGGCGGCAATCTGCGCCACCAGCCGCTCATGGGCGGGAAAGCGCCAGGCATGCATGAACAGGATGGCAACAGCGCGCAGGCCGCGCTCGTGGTGGGCCTGCAGCGCGGCGCGGATCGTGTCCCGATCCGGCGAGCACAGAACCTCCCCCTGCGCAGTGACCCGCTCATCCACCTCCAGCACCGCCGCATAGCGCATCTCCGGCAACTCGATATCCAGCGCGAACAGGTCGGGACGCTGCTGATAGCCGATACGCAACGCATCACGGAAACCGCGCGTGGTCACCAGCAGCACCGGCTCCCCCTTGTGCTCCAGCAGCGCATTGGTGGCGACCGTGGTGCCCATGCGCACCGACCCGATCCGGCCGCAGGGGATCTCCTCGTCGGCGGCGATCCCCAGCAGATCGCGGATGCCCTGAATGGCGGCATCACGGTACTGTTCGGGATTCTCGGAGAGCAGCTTGTGGGTGACCACCACCCCGTCGGGCCGCCGCGCCACGATGTCGGTAAAGGTTCCGCCGCGGTCGATCCAGAACTGCCAGAGAGATGGTGTCAACGGGTATTTCCTGAAAAATCAACTTTGGTTAAGTGAAGTCTACCACTGGACAAAGAGGAGGAGAAAAAACAGCGGCAAGGCACCAGCTACGGAAGAGGGGATTACAGAGATGTTTATTTGCAATAAATTATCAAGAAATAGTGCGTTTGCATCGATATCTGCTATATTTGCGGGAGAGACAAAGGAGAATGAGACATGAATACTTCAGCACTCCCCTCCGTCGCACCGGAAAATGTTCTGTGCAAGGCGCTGTTCAGGGCACAGGAACAGTTCAACCTGAACCAGGCGGAACTGGGCCGGATCATCGGGATCGATCGCACCTCTGTCCTGCGCCTGAAACGGCGCGGCCGGCTTGAGCCCCACTCCAAGACGGGTGAGCTGGCAGTCTGCCTGATCCGGATCTTCCGTGCCCTGCACGTCCAGACCGGCGGAGATCCGGAGTCCCTGCGCCACTGGCTGAACACCTTCAACCACCACCTGGGAGGACGCCCCCGGGATATTATCCAGAGCGTTACCGGTCTGGTGCATGTGCTTGACTACCTCGACGCCATTCGAGGCAAGGTGTAGCGTGGATGATATCTGGCAACTCTGTAACGGCAGCTCCCATATCAAACCGTTACATGCACAGCCTGTTCGTATCGTGGAATCCCAGGAGCAGGTGGCAACCAACATGCTGGTCGACTCCGCAGACGAGCAACTGATCCTGGAGCAGCTGCTTGAAGCCAGCAAACCACCTTTGCCGGAAAACACGGGCAACTACCACTACCTGATAACAACACCCTTCCGCTATCCACCGTTAAAATATGGTTCTCGCTTTGGCTCCAGAAATCTTGGTGGAATTTTTTACGCCTCCAGCCGCATCCACACAGCGTTGGCAGAGTGCGCCTATTATCGATTTCTGTTCTGGTACGGCATGGCCGAACCACCGCCAAAACGGCGTCTGGATACCGCACACAGCAGCTTTGTCGTGCAGATAAAAACCGCTCATGGAATTCACCTGGAACAGCCGCCTTTTGATCAGTTCAGAGATCGCCTGTCTCATCCGGCCGACTATCGGGCAACACAACAATTGGGAGAAAAGATGCGGAACAGCGGCATAGAGGCATTCAGCTACCCCTCTGCCCGGGATCCCCGGACGGGAATCAATATAGCGGTCCTGCAACTGACGGCCATTACCAGCAGAAAACCATTAAGGAAAGAGCAGTGGCTATGCACTACCCGCGATGAAAAAGTTTCATTCGTAAAAATGCACTGCCGTAATGAAGGATACAGTTTTTCTGTCGATCAGTTTTACCACCACCAACAACTTCCTCAACCTGCTTGCCGGTAGCGCGCTCCAAAACCTGTTCACAATGAATGGCTGCAGAAAAATATGGTTGTCAATTTTCCGGTAGCGGAAAAAATCGCCAATGTTAAACTCGACTCATCCACCTCGTTGAGTGAAACAGACCAGTCCGGATGAACAAACTGACTTTCCAGGAAAAATACAGGGCAATTGGCAAAAAAGAGCCTCTCTATGAGGGCGTTTTTGTTACTGCTGTCAAAACAACCGGTATATTCTGCCGTCCTTCATGCAGGGCCAGAAAACCGAAACCGGAAAATATTGTTTTTTATGATACCGCTCAGGAAGCGCTACAACACGGATACCGGCCCTGCAAGGTTTGCAGGCCGATGGAAAAACCGGGTGAAACACCGGACTATATCAGGCGCATCATCGACGAGCTTCATGAAAATCCCTGCTTGCGCATCAAGGACCATGACCTGAGGCAAAGAGGTATCGAACCAAACCAGATTCGAAGATGGTTCAAAAACAATCACCATATGACCTTTCACACCTACCAAAGAATGCTGCGTATTAACACGGCGTATAACAACATCAAGGCAGGTGCTACCATCACCAGCTCGGCAGTTGACAGTGGTTATGATTCGTTGAGCGGTTTCAACGAAAGCTATCGCTCCATTTTTGGAGAACCTCCGACACAGGCCAACAATAAAACCGTTCTGAATATTGTTCGCTTTACCACTCCTATCGGCCCCATGTTCGCCTGCGCCAGCAGGGACGGGATCTGCCTGCTTGAATTTACTGATCGCAGAATGCTTGAGACGGAATTCAGGGATTTGTGCAAAAGAGTTAATGCAGTCGTTCTTCCCGGGAACAACGATCATCTTGATCATGTTCAATACGAGATTCAGGAGTATTTTTCCGGGAAAAGAAAAAAATTTTCAGTTCCGCTGCATACACCGGGAACAGAGTTTCAAAACGCCATCTGGAAGTTGCTTCGGGAAATACCCTATGGAAAAACACGCTCCTACAAACAGCAAGCTGTTGCGCTCGGCAACCCGAAAGCCGTCCGGGCTGTGGCATCAGCAAACGGACACAATCGGGTGGGAATTATTATTCCCTGTCATCGGGTGATTGGTTCTGACGGCAGTCTGACCGGTTACGGCGGCGGACTGCACCGAAAAAAATGGTTACTCGATTTCGAAAGAACCAATCCGTAAGCTGCCATTCAGCTCATATCTGAACCCGCGGCACCGCCGCCAGCAGTGTCCGGGTATATTCATGCTGCGGATTGCTGCACACCTCCCCGGTGGGGCCGCGTTCCACGATCCGACCGCCATACATCACCGCCATCTCGTCGCTCACATACTCCACCACCCCGATGTTGTGGGTGATGAACAGCAGGGTAAGATTGCGCTCGCGGCGCAGCTCCAGCAACAGCTGCAGAATCTCCGCCTGCACCGACACATCCAGCGCGCTGGTCACCTCGTCGCAGACGATGAAGCGGGGATTGAGCGCCAGGGCACGGGCGATACCGATGCGCTGCCGCTGGCCGCCGGAGAATTCGTGCGGATAGCGCCACACATAGTCCGGATCCAGCTGCACCTGTTCCAGGGTCTGGCGGGCCAGCTCGAGGCGCTCCTCGGCGTTCTCGCCGATGCCGTGCACCGCCATCGGCTCGGTCAGGGTGCGGGCGATGGTGAGGCGCGGATTGAGCGATGACATGGGATCCTGGAAGATGATCTGCATCTGGCGCCGGAACGGGCGCAACTCGGCGCGCGGCAGATCACTGATAGTCGCTCCGCTGAACTGGATCCTGCCGCCGGTGGGTTCGATCAGGCGCAGGATGGTGCGCCCCAGGGTGGTCTTGCCACAGCCGGACTCCCCCACCAGTGCCAGGATCTGTCCCGCCGGGATCTTCATGTCGATACCGTCCACCGCCCGCACATAATCGACGGTACGGCGCAGTACCCCTTTCTTGATCGGAAAGTGGACCTGAAGACCCTGCACGTCGATCAGCGGCGCCCGGTCGGCGGCGGCCGGTTCCGGTACCTCCGGCCGGGGAAGATTCTCCGGCAGGGCGGCGAGCAGCTGACGGGTGTAAGGGTGGCTGGGCGCGCTCAACACCTGTCGCAGCGGCCCCTCCTCCACGATCTCCCCCTTGCGCATCACCGCCAGCCGATCCGCCATCTGTGACACCACGCCGAAGTCATGGGTGATGAACAGGATGCTGGTGCCACAGCGCTGCTGCAGCCGCTTCATCAGCTGCAGGATCTCCGCCTGCACGGTGACATCCAGCGCAGTGGTCGGTTCGTCGGCGATCAGCAGATCCGGCTCACAGGCCATCGCCATGGCGATCATCACCCGCTGGCGCTGCCCACCGGAGAGTCGGTGCGGATACTCGTTGATACGCTGCGCCGCATTGCTGATCTGCACCTGCTCCAGCGCCTCGATGGCCCGCTGCCGCGCCTGCTCGTAGCTCATCTCCGGGTTGTGCAGCTGCAGCGCCTCGATGATCTGATCCCCCACGGTGAACACCGGATTGAGGGAGGTCATCGGCTCCTGGAAGATCATCGCGATGCGCGCCCCGCGGATCTCCCGCCGGCGCTCCTCCGGCAGAGTCAGCATATCCACCTGCTCCACCTCTCCGCCATCATGGCGCCAGTCGAACAGGATCTCGCCGGCCGGGTGGGAGCTGATCTCCCGCGGCAGCAGCTGAATCACCGACAGGGCGGTCACCGACTTGCCGCTGCCCGACTCCCCCACCAGACAGAAGGTTTCGCCCCTGTCGATGCCGAAGCTGACACCATCCACCGCCTTCACCAGCTTGCCGCCGCTGCGCAGGTGCGTTTTGAGGTTATTGACCTGAAGCAACACGATATTTGTCCGTATGATTGTTCCGGGGGCTAGTACTCCGTCAAGGTTATAAATCAGGATTCAGCGTTCCTGTGGTGTTTCGCGGTAAGGCGCAGTGTGCAGGCAATGGTTGTTCCATTGCCAAACACTGCAACGCCGCCGCGGGACACCACAGGAGCGCCCGAAGGGTTGGCCTGTCAGCGTCCATGGCCGCGTTGCGCCTCTTGCAAAGGGCGACGGCCATTCGCTGCGAGGCGCGCCTTGCCCTGAACGCTGACAGACCAACTGAATCCTGATTTATAACCTTGACGGAGTACTAGTTATACCATGAAGAACATGAAGGGCATAAAGGATCGTCGGTAGATGGTGCTTTTCCGATACAGCTGACGGCCTTTTTGCTCGCCGAGCTTCACCCCCCTCGCAACGTCTTCAACGGCGGCTGGTTCAGCACGAATCTCGTGCCGAGGGTTCCTGCCAGACCTACGCCGATGGTGCCGACCAAAATACCGCTCAGCCAGAGGGTCGGCCCCGGGATGTAGGTGAGGTCGAAGATCTGCCTGGCGATGACCATCCCTACCGCTCCGGCGGTGATGGCGCCCACCAGCCCGGAGAGCAGCCCCAGCCCCGCGTATTCGAACACGATGCTGCTCAACAGCTGGCTGCGGCGTGCTCCGAGAGTGCGCAGTATGGCGGCCTCGTGGATGCGCTCGTCGAGGGTGGCGTGGATGGCGGCGTACATCACCATCAGCCCCGCCAGCAGGGTAAAGAAGAAGACATACTCCACCGCCAGTATCACCCGCTCGATGATGGCGCGCACCTGATTCAGGATGGCGGCGACATCCAGCACGGTGATGTTCGGGAAGCGCTGCACCAGCCGGTTGAGCACGTCGTGCTGGGCTGTGGGCAGATAGAATCCGGTGATGTAGTTCACGGGATAGCCCTCCAGCAGGCCCGGCGGGGCGACAACGAAGAAATTG